>NZ_JBEWLY010000001.1:0-142517 GCF_040534015.1 Novosphingobium kalidii
ACCTCGACTTCTTCATTTCCCAGCTCCTTGCCTGATGGCTCTAAAGCGCCGGAAAATCTCACTCAAAGTGGATGAAAAAAATAGGGAGGACGTCACAGCAGCGCCATAGCCGGCGGCATGTCCTTGAGCAGCATGTCTGCCCACTCCTGCGCGATCTCGCGCCGGCGAGGCAGATAAGCAGCCCTGTTGTAGCTCGCCTCCACACCATCTGGGATGTGCGCCAGCATCAGATCGATGATCGCCCGATCGCCGGCAAGTCCTTGTGACTGGGCGCGTTCGTTCATGATCGTCTAGAAGGTCGAGCGCCAGCCATGCGGCACATGCCGCCCATGAGTGACAAGGCGATTGTAGAGGTAGCCGACAGCATTCTCGCTGATCGGCTTGTGGGCATGCCGCTGGCTAGGGAACACAAGGCGGCTGTAAGGTGCAAAGGCACGAGCGGCATCCAGCACCTCTAGCGCCTGGCTGGATAACGGCAGCATGAAGTCGAATCGAGCGTCGAGCTTGCAGTCGAGCTTGCAGTCGAGCTTGCCGTCGAGCTTGCCGTCGAGCTTGAGCTTCATACGTGCGGCAGGAATACGCCAGATTGGCTCCTCCCGATCTATTGCTTCCAGCTCTAACCACATTGTCGTTCGCAGCACGCCTTGCCGTAACGCCGTGAGCGCCAGCATGCGCGAAGCGAGCTTGGTTATGGGATGCGCAGGAGCAGCTTCGACCATTCGCAGCAGCGCGCGTGCCTCCTCGAGCGTCGCGAGGGCTGGTTGCCGTCCCTTGATCAGCGGCTTGAGGGCCGCCCGGATCGGTGCTGCCGGATCGGCAACGGCAAGACCGAGGCGATCGCATAAGAGTAGACCGCGGAGATCCGCTGGCGCACACGCCGCGCCGTTTCGATCGAGGGACGATCCTCGATCGCACGCACCACCTCCAGAACCATGGGAGATGTGATCCCCTTGATCGGCAGAGCTCCAATCTTGGGGAACACGTCCTGCTCCAGGCTTTTGAGCACATTGGCAGCATGGCGTGGCCCCCAGCCGCTCACTTGTTGACCGTGCCACTCCCGCGCCACAGCCTCGAAAGTCGCCGCCGCTTCCTCCAGCCCAATGGAAGCCAGCTGCTTCGCCTGCAAGCTGGGATCCACGCCGCTCTTGAGCAGCCGCGCCGCGTTCTCCCGCGCTTCGCGGGCCGAGCCAAGGCTCATCTCCGGATAGCTGCCCAGAACCAGCCGCTTTCCCTTGCCCGCAAAGCGAAATTTCCAGCGCAAGGAGCGAAAGCCAGACTTGGTCACGAACAGGTAGAGGCCGCGCGCATCGGCGAGCTTGTAATCCTTCTCGCCCGCTTTCGCTCTCTTGCACTGCAAATCGGTTAGCATCGAGTGCCCCCGATCGTGCAAATTGATGCCCCCACAATGCCCCCTTTTCGCCTAAGCACTTACAGGAACATATGAGATACAATGAGACGCTGGATACGCAAGAACAACCGCATTTCTGCGGCTTAAAAGACGTTATCGGATCTACTGAGAAAGGTAGCTGGCGGAGAGGGTGGGATTCGACTGATGCGGGTAAGTCTCTGATTTTCAATGGTTCATCTGCACGGAGATTTGATCCGTGCCTCATGATCTACCTCACCGTATAATCGGCAGATCTTTCAATGCGTAAGACGAAGCGTTCGATTCCCGCTCTGGCATTCGAACTCACGGGAATCCCATAAAGGCCGAGTCTCGAAATTACGACGCCTTTGCCCATCGACCTGCGATTCGTCGATTATCAATCTTCATTGCAGTCGCGATTTGCCCGCCGAAAACGGATTGTGACTCAGCCAAGGAGCCATTGGGTGCGGGAAATTCCTGCTGCTGGATGAGGCGGTAGATCATCGTCTTTCCGAGTACGACGAGGAGTTTCACCTTGTCGATCCGCAGGAGCCGGTCGCAGTCCTCGGACGAGGGTGTCATTTTGCCTTCTCGCGGGCAGTGCCCCGCGGGCAGGGACGAAGCCGCGATCACTGTCGAGGAAGGCGGACAATACGGCCGGGATCAACTCGGCGACCAGTTCCTCGGGGCCGTAGGTGTCGGTCTAGATGCGGGCATAGTCGCTGGACGAGGTGCAGGTCAGGCATCGCCATGACGTCAGCTTCACCGGCACGCGGTCCAGTATGCGGGGAAGTTTGAGTTTGAGCATCGAAGGCTCGATCTGTTCGGCTGAGCATCCGCCGGACCCTTAGGCGCCACGGGCCATACGCCTAGGGCTCTTGCGCTTCGCAGGCGTCCTGACGTCCGCAGCAGGCGCTGCACCCGCAGGCTCTTGAGCCTGTGGCGAAGAATCTGTGCCCTCGGCGCTAGTCCCCTGCGCAGCCGCATCTGCCTTGGCGTCCGACTTCTTGAACCCGCCAGGCCTGGAGCGACGCTTCGGCTTCTGCACGGGCGCTTCCACGTTCTGCTCATCAGCAGCCAGATTCGAGGCGGGAGAGGCCTCAGCTGCCGGCTTAGCGCCCCCCCTACCCCCGCTCGACTTAGCGTGTCCGGCGTCAGGTCTCGTGAGACAGACTGAGGGTTTCAGATAGAGGAGGATTTTGGTCTCGTCGCAGTGACGAAGGAACGAAGATGAGACCAAAATCCTCAAGCTTGAAGACGCCCGGCGAGAAGGTGGTGAAGGACATCCGTCGCGCAACGCGGAAGCACTATTCTGCCGAGGACAAGATCCGGATCGTGCTCGACGGCTTGCGTGGCGAGGACAGCATCGCCGAGCTGTGCCGCCGCGAGGGCATCGCTCAGTCCATGTATTATGGCTGGTCGAAGGAGTTCTTGGAGGCCGGCAAGCGGCGGCTGGCGGGCGATACCGCGCGTGCCGCTACCAGCGACGAGGTGAAGGATCTGCGCCGGGAAGCCGGCGTGCTGAAGGAGGTCGTTGCCGAGCAGGCGCTCGAGCTGCGCCTTCTGAAAAAAGGCATGATCGCGGATGGGGGAGACCTGGAATGACGTACCCCGCATCCGAAAAGGCCAAGATCATCCGGCTCGTGGAGCAATCCCACCTGTCGGTTCGGCGCACGCTGGAGCAGATCGGCGTGTCGCGCCCCACCTTCTATCGCTGGTACAATCGGTATCAGACCGGCGGGCGAGAGGCGCTGGAGGACCGGCCTTCCCGGCCGAGCCGCGTCTGGAACCGGATCCCGCAACGACATCCGCCAGCAGATCCTGGCGCTCGCCTTGGAGGAGACGGAGCTCTCGCCCCGCGAGCTGGCGGGGCGCTTCACCGACGCGACCGGCTATTTCGTGTCGACAGCCACGGTTTATCGTCTGCTCAGAGCCCACGATCTGATCACCAGCCCCGCCTTCATCGTGATGAAGGCCGCAAGCAAGTTCACCGACAAGACCACCCGGCCGAACGAGATTTGGCAAACCGACTTCACGTACCTCAAGGTCATCGGTTGGGGTTGGATGTACCTGTCGACCATCCTCGACGACTTCTCGCGCTACATCATCGCCTGGAAGCTGTGCACGACCAGGAAGGCGGAGGACGTCACCGCAACGCTGGAAATGGCGCTGGAGGCCTCAGGCTGCGACCAGGCGCACGTCCTCCACAAGCCGCGCCTGCTGTCGGACAACGGGTCGAGCTACATTGCCGGCGACCCCGCCGACTGGCTCGACGACAGGAAGATGACCCACGTCCGCGGTGCGCCCTATCATCCCCAGACCCAGGGCAAGATCGAGCGCTGGCACCAGACGCTGAAAAACCGCATCCTGCTGGAAAACTACTATCTGCCGGGGGATCTGGAGGCGCAGCTCGAGGCCTTCACCTCGGCCCGCGATGTGACGCGCGCCGCCGCCTTGCCGTTCACCACCACCGACACCCGCACCAAGCGCAAGGGCGCCTATCTGCAGGATCAGGTCAGCCTTACCGAGGCGCTGCTGCTGGTGGGCGGCGTGCGCTACGACAAGTTCGACGATGGCGTGACCACCGGCACCGGCGGCCGCGTCGACGCGCAGTCTTCCTACAGCGACAGCGACGTCACCTATCGTGCGGGCGCCGTGTTCAAGCCGCGCCCCGATGCCTCGCTCTATCTCAGCTGGTCGGGCAGTTTCGAGCCGCAGGAGGCCGCAAGCCAGAGCACGGACGTGGGCGGACCCTTCGCGCCCGTCACCGGCAAGCAGATCGAGGCGGGCATCAAGTCGAACCTGTTCGCGGGCCGCCTGCAGGCGAACCTTGCGGTCTACCGGATCGTACGCCGCAACATCCTTCAGGCCGACGTGACTCTGCCCCCGGTGAATGGCCAGGACCAGCTTCGCCCGATCGGGGAAGTGACAAGCAAGGGCGTCGAGCTGGACCTTGCCACCGACATTACGCCCGACTGGGTGCTGCTGGCGAACTACGCCTACAACGACACCAAGATCACCGACACCGTGGCCGGGCAGGCAGTGACGAACGCCGTGGGCAACCGCTTCGCCAACGCCCCCAAGCACAAGCTGGGCTTCTGGACGCGCTACCAGTTTCCGGCGATCAGCACCGCGATCGGCTTTGGCGGTGAGCATGTCTCGCGTCGGATCAGCATCTCGGGCCAGCAGGTAAAGCCCTACACCATCTTCGATGCGTCACTGACCAAGGGGCTGGGCTTCGCCGAACTGCTGCTGCGCGTCGATAACATCTTCGACAAGGTTTACGCCGCCTCCGGCTTCTCCGATCGCAGCGGCCACTTCCCCGGCGAGCCGCGGACCTTCCTGGCGGAGCTGCGCTTCGGCTTCTGACAATGGTGCGGGCAAGCGAGGCATCGAAGCTGGCGGCCAGTCCGGCGAAGCGGAAGAAGGGCCGCTCGCTCTGGTGGATCGTGCATAGCTGGCTGGGGCTGAAGCTCTCCATCTTCCTCAGCTTCATCCTGCTGACCGGTACGTTGGCCGTCTTCGCGCATGAGATCGATTGGTTGGTGACCCCGGCGATGCAGGTCACGCCCCAGGATGCCCCGCAAGCCTCGTGGGGCAAGCTGGCGCAGGCGGCCGCCCGCACCGATCCCAGCGCCCGGCTGCAGACGCTCTACGCGCCGATCGACCCGTGGTTCGCGGTCGAAGCCTGGATGGATCACGGCAAAGGCGCCCCCTCGCGCGTGTACATCGATCCCTGGACGGCGCAGGTCACCGGCACGCACGGGTGGGCCAACGTGCATCGCTTTCTGCGCCAGGTGCACCGCCACCTCATGCTGCCCACCAGGATCGGCATTCCCATCGTCTGCTCGCTGGCCCTGCTGCTGGCGACTTCGCTGGTGACCGGCATCGTCACCTACAAAAAGTGGTGGCGCGGCTTCCTGCGAAGGCCACGCGGAGGCGATGCGCGGAGGCTGACAGGCGATCTCCATCGGCTCGGCGGCCTGTGGAGCATGTGGTTCGTGGCCCTGATCGCGGTGACGGGCATCTGGTATCTGGTCGAGACGCTCGGCGGCCACGCCCCGGTGCCCAAGCTGCCGCAACTCACCACACCGGCGCCACTCCCCACCGGCCCTGCGCTCGATCGGATGGTGGAATTGGTGCAACGCCAACGGCCGACGCTGCAGATCCGCGAGATCCGCTTCACTCAGGACAATGGCTTGATCTTCCTGGGCCAGGACCAAGCGTGGCTGGTGCGCGACCGCGCCAATGGCGTGGCGATCGATCCGTCCACCGGCCGCGTGGCCATGTCCCTCGACGGCCGCGACCTCAGTGTACACCAGCGAATCTCCGAGATGGCGGACCCCCTCCACTTCGGCACTTTGGGCGGTATAGCGACCAAGATCATCTGGTTCGTCTTCGGCGCCCTCTTGACCGCCCTCGCCGTAACCGGCGCGACAATCTACACCCTGCGCCTCGCCAAGGAAGGGCAGGCGGTCGAGCGCAACCTCAGGGTCGCGTGGACGGGAATGGGCGCCTGGGCCTACGTCTGCACCGCGCTCGTCCTGCTCGCCCTAGCACTTACGCCGGGAGCAATCGTAGGCGCCAGTTAGTCGATCAACCATACTGACCTGCAACTGGTAGATTAGCGCAGCTGTCGCCAACAAAGCCGACATTCACCGGCATTGGCTGTCGTTTCTATAACTGCCGTTCATTCATGCGGGCTTGCCTGCGCTTCAATTGCGTGTCTGTCTATGCGGCCGCCTCTCGCGCAAATCTGCCCGGCGGGCAGCCTAGCCGTTTGCGGAAAGCGGTGCTGAAGGCGCTGGCCGATTCATAGCCAATTTCCTCGGCGATCCGGTCCAGCGACTTGGATCCTCGCGCCAGCGCCTCCTTCGCCAGCGCCATCCGCCAGCGCGCGAGATACTCGATCGGCGCGCAGCCGATTAGCGCGCCGAACCGATCCGAAAAGGCCGAGCGTGACATGCCGCTGATGCCGGCGAGCCCGGCGACGGTCCAGCCAGCGCGCACGTCAGCATGGATAGCCCGAAGCGCCCGGGCGATCGCCGGGTCTCGCATGCCGCTGAGCAAACCTGCAACCGCACTTCCATCAGTCCCAACGCCTTGCCACCGCAAGGCCTCTATAAGGAGCGCTTCCAGCATCCGTTGCAGGAACAAATCCCTGCCGGGATGGTCGTCGGCGCATTCTTCGGCAAGCAGGTCGATCAGTCGACCGAAGCGCGTGGCCTTACCCGCCGAGGTGGGGATATGAATGCGGTCGGGCAATAGGGAGAGGAGCAGCGGCGCGTTCACTCGCTCGAACGCGAAACTGCCGCCCAGCGCCACGAAATCAGGATCACCCTCCTGCTCGCCATGGCGGACCGCCTCGCCGCGTGGTTCGACCGGCTCGCACTGCACGTCAAGTGCGCTGCTCAGCGAAAAGGCAGGCGTAGCGGGCAGCAACAGGAAATCGCCCTGGACGAGACGAAGCGGTTCCTCTCCGTCAAAGGTCAGCCAGGCTTCACCGGCAAGGACGATTGTGAAGCCCGGCGCATCATGGGCCGCATAGCGCACGCCCCACATTCCCTTGCCGGAGATCGGCTTCGAGACCGCCGCGCCGGGCCGCAACAGAGCGATCACGTCACTCAACGGGTCCATAATATACGATCCATAATAATATTCAGACTATGAATTATAGATCGTATCATCCTGCCTGTCTATCTGTCGCTCATCGACCAACCAATGGAGACAGGCAATGACCGACACGATCCTCATCACCGGCACCTCGTCGGGCTATGGCAAGGCCATCGCCGAGCACTTCCTGAAACAGGGCTGGAACGTCATCGCGACAATGCGCCGCCCCGAAACTGCCGCGTTCGAAGGTGATCGGAGCCGCCTGCGCGTATTGCCGCTCGACGTGACCGACGCCGCTAGCATCGCGGCGCTGATCGAGGAGGCGGGACCGATCGACGTGCTGGTAAACAATGCCGGCGTCGGCGCGGTCGGCGCATTCGAGGCGACTCCTATGGCGCTGGTACGCCAGCTCTTCGAGACCAATACGATCGGCGTGATGGCGATGTGCCAGGCGGTCATCCCGCAGATGCGCGCACGTCACGCGGGTACCATAGTCAACGTCACCTCCAGCGTGACGCTCGGCGCCTTCCCGCTGGCGGCAGCCTATACCGCGAGCAAGCAGGCCATTGAGGGCTTCACTGGCTCGCTGGCGCTGGAACTTGCGCATTTCGGCATCCGCACGAAGCTGGTCGAACCCGGTTATGCGCCCACCACGCGGTTTGCCGCCAATGCCATCATCCCGGTCGATCAGCTTATCCCGGAGGACTATGCTTCGTTCGCGCAGCCGATCATGGAGGCGTTCGGCACCGTGGCCCTGACGACGAAGGAGAGCGACGTCGCCGTCGGCGTCTGGAACGCCCTGCATGACGGTAGCGGACAATTGCACTTTCCAGTGGGTGCGGATGCTGTCGCGCTCGCGCAAGCATGCTGAGCCGACGCCTATGTGATTGCCGGGGATGCTGCGTTAAACCAGTGTCCCCGGAGCCGCACAGCCGCTGGGCGGGTGCCGCCCAGTTTTCGCCGTTCAGCTATCGTGACGGCTTCCCAGGAGCGGACGCCCTCAGCGTTCGTTGCTGATCCCGAAGCGTTGATGCTGCCGATCATCGCGATGGCCATTTCCAGCTTGGGCAATCGGCCTGGGAAACAACGGTCTCGCCAAGTTCTTTTCGAAGCTCGATCAGGGTGCTTTCGGCGTATCGTTCAAGAGCGGTGACTAACCTGGAGGCGTGCGACACGACCACGATCTGGCACCGTTCCGAAGCCTTGATGAGCAGCCGCGCAAGCGGATCGAGAAGGTTCGGATGGAGACTGGCTTCCGGCTCGTTCAGGATCATCAGCTCCGGCGGCCGCGGCGAGAGCAGGGCGGCAGCCAGCAGCAGGTAACGGAGCGTGCCATCCGAAAGTTCGGATGCAGCCAACGGGCGAAGAAGGCCGTGCTGCTGCATCCTGACCTCGAAGCGGTCGCCGACGGACAGCGTCGCGCCATCGAACGCATCGGCGACAGTATTTCTGAGCGTCTCAGCGTCGCCGATCTCGATGATCGTCTGGACGGCAGCGCCAATGTCCGATCCGTCGCTGGCGAGGACGGGCGTGAACGTCCCGACCTGGGGTTGCCGTGAGGGGGCGCCTCGATCCGTGCGCAGGTCGTCGTAGAAGCGCCAGGCGCTCATTCGTCCGCGCAGAAGCAACAGCTCCAGGCCGTCGCTGGCATCGGCGCAGTGAGTCATCATGCTGTCAAACGCGGGCAGGTCACGGAAGCTGTCGCGCCAAGCACCCGTTTCGCTATTGCGTACGCGGACGAGCTGGCCATGCCGATCCGCCACCACGTTCGCCCGTCCAAGGACCGTCCCTGTCCAAACGGCTTCTACCTTGATCTCCGGATCATGCCCGAACCGGGTGCCCGACGGAATGGGCAATCCAAGATCGATCGCGTAGCCGAAATCCTCGGAAGAAAAGCCCAACTTGAGGCTTACAGGCCCACTTCGCACGGTTCCTTGAACGGGTTGTGCACCGGTACGCATCTCTCGGCTGAACTTTTGCGGTCCTGCCCAGAGTGTCGAAACCAAACCACCTTCAGCAGCCAGGGAAGCAATGGCGCGGCCCTGAGCCACGTCGGAGAGCAATCTCAGCGCTCGGTAAAGGCTGGACTTACCGCTTCCATTTGCGCCCGTAATGACGTTGAGCCGCCCTAGCGCGAGCCTCACCTCGCGCAGGGAGCGATACCCGGAGACAGCGAGGCAGTTAATCATGCGACCGTTGCTACCCAGCCAAAGGGCCGCTTTCCACCCCCTTATTGCCGTTCCCGTTCGCCGAGTGCCTAGCGTACGATTCCGGACATTCTCTCACCGGACCCCATCTTCAGAAGCGACGCCAACGAAATTGACAGGGCAAATCGGAATCGCACTTGGTAGGTAAGATCGTGACGAAGGCCTCCCTCGGATCCACGCTTTCCCGCTTTTTCATTCCTCGATCATTACAGTGATCTTGTCTGCAAGGTCCGCCATCACGAACGGTTTTGTGAGCACCTCCATTCCGGGTTCAAGATGGCCGTTGCCCACGGCAGCATTCTCAGCATATCCCGTGACGAAAAGCACCTTTAGATCCGGACGCATGATCCTCGCGGCGTCCGCCACCTGACGGCCGTTCATGCCGCCAGGCAGTCCAACGTCCGTGATCAGCAGATCGAGCCGTGCATCGCTCGCCAAGATCTTCAAGCCTGACGGTCCGTCCTCTGCCTCAAGCGCTCGATAGCCAGCTTCTTCCAGCACCTCGACGATGAGCATGCGGACCGTGGGCTCGTCATCGATGACCAGCACCGTCTCTCCGGCGCCAGTCTCCTGTATCGGCCCGCCGTCCTCCACCGGCTCCTGGTCCAACGCCCCGGTGTACCGGGGTAAATAGAGGCACATCGTCGTACCGTGACCATCCTCGGTGTAGACCCGGACCTGCCCCCCCGACTGCCGGACGAATCCGTGGATCATGGAGAGGCCAAGCCCAGTCCCCTGACCGATAGGCTTGGTTGTAAAGAACGGGTCGAAAATCCGCTCAACTATACCCTTCGGGATCCCGGTTCCGCTGTCGGTCACGCAGATCGAGATGTACTGACCGGGGGGTAGATCGCGTTCGAGGCCGGCGCGCCCATCCAGCCACTTGTTAGCGGTTTCAATCGTGATCAATCCGCCCACAGGCATGGCGTCTCGGGCATTGATAGCCAGGTTTAGCAACGCACTTTCAAGCTGGGCGGCATCGACCTTCGCCGGCCAGAGGCCGGCCGCACCGACCACCTCCAGTCTAACCGAGGGTCCGATCGTTCGTCGGATCAAGTCTTCCATTCCCAGCACAAGTCGGTTCACGTCGGTGGGCTTGGGGTCAAGCGTCTGACGGCGCGAGAAGGCCAATAGGCGCTGCGTCAAGGCCGCGGCGCGTTGCGCTGAGGTTTGCGCACCCGCAATGAACTTGTCGATGCCCTGCGTTCGGCCTTGGGAGAGCTTGCGCTCAATGATTTCCAAACTACCCGAGATCCCGGCAAGCAGGTTGTTAAAGTCGTGAGCAATGCCGCCAGTCAGTTGGCCGATTGCTTCCATCTTTTGCGCCTGGCGAAGAGCTTCCTCCACACGAGCTCGCTCTGCAACGGCTTCCTGCACCCGCTGCTCCAAAGTTTCGTTCAGTTGCTTCAGCTCGCTATAAAGACGAGCGTTGTCGACGGCGATTGCCGCGTGCGCTGCGATCCCTACCATGAGTTCCTCATGGTGTTTCGAAAATTGGCACGGTTCCGGGTGCCCGAAGAACAGTCCCCCGATCACTTCACCAGAGCGTAACTGGACCGGGACTGCGAGATAGCTGCGAACCGGCAAATGCCCGTTAGGCATTCCCTTGTGTGGGTCGTTCTTGCCGTACCTACTGTGGAGGAGGATGTCGTCGGACCGAATTACTCCCTCGCCCTTGAAGGTGGGGCCAAAGACATCAGTGGCTCGCGGCATGCCGAAGCGCTCGAATTGTGACCTCTCGGCGCCAGAGAGCGTATACAGAGCGTACTTCTCACCATCCTCTCCGACGCGGTTGTAAAAGAACGCCCCAAAGTGTGCACCGGTAAGCTGGACGCCCGCGTCCGTGACCATTTGCACGATCCGCTCCAGCTCGATTTCGGCTGCAAGCGCCTGCCCGGTTTGGTTCAGGGTTTCGAGAGTGCGACGTTGCTCCTGTTCTGCGGAGATCGGCCTGGCTTCGATGATCGTCCCGATCGGAATGCCGTCATCGTTCTCAATCGGACTTGCCGTAAACGCCACGGGATAGAAGCTGCCGTCCTTGTGGACGAATACTTCTTCACCCTGCATCTGCGCCCGTTCTGGGAAGGCTCGATCGATCGGGCAGTCCTCCAAGGGGTAGTGCCGCCCGTCCGGGTACTTGTTGTGGATCACATCGTGCAGCGGCCGGCCTTGCAGTTCGGCGAGGCTGAACCCGGTGAGCCGCTCAGCGCCCCTATTTGCAAAGACGCATTGCTGTTTTTCATCCATGACGAAAATGGCCATGGTCGTATTGTTCACGATCGCTTGGTAACGGCGAACCGGATCATTCAAGAGCGCTGAGACCGAAGCCATTTGTGTCTACCTCTGCTGCAGTCGGGCGTCTGCTCCTCGCCTGTGAAGGACAAGGTTTAACGGGTCATCAAAAAACGCCTTCCAACGCGTTTCCACACAGCCTCCACCACCTATTGCCGTTCCTCTCCGCCGAGGCTTAGCGTACGATTCCGGACATCCTCTCACCGCCCCCCCACCCGAGCAGTTTGGAAAGGCGAGAAGCTTTCGCGAGGATCGTGGATCTGTCGATTCAGTCCAGCAGAGCAGCGATCGCTGCTCGGTGCGCCACGCTTCGCTGATGTAAAGTGAGCTGATAGAACGACCACTTACCCGGGACTGCTGGCCTAAAGCTGCCGGACAGCCTGCCACCAGTTCACGTCGGAAGCCACTCGTCAGCAAGCGGCCAATGAGAGCCGGTCACAGAGCCTGGTGGCAATGCTCATAAGCCGCCGTTCATTCATCCTGCACGCGATGGCGAGGAGATAACGCGAGCGTTCTCCCCTTTACTATCTCTGCGGCGACCTCGGCTGTGACCGCTTTGGAATACAGGAAGCCCTGTCCATACCGGCAGCCAAGCTCGCGGAGATGTTGCTCTTGCTCCCGGGTTTCTACACCCTCCGCAATGACCTCGATGTCAAGGCTGCGCCCCAGATTGAGAACCGCGCCGACGATCGCCGCATTGTCGGGATCCGTCTCCATGTCTCGAACGAAGCTCTGATCAATCTTGATCACGTCGACTGGAAAGTCTTTCAGGTGACGCAGGGAGGCATAGCCTGTCCCGAAATCATCGAGGGCAATGCTGACGCCTTCCTGACTTAGAAGCTTGAGCGCGCGATCGACATACTCGGAGCCCCGCCCCAAGAAGACCGTTTCGGTCACCTCAAGCTGGAACCGGTTTGGCGGCACGCCGGCGCGATCGAGGCATTCCAGCACACCTTCGGCGAAGTTGTTACGGCGAAACTCCGCTGCGGACGCGTTAACGGCGACGTGGTGAAAATCGAGCCCCTGGTCCAGCCAATTGCGCATATCCAAGATCACCTGCGCTACCATTTGGTCACTGATCTTGGCAGCGAGATCAAGGTCGTCGAAGGCGGCTGCGATCGTGGAGGGGAGCTGAACACCGCTATGGCTGTCGCGCCATCGCAGTAAAGCCTCGAAGCCATAGACCCGGCGGGTCTCAAGTTCGACCTTGGGCTGGTAGTAGGGTACAATCCTTTCGTTGCGAATAGCGCCACATGCCAAATTCAGCATCGACTGCCGCGCCTTGATTTCGGCCCGATGTTCAGCTTGGAAGACCATCGCCCTTCCTCGACCCTGGTTTTTTGCAACATAGAGCGCGATGTCGGCGCTCTTCAGCAGCTCCTGCGGGGTGGCGCCATGTTGCGGGAAAACAGCGGCGCCGATTGTTGCGCTGCAATCAAGCCTGCGTCCCTCATGGTCCAGCGGAGCGCGAATGCTCTCTAACAGTCGGCATGCGAGCGTATCTAGTTCATCCGCCGAGGTGATGCTCGGCATGAGAACAGCGAACTCGTCTCCGCCGAGCCGGGCGAGCTTTGCACTGGATGGCGCGACCTCCCGCATACGTCTCGCGACGGTAGCGAGAAGGTGATCCCCAACATCATGCCCTTCGATGTCGTTGACCTGCTTGAAGTTGTCGAGGTCGAGCAACATGAGGCCAAGCTGGCTGCCGCCTTCCCGGATCGCTGTGACCCGCCTTGACAAGACCTCCTGGAAGGTCGCTCTGTTCATCAGCCCTGTCAGAGCGTCGCGGGTGGCGGCCCGGACCAGGGCCTCTTGTGCCTCCTTACGTCCCGTAACGTCGCGAGCTATTGCGACTAGCTTCGTGAGTGTTCCGTCCGTCAGCACAGCGGAAATCACAACGTCCCACAGCTTGACCACCCCGAGCCTAGTCGGCGTGGCTTCTGAAAAGCTGCCCGTGCCGCCAGAAAGCGCCTTCGACATCGCAGCAGAGACGGTCTCCCGCGCCTCTCGGGGCCAAAAGGAAATCCAGTCAAATCCATAGAGAGCCGAAGGGTCCACTAGGCCAACCGCCCGCGCTCCAGGACCATTTATGAACTCGAATTTTCCGTCGAGACCGATCAACATGACGCACTCTGTGACAGCTTCCACGATGCTCCGGTTCAACGCCTCGCTTTGCTGAAGGGCAACATCCGTGAGCTTTCGCGCGCTCAAGTCCAGCAAAGACCCGACGAGCCGACTAGGTTGCCCTGACGAGTCGCGAACCATGTGTGAGCAAGCATAAACGTTCGCGTAAGTCCCATCTGGCTTACGGAGCCTGTACTCGACCGCAGCCTGAGACTGATCGCCTGCTGCCAGGCTCCGCATCTCGCCAAGCACCATCTCGGCATCGTCAGGATGGATCTTGTCGTAAAGAGATCTCAAGCTCTCAAGCTCATGCGGGGCATGGCCGAAGCATCGGTCAAAAGCGTCATTCCAGCTGAGGTTATCGGTCTTGAAGTCCCACTCGTAGACAAAGTCCATGGTAGCACGAGCGATCAGCCTATAGCGTTCCTCGGCTTCCCGAAGCCTCGCCTCCGCTACCTTCCTCTCGTTGATGTCCGTGACGATACCCGCGAGGTAACGTTTTGGCCCGTGACCCGCCTCGATGGCAGTTGCTTTCGCATGTATCCATCGAACGATGCCATCTGCACGAAGGGCGCGACACTCGACGTCAAACGGCTTGTTGTTGTCAATGCAATGCACAAGGCTCAGCCGCACTCGCTCGCGGTCATCTTCATGGATTGAAAAGCCCGCGCCACACCCGGGAACAGGATCACGTCCGAAGATCTGACTTGTGACAGCATCCCAGCTGATAAGTCCGGTGACGAGGTCGTGCTGCCAGGTGCCGACCCCAGCCCCGGCGAGGGCTTTCGCCAAGAATTCAATAGTGCCGAGCTGAAAATCCGGGTGCTCCAGCGCAACAACCCGATGCAGAAAGGGATCGCTGCCCTTCCCCAGATCCATCCCCCACTCCGACACGTCCATTTGCCCCAAGAAAGAAAGCGTAGGCTTCCCCGGTTAATATTCTTTGTTTAGCGCCGGATGTCATAGCGTGACGCCATATCGTTTTAGCCCCCGCCTTTTGAAGAATGTAGCATTTGATGTAAATTGGCCGGAACGTATCGGTCACAATGGTAGCCGTTGCGACTAGCAGTGTCCGGGCAAGCAAAAGGCCGCAACGAAAGGCACCAACCGTCGTCGGTCTGACGGCTCCTAGTTGTAGCGGGCGAGTGGCTGATTTGGGCCGGATTCGGGTCGAGCTGGCGCGACAGCACGCCCTTTGAGGTTAACGGCGCGACTCGGTTTCACGCTCACCCTGAAGCCAACCTAGAGTGCGCGCGCGAGATCACGACCGATCTTGTCGGGGTCTTGAGGTTGGGAGCGATCACGGCGTCTCGCCTGTCGTATGATGGGAGCGGAGTGTAGCCAAGTACCGCTTCCGACCGATACAGCCTATTCCCGATAGGCTCTGAAAATTAATATGGTGCTCCCTGGTGCGAGCGGACGATCGGAATAGGCCGGCGAGAGGTCCGCTATCTTCGTGCCCGCTCCGATTCCGGACAGTCCGTTCTCCACCCACGTTGAGCCATTCACAGCAGCGGAGCATCATCCAAAAGCGGACCGGCAGCTCGCGCCGACATCCACGTCGTTCAGCGTCCTGATTGCGATACCAGAAACCCGCCGTTCGTTCATCTCCAAGAGCAAGCGTCCAAATGACGGGGCTTGGGACTAAGCCGCCATTCCCCTCTGCGAGCAGCAATGGTGGTGTTCGCCTGAAGCGGTCATAGCCAGTTAGATCGATTGAAAGCGCTGAATGCCTAAGTTTGGGACAGAGCCGCCGTTCGATTCGGTGCCGACCAGCGGCAGCTTCCGTCAGAACCAGACATTCGTCGCTTGGCCCTCCTGCGACGGGGTGCGAACAAAGCTGGCCTATTTAGGACCGGCTGCTCTTTAAAAAGTCGCATAGCCGAGGCGGCCATTTGCGTCTCGACCTCTCTGGCTTTTATTTGGAGCAGCCGCGAGAAATACCGTTTGTAAACTACGACAGCTGGGTTCCGACCCTTGTCGCGGGTCACTATAGCAACCCGATGATCCAATTCCTCAACTCAAATGCCGGTGCTGTGACAGCGCTTGCCACGATCGCCTTGCTGATAGTAACCGGCTGGTACGCATGGACGACACGCGCTTTACTGCGGGAGGCTGAAAAGACGCGCCTGATGGCCGGGGAGCCGCGAGTCGTTGCCTACCTTCGTGTTCACGAGGTTCATACGAACATGGTGCAGCTTTGCGTCGCCAACCTGTCTGGGGCTGCTGCCGCCGGTGTTACGGCCTCGATTGAGAGGATCACAGAGTGGCCGCTACGGTTTGACCTTGAGAACTCCAAGCTGTTGCGAGACCTCAAGTTTCTAAGACCAGATGAGGTCTTGCGCTTTGATCTAGGTTCGGGACCGGACCTCTTCCGAGGCGACGAAGCCGCCGTGTTCCGGGCGCACATTGCGTTCGAGAGCCTAGATGGCCGCAAATTCACTTTCGACGACACTCTCAAGATTGAAAGCGTCACCGGCCATGGCAACTGGCGTATATATGGGATCGATGATGTTGCCCGAATGCTCAAGGACATCGCCGACACGTTAAAGTCAGTTACAGGCATTCAGCGCCTGAAAGTCGACACTTTCAATGGGGCTGATCGTCAAGAAGAGCGACGGCTTCGGAACGAGCAGAGGGAGCGCTTCAAAGGAGCGCAGCAGCAACCGGGCCCGGATCCGACATCGACTTCCGCTGATCCACCGAAGGCCTAGAACTGAGGGGCGAGGCTCGCTTCACGCCGATCGGCGATACGCCAGTGCCGTGAAGCAAGGATGCACGGCCGAAGACGAGGCCTTGCGTAAGGCTGCGCAATCGGTGCTTTTGAGCAAACGAGTGCTTAAAAGATCGAGATCGCTAGCTTTGGGTGCCCCGAATGGGAGGCCGCTGCCGACGGACTGCTAGAGGGCAGGCGATAATCAGTTCTGGCATGAGCAGACGTTCAATCGTCGATTACTAAGTGTCTCGGACTGGTCGACTGCCTCCGGAGGGTCTTGGGACTTTGTGCTCCGTCCGGTTTGGAGTGGCCGAGTGGCCAAGCCTAGGAAGCGGACGTTGCGGACGGCTTAGGCCTCACGCTCAGGTTTGCCCCATCCGTCTTCGGCGAGTGCATAGCGTCGAGCCAGAGTGACCAGCGCGAACTATCCGGCGGGATGCACGGCTTTCCGATCAAGCCTAAGAGTCCCCCCAGCACCCATGGACGCCCTCAAGCAGAGCAAGGATCCTGTCCTTGTCAGTGTCGGGGTATTTTAACTGGCGCAGCAAGTAACTGTACGCACACGCCGCCAGCTCCCGCCGGCCGACCATGAGCTTCTCTGACCACGCTCGGCACGCCCGAATGAACTCCGGAATGGGGCAGCCCATCAGATATGCTTCGAGGTCGTGCCATTGGCGACAGGCATCAGCGGTCGGCCAGGCGGGCCCAAGCGTTGGATTGGCCTGCAGAACCGCGCTGAGTTCCAGCGTCATCGGATCGTAGGCCGCAGCACCGAACCCGACATCGCCGTAGTCGATGACCAGCACGCCGCCTTCGGGCGACACGAGGATGTTCTCGCCGTGCAGATCGCCGTGCACGCAGCACCAGCGCGTCTGTATCATGCGGTTCTCGAACTCCGCCGCCCAGTCGAGCCCATACTCCGCCTGAAGTTTGGCAGCCCTCTCGTCCGACACCCATTGCCCGCGGATCGAGGCGATTGACCGACGTTCCTGGTTCTTGCCGTCCGACCATCCGGCAAGAGCATCAGCCGTAGCCGCAACAGCCTTTGCCGCCAGCGCGTCTTCCTCAGCCATAGTCTTGAACATGGAGGCGTCGTGACCGTTTGCCAGCTGGTAGAAGAGTCCTGCCATGGCCCCTGCGCCGAATTCCAATAGCTTCATCTTTCGTGGCGTCGCGGCTCCATCGAGGAGCGTGACGTGCTCTTCGTATCGCGCGTCTTCATCCTGCATTTTTGCAAGTTCGCTCAGCTTGGCGACGACGTCCCGGATGGGCGCACCGGTCTGATCATACATCTGAAGTCGAAGAGGCCGGGCACCGGATTTGCCCGTGCCAATCGGGTGAACGGAGCAGACGACTGCTTTGAAAGTCTTGGAAAAAATGCGGACAAGCCGATCCTCACCCGTCGACAGGTTCAGCCCGTTGGTGTGAAGCTCGATCTCGGCCAACGCATGGATCGCGGTCACGACCCGGCTGATCTTTTCCGGCGCCTGGTCGAGTTCGATCTTTTTCAGAAATTCGACGGTACCGACCTTGCCACCCTCGCTCCAGATATCGGCGTCATGCTTGTGAGCGAGGAGCGGCGCGATGAAATCATCCGACGGCGACCCCGTGAGCACGAGGATCTTCGTCCCCGGCGACACTTTGCGCACGTGCTGGAACACATACTTTCCGTGCTCGGGATCGAAGTCCGTCGTGCCAGCTGCGGTGGGTATCTTCAGATCCAGGATCGCGAAGTCGAAGAAGCCGCTCTCCAGTTTCGCCACCGCGTCCTCGCGATTGCTCACGAACGTCGGTATCGTCGGACCGCCGGACGCTGCGATAATCTGCTTCAGCTCTTCGATGAAGCTTTCGTCGTCCTCGACGACCAGAATGTGCGCCGTCACTTGCGCCACCGCGCGGTGTAGAGGGCACCGCCATGCTTCGCTGGTTCAAGGATGAGCGAGCCAATCATCGTTTCCACCGCCTGCCGGGCGATAGCCAAGCCGAAGCCGATGTGATCCTTCTTCGTCGAGTTTCCGATCTCGAAAGCCGTTTCGATCGGGCCAGTAAGACCGACACCATGATCGTCAATGGGAGTTTTGAAGAGCCCTCGGTCGACACCTATCGTCTTTACGATGACCGCATTCCAGGGTGGAGCGTCAGCCGAGACAGGATCGAAATCATCAACGAAGCCTACGGCCACGGCTTTCAGGCGCGTTCGGGAAAGCAGCTATTGGCACTGAATGGGAATGGCGCGATCTCCCAGGACATTCCGACCGTTCCGGGCTCGATCTATCGCTTGGTCTTCTACTTCTCGACGGAGTCGGATGCGGTTGGCCCCGCGACGCTGACCGTGACTGCTGGCGCAGAGCGCGCCGACTACGAGGTCCGTCTCGGGCAAAACGGATATCGCCGGGAAACCTTACGGTTCGAGGGTGCCGCCGGTGCCAAGGTGACGCGCATCACCATGGCGAGCACCACCGGGAACGAAGCCGGCCCGCTCATAGATGACGTTGAAGTCGAAGCGACTGATAGCCAAGCCGACCTCGATCGCTCGCGCGAGAGCCGGAAAATTGTCGGCGACGCGCCTCGTATCGGCCTTGGCGCGCCTCCAACTCACCGCAGTAATGCCGCGATCACGCCGCTGATGCTTCCCTATCGTCAAGAGCACGGAGGCGAACACGATGGTTGATCTCCGTCAATTACGGCAATTCATTGCAGTTGCGGAGGAACTTCATTTCCATCGTGCTGCTGCGCGTTTGAACATGTCGCAGCCACCTTTGACGATGGCAATCCGTAAGCTGGAAGAAGAAATTGGCATCGAGCTTATCGAGCGCGGCAACCGGACCTTGGGGTTGACGGCTGCCGGTTGCGTATTTCTTGAAGAGGCCAGACAAACACTCTTGCAAGCGGAGCGTTCCGTCTCTGCTGCAAGAGAAACGGCGGCTGGGCGAACTGGACTCGTGCGTCTCGGCTATATCGGTAGCTCTCTCTATGGGCGCCTCCCGGATGCTATCCGGACGTTTCGCGAAACTCACCCGGAAGTCCGACTCGAATTGCTGGAGGCGACCACCGCCCAGCAAGTGGAGCGAATCCGCGAGGGCGGAATGGATATCGGACTCGTTATTCCATCCGTTCCCGATGCGGGAGACCTTTCGTTCCAGCCTTTCGACACAGACCGCCTTTGCATCGCGCTACCTCACTCGCACCCGCTGGCGGGCATCAAGAAAATATCGTTGAGCGACCTTGCGAACGAGAACTTCGTTTTATGGCCTGCTGTCGAGGGGCGTAGCTTCCATGTCCAAGTGATCCGACTATGTGCCGACGCCGGCTTTGTCCCGATGGTCGTTCAGGAAGCGCATGGGATGCACGCGGTTCTGTCCCTCGTCGCAGTCGAGGTCGGGATTTCGATAGTGCCAGAGAGCATGACGGGCTTCCGAAATGACCGGATTGTCTATCGCTCCATCGCCGGTGATGATGCCTCATTCGACCTGTCATTCTGTTTTCGTGAACCTGTCTCCAATCCGGCCCTTGCACAATTCCTGAAAACCACCGCACGGCCCCAACATCGTTCGAGATCGGCCGCAGGAAGAACGGGCGGGAACTGAATCATGCGACGGCTGCGTTCAACACCGATGGTTGACCGCCAGTCCGGAGTAGCGACCTTGCTGGGTTCACGTATTCCCTTGGCGTCGCTGATCCAAACGCTTGCCGTCGCCGAATATCTGAACTTCCGCCACGCCGCCAGTGCGCTCGGCGTGGCGCAATCAAGCGTCAGCGCGCGGGTGAAGGCGCTGGAGGAAGACCTCGGCATCCTCCTATTCGAGCGTCATGCACGCGGCGTCAGGTTGACCGAGGCCGGACGCCATTTCGTCGAGGGGATAGCGGCAGGCATCGACCAACTCGATCATGCAGTAAAGACTGCCGGCATGGCGGCAGCCGGAGAAAGCGGCCGGCTGCGCATCGGTATCCATGCCCTGATCCCTCGCAGTTTCCTAGCAAAGCTGATCGGTCAATATCGCGAAGACCACCCCGGCGTCGAAGTCGAAATGACCGAAAGCACGGCCCGCGATGCGTTCATGCAGCTTCGCGCCGACCGGCTGGACGTGGCGTTCGTCGCGGGCACGCCCGAACTACCTGACTGTCATTCCCGTCGCATATGGACCGAACCGCTCTTGTCGGTGCTACCGGAGCGGCATCCGCTCGCCGGGCAGTCGGCTGTCACATGGGCCGATCTGGCGGGCGAGACGTTCCTTGTCCGGTATGGCGGCACCGGCCCACAGGTTCATAGCCACATCGTGCTACGCCATGCCGGTCGCTGGCCCGCGCCGTCAATCCTGCGCTTCGACGTGGGGCGCGGCGCGCTGCTGTCCATGGTCGGACAGGGCTTCGGCATCACCATCGTCGGGGCCGCCACGGCTCTGCTGCCAACAACCGGCATCGTCTTGTTGCCCTTCGCGGACGAACCAGAGCCGGTCGCCTTCTCGGCGGTCTGGTCGCCGTCCAACCGCAGCGCCGTGCTGAGCAACCTGCTGACACTCGCAAACGACATGGGGCGCCTGGCCCGCACGGACTGAATTTCGCAGCGATTCGTTTCGGCCTGCCAGCATAGGCCCCAACATACGCGACGACCCGAGGGAACCCGTCCTATTTGCCGCCGATAGTATCCGGCAGCCCTCCGGCATCCTCTTTCCTGTTGCCCGTCCCGATTTTGCCTACTCTCTGATGGGCTCCGTCTCTTTTGCCGACTGGAGCCTGCATTGCGGGGAGGCCGAATCCTTTGGGGCCAGATCACTGTCGTCTTCACCATCATTCTGGTGATGGTGTGGGCCGCGACGCAATGGACGGCATGGCGGCTCGGCTTCCAGTCCCAACTTGGCAATCCGTGGTTCGAGCTGGCCGGCTGGCCAGTCTATTATCCGCCGGCCTTCTTCTGGTGGTGGTTTTCCTTCGACGCCTACGCGCCCGCGATCTTCGTGGAGGGCGGCATCATCGCCACGTCTGGCGGCTTCATCGCCATCGCCGCCGCGATTCTGATGTCGATCATCCGCGCGCGGGAAGCCCGGAACGTCGCCACCTACGGCTCGGCCCGATGGGCGGAGGACAGGGAAATCCGCACCGCCGGCCTGCTCGGTCCGGATGGCGTCGTGCTCGGCCGTTACGACCGGGACTATCTGCGACATGACGGGCCGGAGCATGTCCTTTGCTTCGCGCCGACCCGCAGCGGCAAGGGCGTCGGCCTTGTCGTGCCGACACTGCTGACCTGGCCGGGAAGCTGCATCGTCCATGACATCAAGGGCGAGAACTGGACGCTGACGGCCGGCTTCCGGGCGAAACACGGCCGCGTCCTGCTGTTCGATCCGACCAACGCCAGATCCTCGGCCTACAACCCGTTGCTCGAAGTGCGGCAGGGCGAATGGGAAGTCCGCGACGTGCAGAACATCGCGGACATATTGGTCGATCCCGAAGGCAGCCTCGACAAGCGCAATCATTGGGAAAAGACCAGCCATGCGCTGCTGGTCGGCGCGATCCTGCACGTCCTCTATGCCGAGCCCGACAAGACGCTGGCTGGTGTCGCGAACTTCCTGTCCGATCCGCGCCGCCCGGTGGAAGCCACGTTGCGCGCCATGATGACCACGCCGCATCTCGGGGACGCCGGCGTTCATCCCGTCATCGCATCATCGGCCCGCGAACTGCTGAACAAGAGCGAGAACGAACGGTCAGGCGTGCTCTCGACGACCATGTCGTTCCTGGGCCTGTATCGCGATCCTGTCGTGGCGCGGGTGACGGCGCGTTGCGACTGGCGCATCGCCGATCTGGTGGGAAGCCGGGAGGCGGTCAGCCTCTACCTTGTCGTGCCGCCCTCCGACATCAACCGCACCAAGCCGCTGATCCGGCTCGTGCTCAATCAGATCGGCCGCAGGCTGACCGAGGAATTGAAGGCATCCGGCCAGCGCCATCGCCTGCTCTTGATGCTGGACGAGTTTCCCGCGCTCGGCCGTCTCGACTTCTTTGAATCCGCGCTCGCCTTCATGGCCGGCTATGGCCTGAAGTCCTTCCTGATCGCGCAGTCGCTCAACCAGATCGAGCGCGCCTACGGCCAGAACAACGCCATCCTCGACAACTGCCATGTCCGCGTCGCCTTCGCCACCAACGACGAGCGCACCGCCAAGCGGATCAGCGACGCGCTCGGCACCGCGACCGAGATGCGCGATTCCACCAACTATGCCGGCCATCGCCTCGCGCCGTGGCTCGGGCATCTGATGGTGTCGCGGCAGGAGACCGCGCGGCCGTTGATGACGCCCGGCGAGATCATGCAGCTTCCGCCCACCGACGAAATCGTCATGGTCGCGGGCACGCCGCCGATCCGCGCCGCCAAGGCCCGCTACTATGCGGACGGGCGGTTTCAGGAGCGCATCCTGACACCGCCCGATATGGCGTCCGCGTCGGCCGACACCCGCTATGCATCTTCCGATGACTGGTCGAACCGCGTGGTCGCGGCGGCAGGCGATGCCGCGACGAATGCCGCCAGCGGGACCGAGGGCGACCCTGCCAACGCGGGCATCCGCCGCGAGCCGGAATTGCCCGAGCATGAAGAGATCATCCCGCCGCCACCACCCGAACAGGAGTTCGAGTTTCTGGACGACGAGCCCGACGTGGACGCGGCCAAGGCCCGTGCCATGCGCCAGCGCATGACGATGGTGGCGCGGCAGGCGTCGATGAACCCCGACGACGGCATCGAACTGTGAGGAGCCGCCCATGATCGCCCGGACCCGCATGAACGTCTATTTCGATCCCGAATTGCTCAAGCGGGTGGAGGCCCTGGCGTTGCGCCAGAAGGTCTCGAAGTCCGCTGTCGTCGAGGCGGCCGTCGCGTCCTTCCTGACCGGGGATTCCGCCGAGAAGCTGGAGGCGGCCATGTCGCGCCGCATGGACAGGCTCGGCCGGCAGATCGACACGCTCGACGAAGATCTCGCCGTGCTCGGCGAGACCGTCTCGCTGTTCATCCGCATCTGGCTTTCTTCCACACCGCCGCTGCCGGAGAGCGCGCAAGCCTCCGCCCGCGCGAAGGGCGCGGAGCGGTTCGAGGGCTTCATGCAGAGCCTCGGGCGCCGTCTGGCGACGGGCGACCGGTTCCTGAAAGAGCTGTCGCGCGATGTCGATTCGTTTGATGACACGCCGCAGGCAGATCAGTTCGAGCCCAACGGCGATCAGGTGTGAGTATTCGAACCCATCCTATTTGCCGCCGTTCACCGCCGATGCCCGCCTACGCTTAGATACTTGTTGAACAGGCCCGATTTAGGGCTCTCTTAATCGACCCCGATCCGGGGATCGTCTTTCGCGTCCCCACCAGAACGGGGACGACATGACAGCCACTCACCACAAACCGGAAGCGATCCAGCGCGGCGCGCGCATGCTGCGCACCGCGCTCGGACCCGCCATCGCCCGGTTTCTGGAAGACCCGGTGGTGGTCGAGGTGATGCTGAATCCGGACGGGCGGTTGTGGATCGACCGTCTTTCCGAAGGGCTCGCCGATACCGGCGAGCGGCTGTCGGCCGCCGATGGCGAACGCATCGTCCGCCTAGTCGCGCACCATGTCGGCGCCGAGGTTCACGCCCATTCCCCCCGTGTGTCCGCCGAGCTGCCCGAGAGCGGCGAGCGGTTCGAGGGGCTGTTGCCGCCGGTGGTCGCGGCGCCTGCCTTCGCCATCCGCAAGCCCGCCGTCGCGGTATTCACGCTGGACGACTATGTGGCCGCCGGCATCATGACCGGCGATCAGGCTTTGAGCCTGCGCGAAGCCGTCGCGTCCCGCGCCAACATCCTCGTGGCGGGCGGCACCTCCACCGGCAAGACGACGCTGACCAACGCGCTGCTCGCCGAGGTCGCCAAGGGCACGGATCGCGTCGTCATCATCGAGGATACGCGCGAGCTGCAATGCGCCGCGCCCAACCTCGTCGCCATGCGGACGAAGGATGGCGTCGCGACGCTTTCCGATCTGGTCCGCTCGTCGCTGCGCCTGCGCCCTGATCGCATCCCGATCGGCGAGGTGCGCGGCGCCGAAGCGCTCGACCTGCTCAAAGCCTGGGGCACCGGGCATCCGGGTGGCATCGGCACCATCCACGCCGGCTCCGGCATCGGCGCGCTGCGCCGCCTCGAACAGCTCATCCAGGAGGCCGTCGTCACGGTCCCGCGTGCGCTGATCGCCGAGACCATCGACATCGTCGCCGTCCTTTCCGGGCGCGGCTCCGCGCGCCGGCTGGCCGAACTCGCCCGCGTCGAAGGGCTCGGCCCGGACGGCGACTACCGCATCACACCCGCAACCAGCCCCAAAGGAGACCCCTCATGATCCGCCATGCCCTGCGCATTCGCCGTCACGTCATGACGGCCGCTGCCGTCACCTATGTCAGCCTGTTCCTGGCTCCGGCCGCCCACGCTTCCGGTTCGTCGATGCCGTGGGAAACCCCGCTGCAATCCATCCTCGAATCCATCGAGGGGCCGGTCGCCAAGATCATCGCCGTCATCATCATCATCGTCACCGGCCTGACGCTGGCCTTCGGCGATACGTCGGGCGGCTTCCGCCGCCTGATCCAGATCGTCTTCGGTCTGTCGATCGCCTTCGCGGCCAGCTCCTTCTTCCTCAGCTTCTTCAGCTTCGGCGGCGGGGCTCTGGTCTGATGGCGGCTGGCTTCGAACAACTCGACGCGGTGCCGGGCTTCACCGTTCCGGTCCACCGGGCGCTGACCGAGCATATCCTGCTCGGCGGCGCCCCGCGCTCCCTCGCCATCATGAACGGCACGCTGGCCGGGGCCATGGGTCTCGGCCTGCGCCTCTGGCTGGTGGGCCTCGCCATCTGGGCCATCGGCCACTTCGCGGCGGTCTGGGCGGCAAAGCGCGATCCGCTCTTCGTCGAGGTCGGCCGCCGGCATCTGCGCATCCCCGGTCATCTGTCGGCGTGAGGGGACGGCCATGATGAACCTTGCCGAATACCGCCGCACCGCCGCCCGCCTCGCCGACTATCTGCCCTGGGCGGCGCTGGTCGGCTCCGGCGTCGTGCTCAACAAGGACGGCGCATTCCAGAGGACGGCGAAGTTTCGCGGTCCCGATCTGGATTCCGCCGTCGCCGCCGAGCTGGTCGCGGTCGCCGGCCGCATCAACAACGCCTTCCGCCGTCTCGGCTCCGGCTGGAGCATCTTCGTCGAGGCGCAGCGCAGCGAAGCGGCGACCTATCCCGACAGCACCTTTCCCGACCCCGCGTCCGCGCTGGCCGATGCCGAGCGGAAGGCCGGGTTCGAGGAAGCCGGCACCCATTTCGTGTCGGGCTACTTCCTGACTTTCCTCTATCTGCCGCCGGCCGAGGAAGCCGCCCGCGCCGAAACCTGGCTCTACGAGGGCCGTGAGCAATCCGGCGTGAACCCGTGGGAAGCCCTGCGCGCCTTTGCCGATCGCACCGACCGCGTGCTGGCGCTGCTCGACGGCTTCATGCCCGAATGCCGCTGGCTCGACGATACCGAGACGCTGACCTACCTGCATTCAACGGTTTCGACGAACCGGCATCGCGTGCGCGTGCCCGAGGTGCCGATGCACCTCGACGCGCTGCTGGCCGACCAGCCGCTGACCGGCGGGCTGGAGCCGCGCCTTGGCGATCAGAATCTGCGCGTCCTGACCATCGTCGGATTTCCCACCGCGACGACGCCCGGCCTGCTCGATGAGATGAACCGGCTCCCGTTTCCCTATCGGTGGAGCACGCGTGCGATCCTGCTCGACAAGACCGACGCCACGCGGCTGCTCACCAAGATCAGGCGGCAATGGTTCGCCAAGCGCAAAAGCATTGCGGCGATCCTCAAGGAGGTGATGACCAACGAGGCGTCCGCGCTCGTGGACACCGACGCGGCGAACAAGGCGCTCGACGCCGACATGGCCCTGCAGGAACTCGGCGCCGACGTGGCGGGCATGGCCTACGTCACCGCGACGGTGACGGTCTGGGATGCCGATCCCCGCATCGCCGACGAGAAGCTACGGCTGGTCGAGAAGGTCATCCAGGGCCGCGACTTCACCGCCATGGCCGAGACCGTCAACGCGGTGGACGCATGGCTCGGCTCTCTGCCCGGCCACGCCTACGCGAACGTGCGCCAGCCGCCCATCAGCACTTTGAATCTCGCCCACATGATCCCGTTATCGGCGGTGTGGGCGGGGCCGGAACGGGACGAGCATTTCGGTGCACCCCCCTTGCTCTTTGGACAGACCGAAGGCTCAACCCCGTTCCGGTTGTCTTTGCATGTCGGCGACGTGGGGCACACCCTCGTCGTCGGCCCGACCGGCGCGGGCAAGTCCGTGCTGCTGGCGCTCATGGCCTTGCAGTTCCGCCGCTATGCCAACTCACAGGTCTTTGCCTTCGACTTCGGCGGCTCGATCCGCGCCGCGTCGCTCGCCATGGGCGGCGACTGGCACGACCTCGGCGGTGGTCTGACCGAAGGCTCGGAAACCTCCGTCTCGCTCCAGCCGCTCGCCCGCATCCACGACACCTATGAACGCGCCTGGGCCGGCGGCTGGATCGCCGCCATCCTCATGCGCGAGGGCGTCGCGATCACGCCCGAGGTGAAGGAGCATATCTGGACGGCGCTGACCTCGCTCGCCTCCGCGCCGGTCGAGGAACGCACCATCACCGGCCTCGCGGTTCTGCTGCAATCCAACGATCTGAAACAGGCCCTTCGGCCCTTCTGCGTCGGCGGTGCCTTTGGCCGGCTGCTCGACGCCGAGACCGAGCATTTGGGATCGGCGGACGTTCAGGCTTTCGAGATCGAGGGGTTGGTCGGGACCGGGGCGGCCCCGGCCGTGCTGGCCTACCTGTTCCATCGCATCGGCGACCGGCTCGACGGCCGCCCGACGATGCTCATCATCGACGAGGGCTGGCTTGCGCTGGACGACGAGGGGTTCGCCGGCCAGCTCCGCGAATGGCTGAAGACTCTCAGGAAGAAGAACGCCAGCGTCATCTTCGCCACGCAATCGCTCAGCGACATCGACGGCAGCAATATCGCGCCCGCCATCATCGAGAGCTGCCCGACACGGCTGCTCCTGCCGAACGAGCGCGCCATTGAACCGCAGATCACGGCCATCTATCGCCGCTTCGGCTTGAACGACCCAGATTGAGATTTTGGCGAGGGCCACGCCCAAGCGGGACTACTACTGCCAGAGCCGCAGAGGAAACCGCCTGTTCGAGCTGGGCCTGTCCGAAGTCGGCCTCGCGCTCTGCGCCGCGTCCTCAAAATCCGACCAGACCACCATCGAGCGCATCCACGCCGAGCATGGAAGCGATGGCTTCCTCGCCGCCTGGCTGCGTCTTCGCGGCGTCGAGTGGGCGGCCGACCTGATCCCGAACCTCACCAATCTTGCCGACCGGCCGGAAACCGCCGCGCCGGATAGCCCCCAAACTAAGGAGACCCTTCCATGACCTACTGCAAGATCGTCGGGGCTTCGGCCCTTGCGCTGGCGCTCGCCGTGCCCGTCGCGCTTTCGCCCATGCTGGCGAGTCCGGCCCATGCGCAATGGATCGTCTATGACCCGACCAACTACGTGCAAAACGTGCTCACGGCCGCGCGCACCCTGGAGCAGATCAACAACCAAATTCAGAGCCTCCAGAACGAAGCGCAGATGCTCATCAATCAGGCCCGCAATCTGGCGAGCCTGCCGCATTCCTCGCTCCAGCAGCTCCAGCAGAGCGTCCAGCGCACGCAGCAGCTCTTGAGCCAGGCGCAGAACATCGCCTTCGACGTGCAGCGGATCGACCAGGCGTTCCAGCAGCAATACGGCAACGTCTCGCTGTCGGCCACTGATCAGCAACTCGTCGCCGATGCGCGCACGCGCTGGCAGAACACCGTCGGCGGCCTTCAGGACGCCATGCGCGTGCAGGCCGGCGCTGTCGGCAATATCGACAGCAACCGTGCGGAGATGGCAACACTCGTCGGCCAGAGCCAGGGCGCGGCCGGGGCGCTGCAAGCCACGCAGGCCGGCAACCAGCTTCTTGCACTCCAGTCGCAACAGCTTTCCGACCTGATCGCGATGATGGCGGCGAACGGCCGCGCGGATGCGTTGACCGAGGCCGAGCGGGCGACGGCCGCCGAACAGGGCCGCGAACAGCGCCGCCGCTTCCTGACGCCCGGCACCGGCTACCAGCCCGGCAACGCGCAGATGTTCAACAACGGCAACAACTGACCAGGAGGCTCGCCATGGACGGCAAGATGCTGGCCCGGCTCGGGGCCGTAGTGTTCATCGCCATCGCCGTCACGGCGACTGCAATCGACATGGCGCGGAAGGACGAACCTTCCGCGCCGCCCGCCGCGCCAGCCCTCCAGCCGCCGGCCGATCCGCTGCGCGAAAGCCTGCGCCGCTGCCAGCAGCTCGGACAGGCTGCCGCAAGCGATCCCGATTGCTTGGCAACCTGGGCCGAGTCTCGCGACCGTTTCCTGGGCCGCGACCACAGCGAGGCGCGCTGACCATGGGAAACACGGGCGTCATCGACAATTTCCTGGGTGTTTTCACCCGCTACATCGACTCCGGCTTCGGCCTGCTCGGCGGCGAGGTGGCGTTCATCGCCACCACCCTGATCGTCATCGACGTGACCTTGGCGGCGCTGTTCTGGAGCTGGGGCGCGGACGACGACATCATCGCCCGGCTGGTCAAGAAGACCCTGTTCGTCGGCGCCTTCGCCTACATCATTGGCAACTGGAACAACCTTGCGCGGATCGTCTTCGAGAGTTTCGCCGGCCTCGGCCTGATGGCGTCCGGCACCGGCTTTTCCGTCGAGGATTTGATGCGGCCCGGCCGTGTTGCGCAAACCGGGCTCGACGCCGGCCGTCCGCTGCTCGATTCCATTTCCGACCTGATGGGCTGGATCGCGTTCTTCGAGAACTTCATCCAGATCGCGTGCCTGCTGTTCGCTTGGGCGCTGGTGGTGCTCGCCTTCTTCATCCTCGCCATCCAGCTTTTCGTCACCTTGATCGAGTTCAAGCTGACCACGCTCGCCGGCTTCGTGCTGATCCCCTTCGGCCTGTTCGGCAAGACCGCCTTCATGGCCGAACGCGTGCTCGGCAACGTCATTTCCTCGGGCATCAAGGTACTGGTGCTCGCCGTCATCATCGGCATCGGCTCGACGCTGTTCGCGCAGTTCACTGCCGGCTTTGGCGGCCAGACGCCAAGCATCGACGACGCCATGGCGATCGTGCTCGCCGCGCTCTCGCTGCTCGGCCTCGGTATCTTCGGCCCCGGCATCGCCAACGGCCTCGTCTCGGGCGGTCCGCAGCTCGGCGCGGGCGCAGCAGTCGGAACCGGCCTTGCCGCTGGCGGCATGGTGCTCGCGGGCGGCGCGGCGATGGGCGGCGGCGCGATGCTGGCCGCGAAGGGCGGCGCTGCCGCGCTGTCCGGTGGCGCGGCAGCCGTTCGCGGAGGCGCCGCCGCTGCAGGCGCGGCCAGCAGCGCCTATAGCATCGGTTCGCTCGGCCAGAGCGGCGCGGCAAGCGTTGCCTCCGGCCTTGGCGGCGTCGCGCGCGCCGCAGGCTCGGCCGCCATCTCGCCTCTGAAGCGGGCCGCTTCGAGCGCCTCCCAGTCCGTCAAATCCAGCTTCACCGAGGGCGCGCGCGCCGGCCTCGGTGCGACCGGCGGCACGTCCTCCATGGGCACGATCGGCGGTGCAAGCGCTGCCCCTACCGCCGCTCCCTCCACCAACACGCCGCCGGCCTGGGCGCAGCGCATGCGGCGCGGTCAGGCAGTGAGCCACGGCGCCACCATGGCCGCCCATGCGGTGCGCTCCGGCGACAGCCACGGCGGCGGCTCTTCCGTCAACCTTTCCGAAAGTGACCGCTCATGAGCCTCTTCAAACGACCATCCACCCACTACGGCAAGTCCGCCGAACCCGAGACGCCCTATCAGAAGGCCGCTCAAGTCTGGGACGAGCGCATCGGCTCGGCCCGCGTGCAGGCCAGGAACTGGCGGCTCATGGCCTTCGGCTCCCTGATGCTGTCGGCAGGCTTCGCCTCCGCCCTTGTCTGGCAGTCGGCGCGCGGGACCGTGGTGCCCTGGGTGGTGCAGGTCGACAATATCGGCCAGGCCCAGACCGTCGCGCCGGCCGTGGCCGACTATCGCCCCACCGATCCGCAGATCGCATGGCATCTCGGCCGCTTCATCGAGCAGGTCCGCGCCATCCCGGCCGATGCCATCGTCGTGAGGCAGAATTGGCTGCGCGCCTATGAGTGGACGACGGATCGCGGCGCGGCGGCGCTCAACGACTATGCCCGCTCGAACGACCCGTTCACCCGCGTCGGCCGCCAGCAGGTTGCGGTCGAGGTCTCGAGCGTGATCCGGGCGTCCCCGGATTCCTTCCGCGTCGCCTGGACCGAGCGCCACTACGAGAACGGCCAGCTCTCGCGAACCGAACGCTGGACCGCGATCCTGACCATCGTGATCCAGACGCCGCGCGACGCCGAGCGCCTGCGCGCCAATCCGCTCGGCATCTACGTCAACGCCGTCAACTGGTCGCGGGAGGTGAGCCAATGACGCCGCTCGCCAAAAAGCCCTTCGCCGCCGCTTTGCTCTGCGCGACCATGCTGGGCGGCTGCGCCACCAACCGGACGCCGCAGTTCAGCTACGATGCCGACGTGCCGCCGCTGCCCGTGGTGCAGGCCTCCGTCACCGACGACACGCCCCGGCCCCTGCATACGCCGCCGGCCTGGAGCGTCGCACGCGGCGGGCAAGCCGCCGGCACGCCAACCGACCGCGTCGAGAACGCCAATGCCGCCGCGCGCGTCGAACCGCGCCGCGAGGGCTATCACAACGCCATCCAGATTTATCCCTGGTCGGAAGGCGCGCTCTATCAGGTCTATGCCGCGCCGGGGCAGATCACCAACATCGCGCTCGAGCCCGGCGAGAGCCTGACCGGCGCGGGACCGATCGCAGCCGGCGACACCGCCCGCTGGATCATCGGCGATACCGAGAGCGGCAGAGGGACAACCCGGCGGGTTCATGTGCTGGTCAAGCCGACGCGGCCCGACATCTCCACCAACCTCGTCATCACTACTGACCGGCGCATCTACATGGTCGAGCTGCGCGCCCGCGAAGCGCTTTACATGCCGGCCGTGGCCTGGGCCTATCCTGCGCTGCCGGCCGGCCAGCGCCAGACTGTGCACGCCGCACCGATCATTCCGGCCGAGGCCGCCCGCAACCATCGCTACGGCCTGACCGGCGACAGCCCGCCATGGCGGCCGATCTCGGTCTTCGACGACGGCCGCCGCGTCTATGTCGTCTTCCCGCGCGGGATCGTTCAAGGCGAGATGCCGCCGATCTTCGTGCTTGGCTCCGATGGCGAGCCGCAGATCGTCAACAGCCGCATTCACCAGAACATCCTGATCGTAGACCGCCTGTTCGGCGCGGCCGAACTGCGCCTTGGCAGCGGGGACCGCCAGCAGACGGTCAGGATCGTTCGCATCAACCCCACCCAGGCGGCTGCCCCGCAGCCCGCCACCGCGCACGAAGGATCATCGTCATGACGGAGACCGTCGCTAGCCCGGAATCCGCCGCGCCGATGCGGCTGCGCGCCGAACCGCCCCGCGTCACCCGCCTGTCCCGCAAGATGCTGGCGGGCGTGGGCGCCGTCGCCTTGTTCGGCATCGGCGGCGCGCTGATCTACGCCCTCCAGACCCGTGACGCGGGACCGGGCGGCGAAGAACTCTATTCGACCGAGAACCGGCCCACAGCGGACGGTCTGTCCGGCCTGCCGCGCGACTATACCGGCCCGGTGCTTGGCCCGCCGCTGCCCGGCGACCTTGGCCGCCCGATCCTCGACGCGCAGAACCGGGGCCAGCCGGTCGCGCCGCCCGCGATGGCGACGCCCGCCGTCGATCCCGAGGAACAGCGCCGTCTCGCCGAGGAAGAGGCCGCGCGCCTCAGCCGGGTCTTCTTCCAGACCGCGCCCGGCACGGGGACGGCAACCGGAATCGCCGCGCCCGGCCTTGCCGGTTTCGGCCTCGCCGGCCAACCCGGCGCAACAGGCACGCAGGACCGGCACACGGCATTCCTTAACGGGCCGGTGGACCGGCAGACCGTTGCCTCTGATCGCGTCATGCCGCCGGCCTCGCCCTACATCCTTCAGGCCGGGGCCGTGATCCCGGCCGCGATGATAACTGGCATCCGTTCCGATCTGCCCGGCCAGATCACCGCGCAGGTCACAGAGAACGTCTACGACAGTCCGACCGGCAGCCTGCTCCTGATCCCGCAGGGCACGCGCATCATCGGCCAATACGATGCCGGCGTGACCTTTGGCCAGCGCCGCGTCCTGTTTGTCTGGAACCGCCTGATCCTGCCCAACGGCCGCTCCATCGTGCTGGAACGCCAGCCCGGCGTGGACGCCAGCGGCTATGCCGGGCTTGAGGACGGCGTCGACTATCACTGGTGGGATCTGATGAAAGCCGCCGGGCTCTCGACCTTGCTTGGCGTTGGCACGGAGCTGGCGACCAGCGACGAGGATCGCCTGATCCGCGCCATCCGCGACGGCGCGCAGGACACCATCAACCAGGCCGGCCAACAGATCATCCAGCGCCAGCTGCAGGTCGCGCCTACGCTGACCATCCGGCCGGGCTTCCCGGTCAGGGTCATCGTCACCCGCGACCTTGTGCTCGAATCCTACGGAGGCTGACCGATGGCGAAGTTGAAGCTGGGGCCGCTCCCCGACGACAAGCCCGTGAAACTGACGGTGGAGCTGCCTGCGCCGCTCCACCGCGATCTGGTCGCCTATGCCGAAGTCCTGGCCCGTGAGACCGGCCAGCCCGTCGCCGATCCCGTGAAGCTGATCGTTCCGATGCTGGAGCGCTTCATCGCCACGGATCGCGGCTTCGCCAAGGCACGGCGGGAGCCTTCGCACCGCTGAGGTCTGACAGCTTGCTCTCGTTTGCAGACTTTGCAGCGATCCGCGAAAACGTTCGCTTCCTCGTTAGCAGTCGCTGAACGAGAGTGTCAGTCATCCTCAGGCAGTATTTGAGGATTCCAGACGATTTCCCACAGATGCCCATTCGGATCGCGGAAATATCCGGCATAACCGCCATAGAATGTGTCTTGGGCAGTCTTGACGATCTCCGCACCTGCACGCTCCGCACCGTCCATTATCGTATCAACTTCTTCCCTGCGCATGACGTTGTGCCCGATAGTAAAGGCAGTCGGACTGATCGGGGATTTCGGCAGGCCGGTGTCATAGGAAACATCGTCCTGTGCCCAGATTGCGAGTTTTAGCCCGCCCGACAGGTCGAAGAAGGCAACCGCGCCATGCTCAAACTCGCGGCCAACAATGCCCTCTGTTGGAAGGCCAAGGCCGTCACGATAGAAGGCAAGCGATTGTTCGAGATCAGCGACGCCGAGCGTGAGAACGGAAATTCGAGGCTTCATGTCCATACCCTTTCTATCGGCGCACGCACCATGCATACGCCTTGATAGTCTTGGGCCGCTACCAAGGGCAGCAGAAGGACCCGCTCGAACGGGGGCCGGGCCAACCTTCCCGAACCTAACCTGTTTTAGACGGGGAAAATCTAACCGTCTGAACAGGTAGCGCCAATGTCAGCTTCCCCCGAATTGCTGGCGTTGCGAAACCTAGTAGGTGACGACCGTTTCCCAGCAAACGTCAACGTGAGGGGTGCCGCCAGCGCATAGACGCAAATGCGGCACGCTACAGGCCGCCGACAGCCCTCCATGGTTCGCTTAATTCCGGGGCCTACAGCGCCCCGGAATCCACCACCGAACCACGGAGGATTCCATGTGCGCAGAGCGCCGCCGCGCCCGCAAAGGGCGACCGCGACAGCCGATCCCGGAAACGCTGCCCGACGATCTTTTCGACTATGCAGACGAACCCACGCCGGACGGTCGGGAACGCCGCAGGTCGCCGCTTCGCATCCTCGATGTGGAGACGCTGCCTGTCTTCGACGATTGGCCGGAGAAGGTGCCGATCACCGAGGCCGAGCTAGAAATCTTCGAGCGGTATTTCGGCGACGTGCTCGACCGGCTGTTCGGCCCCATCGAGCTCGAGAATGAGGGCTTTCAATCGTTATCTTTAGATGATAACAGTAAGCCATGAGCGAGGATCGTGACCCGAGCCTCGACACGCTACTGGACCTCGACGGTCAGGTGCTCGTCGTCGATCCCGAAGGCGGCCATTGGGTGAAGTTTATAGTCACCCGCGTTCCGGCATCGCCGGAAAAGCCGCACGGTCTCGATTACTCGCTCACGCTTCATGGGCCTTCGGGCGAACGGCTGGTCGGCTTCGACAACGCCCATCCGGTCGGCCGAGGCAGACGCGGCGAGCCGATGGACCATCACCACCGCCTCAAGACCGTGAAGCCTTACGCCTACGAGGACGCGGCCACGCTGCTGGCCGACTTCTGGCAGGCGGTGGACGCGGTGTTGAAGGAGCGAGGCGTAACATGACCACCCTGAAAGTCGGGATCGCCGACTACGAAGCAATGAAGGCCCGCACCATGCGGATCGCAAAGGGCGAGGAAAAGCCCGCTGCCGGCGATCCCAAGGTCTGGTTCACGTCAACCGAGTCCTTCGCGCAAATCCTCTCCAGTGGGAACCGCGAATTGCTGCGCGTCATCGACGAGCAGGCCCCTGGCTCGCTGGAGGAACTGTCGCGGATCACGGGACGCGCCAAGTCCAACCTGTCCCGAACCCTCAAGAAGATGGTGAGCTACGGCCTCATCAGGATGGACCCCGGCGAAGGCCAGAAGGTCGTTCCCAGGGTGCTGCATGACCGTGTGGAGCTGGAGTTGCCCTTGCTCGAACGCCACGAAGCGAAAGGAGGCCGCAAATGAACGCACAAACCCCCAATGTAGCGTTGCGCGCCGCGCTCTACCTCCGCGTCTCCACGGCGCGGCAGGCAGAGCATGACGTGTCGATCCCCGACCAGCGCAAACAGGGCGAGGCTTATTGCGCTTCGCGCGGCTACCAGCTTGTCGAGACCTTCGTGGAGGCCGGAGCCTCCGCCACCAACGACCGCCGCCCGGAGTTTCAACGGATGATCGAAGCGGGCACGTCCAAGCCCGCGCCGTTTGACGTGGTGGTGGTTCACAGCTTCTCGCGCTTCTTCCGCGATCATTTCGAGTTGGAGTTCAACGTCAGGAGGCTCGCCAAGAACGGCGTTCGCCTCGTCTCCATTACGCAGGAGATGGGCGACGATCCCATGCACGTCATGATGCGGCAGATCATGGCGCTGTTCGACGAGTATCAGTCCAAGGAGAACGCCAAACACGTCCTGCGCGCCTTGAAGGAGAATGCGCGGCAAGGCTTCTGGAACGGCTCGCTCCCGCCTATCGGCTATCGCGTGGTCGATGCTGAGCAGCGCGGCGCGAAGATGAAGAAGAAGCTGGAGATCGACCCGCTGCACGCCGACACGGTGCGGCTGATCTATCGGCTTGCGCTGGAGGGCGATGGCACGTCCGGCCCCTTGGGCGTGAAGGCCATCGTCAACCATCTGAGCAAAAATCGCATGTTCACCCGCAACGGCGGGCGTTGGGGCATCGGCCAGCTTCACCGCATCCTGACCCGCCGCACCTATATCGGCGAGCATCAGTTCAACAAGCGGTCCAAGGCCAAGGAGCTGAAACCCGATGACGAGATCGTCATCGTCGCGGTTCCGCCGCTGATCGACATTGAGACCTTCGAAGCCGTCCAGAAGCGTTTGAAGGCCAACAATCCGAAGGTGACGCCGCCGCGCGTGGTCAGCGGCCCGAACCTGCTGACGGGCATCTGCCATTGTGGAAACTGCGGCGGGGCCATGACGCTGCGCACCGGCAAAAACGGCCGCTACCGCTATTATGCCTGCTCGATCCGGGCGCGGCAGGGCGACACCGGCTGCAAGGGCCGCGCGATCCCCATGGACAAACTCGACCAAATGGTGGTCAACCATATCGAGGAAAGGCTGCTCGACCCCGAGCGGATCGAAGACGTGCTCGCCTCGCTGCTCGACCGCCGGCAGGAGAGCGTCGAGCGTCGCAGCCAGCATATCGCCGAGTTGAACCAGCGCGCGGCCGAGGCCGATATGCGCCTCAAGCGGCTCTACGACGCTATTGAGGCGGGTTCGCTCGACCCGGCCGAATCCGCCCTTGGCGAGCGGATCGCGGGGCTCACCGCGCTTCGGAATCAGGCGCGCAACGATGCCACGCGGATTGAGGCGATGCTGAAAAGTTCGGCGCATCAGGGCCTCACAGGGGCAGCCGTGCGCGAACTCGCGACCGAGGCGCGCAGCAGGCTCCGGCTCGGAAAGGGCGGCTATCGGCGGGATCACGTCCGGGCCTTTGCCCAGCGCGTCGAGGTCGCCGACGACGCGATCCGCATCATGGGAACGAAAAGCACCCTGTTACGGACGCTGGTGGCATCAAAAGGAGGGAAATCGGCGGGAATCGGCGTTCCCGGCTTTATACCGAAGTGGCGGAGAGGGTGGGATTCGAACCCACGGTACGGTTGCCCGTACACCGCATTTCGAGTGCGGCGCATTCGACCACTCTGCCACCTCTCCGCGAGGTCATGCTGTGGCGGGATAGTCCCACCGGTCGAGCGAAGCGGGCGGTTAGCGAAGTCCCGTTGGCTTGCCAAGCCCTAAAGCGCAATTTCGGGGGATCGTTCGCGCCACTCGGTTGTTACTCAAGTGCATGAGACCTATATCCAACCCATGAACCGAGCCTCCTTCTTTTCGCCCCAGGCGGGTCGCCTGATCGAAGCGCCACGGACGGCGCGGGCTCGTTTTGCCATCGGCGACATCGTCCGCCATCGGCATCACGACTTTCGCGGCGTCATTTTTGACATCGATCCGGTTTTCGCCAACAGCGAGGAGTGGTACGAGTCGATCCCAGCGGAAGTGCGGCCTCAGCGCGAGCAGCCGTTCTACCACCTGCTGGCCGAAAGCGACGATGCGAGCTACGTCGCTTACGTTAGCCAGCAAAATCTGATGGACGACAGCGAGTGTGGCCCTGTGGACCACCCTTCTATACCGCAAATCTTCGAGGACTACACTGAGGGGCATTATCGAATGCGCCGCGGGATGACTCACTGAGCAGCGGCACCTGAGGTGGCTAGTGGCCACCTCAATTAGCTCGTGGTTTTGCCCTCACGGGATCAGCCACGCGCTTTCCGAGGATCCCGGCTTCAGCTCTTCAGCTTCCATCCCGAACGAAGCACCAGGTAAGTGACGATGCTCAAAACCGCGTTGAGCACTCCAAGACCTATGGCCGAGTGCATCACGGCCATGTTGGTGTCGCCGATGTCACTTGCTCCCAGGAAGCCGAAGCGGAAGCCCGAAATCACATAGAAGAACGGGTTGAACCGACTGATCGCCTGAAAGATCGGCGAAAGATTGTCGATCACGTAAAACGTGCCCGAGAGAAGCGAGAGCGGGGCAATGACGAAATTGGTAATCGCCGCATTGTGATCGAACTTTTCCGCCCAGATGGACGAAAGGAAGCCGAGTAGCGCCAGGAAGTAGGTTCCCATTAGGCCGAACCAAACAACCGCCCACGGGTGCGCAACGGACAGGTTCACACTGGGCCACAGCATCATAGCCAAAGCCAAGGCAAAGCCGACCAGAATTCCCCGGGTGACCGCAGCAGCCGTCATTGCGAGCAGAAGCTCCAATTCGGAAAGCGGCGGCATGAGGAAGTCGATGATGGTTCCCTGGATCTTGCCGGATAGGAACGAGAAGCTGGCGTTCGCGAACGCGTTCTGCATCATCCCCATCACGATGAGCCCCGGTGCAACGAACGTGGCAAAGTTGACGCCCAGCACTTCACGCCCGCCGCGACCCAGCGCGATGCTGAAAATCACGAGGAACAGCAGCGTGGTGATTGCAGGCGCCCAGATCGTCTGCGTCTGGACCTTGAAGAAGCGCCTGACCTCCTTCATATACAGGGTCTTAAGGCCTACCCAGTTGACCTGGTTGATTACGGGCTGACCCATTGCCGGAAAGCTGCGGGGTTGCGGGATGTCGGCGGGCGTTATGATGTCCGCCGAAGAGGGTTGATCGACCATGATGCCGGGGTTATCGGCTGGCCGCTCCGCAAGCAAGGCCCGCCGGGCGCAGGCGTAAAGTTTAAGGATGGCCATTGGGGCCACGACGATTGGATTGCAGATGAGCTGGACCGACGAGCGAATCGAGAAGCTGAGGAAGATGTGGGAAGGCGGTGCGACTGCCAGCCAGATCGCCGAAGAGCTGGGCGGCGTCAGCCGCAATGCCGTCATCGGCAAAGCCCACAGGCTCGGCCTCAAAGCGCGCCCCTCCCCGGTCAAGGCGAACGAAAAGCCTGCGCGGCCGGCGGCGCCCCCCCGTAAGGCAAAGCCCGACGAGGCTGCCGATGGGGGCACGATTGAAGAAACTCCCAAGGCCGAGGCCGCACCGGCGATGCCGGAACGCGCCGCTGCACCGACTCCCGCTCCTACGCCGCCTCCGCCCAGCGCTCCCGTCGAGCCGACTGCCGAGAAGCCGGCCAATCCGCAGCCGCGGATCGTATCGGTGGGGCCAGGTGGTTTCCTCCGCCAAGGTCCGGGTGATCAGCAGCAGCCGATCCCTCCTGCGCCGCCCCGTCGCCTCGTGCCGGCCAAGCCCAGCCCGGAGATCGCAGACAAGACAAGCCTGCTCGACCTCAACGATCGCATCTGCCGCTGGCCGATGGGCCATCCCGGCGAGCCCGATTTTCACTTCTGCGGAGAGAAGGTGAACCCCGGCTTCCCCTACTGCGTAGAGCATTGCGGTCGGGCCTATCAGGCACAGCTGCCGCGTGGTGCGCGCCGTCCTCCCCCGCCGATGCCGTTCGGCGGCCCTCGCGTCCGCTAACCGCTTAAGCTGGTGTCGGTCCTCTCAGGTCGGCGCCAGCCTTGGCTCGCGAGCCAGTAGCAACAGAGCACGGCCGGGAATGACCGCTACGCGCAGCGCACAACAAGCGGTTTGGCCGCGGAGGGTTGCAGCCGAAGGCGCCAAAGGCATGATCAAGGACATGCCAAAGCGATTCGCCCTCTTGCTCGCCCTCACCTTCGCTCCTTCTGGTGGTGTCGCGCCGGCCTTTGCAGCGCCGCCCGCAGTGGCCGAAAGCGACCATGTCGCGATCACAACGAGCGCCGGCACGATCACACTCGACCTCGATGCCGAGAGAGCGCCGCTCACCACCGCCAACTTCCTCAAGTACGTCGATCAGAAGCGCCTCGACGGCACCAGCTTCTACCGCGCCATGCACCTGGAATGGGGTGACCCGCCCAACGGATTGATCCAGGGGGGTACCGGCAACGACCCGAAGCGCGTCTTGCAAGCCGTGGCGCATGAGCCGACCAGGCAGACCGGAATCCTGCACAAGCGTGGCACGATCTCGATGGCGCGCTTCGCACCGGGAACGGCGACCGGCGATTTCTCGATCCTCGTCTCCGACCAGCCAGGCCTTGACGCCCAGCCGGACGCCACGGACCCGGACGCCAGAGCCGGCTTTGCGGCCTTCGGCAAAGTCGTCTCTGGAATGGATGTAGTAGATCGAATCTGGGCAATGCCGCGTTCTTCCACCAAAGGCGAAGGCGTCATGAAGGGGCAAATGCTCGACCCCACGGTCAAGATCGTGAGCGTTCGACGGGTTCCAGCCCTGGAGACGCGACTGGAGGCGACACCTTCAGGCGCGCTCTCCGCCCCCAACTCGCCGGCACCCGTCGCGCCCGCAGCCGCTGCCTCCTCGACAGCCCAAGCGCCTGCGCCACGCTAAGATGCGGGGTGCAGGCGAGCCGGGGCACTTCAGCTTAGTCACGCCTCGAAAATGGCTGAGGTTCCTGGTCGCACCATCTGGGCCAGCCGCGCCGCATCCCAGTTCGTCAGCCGCACGCAGCCATGACTTTGGGCTTCACCGATGGTCTGTGGCTCAGGCGTGCCGTGGATGCCGTAATGCTCCTTCGACAGATCCATCCAGACCACGCCCACCGGATTGTTAGGGCCGGGCGGAAGCGTCTCCTTGGGATTGCTGTCCGGAACATCCCAGAACAGTTCCGGATCATATTGGAACGTTGGATTTCGGGCGACTCCATTGATCTTCCACTGCCCCAGCGGCAAAGGATCCCGCTCGGATCCCATTGTCGCGGTGTAGCTGGCGACCAGCTTGCCGCTGCCGTCGTAAGCCTTGAGCGTGCCCTTGGACTTGCTGACGACGATCCGCTCCACCTTTGGCTGCTGTGTACCCACGCCTAAATTGCGCAAAGTCGTCAGCCAATCCTGGTCGTCGACAGCGGACGGATCGATCGCATCTCCGCCCGTGTTGGGCACCCGGATCTGCTGCCCCGCGCGGAACATTGTCGCAGTTTGGCTCGGCGAAGCAGTTCCCGTCGGCGCCGCTTGCTGCGAGGCTGCGCCCTGCCCCCCGGTCGCGGCGGCCCCATTGCCGGAGTTGAGCTTCCGCAGGGTCTCGGGTGTCGTGTGGAACCGTTCGGCCAGTTTCTCCTCCAGGCTGGCGTAGCCCAGACGCTCCATCTCAGCTTTGGCCGAGGCGTTCTCCGGCAAGTGCTGGAACGGCCCGGCTGCGAATTCAGCGGGTATGGTGACGGTCCGCGTTGCCGCGATGTTGGACCACTGCGCCAGCTTGCCTCGTGTAGCCTGATCAGCCGTGCCGGTGACTGGAAGGCTGTTGGCCTCCTGAAATGCCCTTAGAGCATTGCGGGTTGCTTCGTTGGCTTCGCCATTTATGACGCCGGGCGAGAAGCCCAGTCTATCGAGCACGACCTGGATCTGCATGACGGGCCGCTGTTCAGTGTCGGAGGTCTGCGCCTGCTCGCCCGGCTGAGGGTCGCGTGAGGCCATCGCGTCGGCACCATTGATGGACGCTTGCGAAGATGCCGCCTGCTGCTCCTCCGAGCCGTTTTCTTCACTGCTCGAATCCATCTGACAGGCTGGCAGCAGCAGAAAGGACAAAGGAAGCAGTAACCCATTCAAGCGCACGATGGCACATCTCCCACGTGGAACCGTTGATACCCGGTCGATCGTCAACGTTTGACCTTGCGATTGGCTGCACGGCTTTTAGGAAGGGATCATCTTCATCGAGAACTTGCTGTTTTTTGCTGCATGACACCTGCTGATCGAGTCAGTCGGGCCAAGGGCCTCTTCAGTCGACTGGGCTTTGCACCCGGACGGCGCGATGAGGCGCGTGCCCGCGGCGGCACGCAAGCGCGTGACGGCGAAGATCATCAGATCCGCCGCGAGCTTCTCGCTGACATCTCGAACTTTATCCTGACGCATGACCTTGAAGTGAACGCCTCGACTTTGAGGATCGCGTTCGATCTCATCACGGGGACGGATGAGCAGCTTTCCGTGCGGGTGGAGGAGCGCGTTGCGGCAGGCGAACCCATCACGGTAGAGTGGCTTGAGGATATCGCACTCCATTCCCCTAGAGACGAAGGCGAGCAAGGCCTTCAGGAACTCGTAGCGGAGTTGGGAACCACGATGGGCGCGTTCGCGCGCACCGCAAGTGATGCTCGCACCGCGACAACGCAGTACAGCACGGCGCTGGAGCAGCATGCCGAGGACCTTTCCGATTGCAACGAAACGGAAGTCGGGGAGGAAATCACCCGTGTGGTGCGCGAGGTGCTTACGCATTCTCGTGTGCTGGAAAGCGAACTCAACCGTTCCGAACAAGAAGTAAACAAGCTTGAGAAACGCCTCGCCGATGCACGTCGTGAGGCCGAAATCGATTTTCTCACCAGCCTTCCGAACCGCCGCGCATTCGAACGGATATACGAAAGAGAAGTCGGCCTAGCGGCGCAGAACGGTGAGCCGATTTGTGTGGCTTTTTGTGACATCGATCATTTCAAGAACGTAAACGACGCTCACGGGCATGAAGCTGGTGACCGCGTCCTGCGCCATGTCGGCGAAACACTCGCCAGTATCTGCAATGACACATGCCACGTTGCACGCCACGGCGGGGAGGAATTTGGCGTAGTACTGCGCGGACGCAATGCGAATGAGACCCGCGCGCTCATTGATGAGGTTCGCGCAGATCTGGCCAGCCGACACATGGTCAATCGCACAACAGAAGTCCCGTTTGGGCAGATCACGTTTTCAGCCGGTATAGCCGAGGTTCACGCCTATACCGGGGTGCGCGAAGCACTCCGTGCTGCTGACGACGCCCTGTATCAGGCGAAAAGAACGGGCCGGAACCGCGTGGTCGTAGCAAGTCCGGCAGGAAGCTAACGAATATTGGCGGCGCGTGTCGCCAGATATTTAGGTTATTGTAGCTTCGCTTCTTGTACGCAGGACCAAATAAAGTGCCATTCAACATTCGTTAGCTTCTTTGCTCCAGCTTGCGCACAAGTTGTCGAGGTGGAGCGAGTGCAGGCGCAAGACGAACTCACCACGGAAATGCAGGCGATGGCCTCGCGCCGTCTCCTGATAACGCTGCTGCACCTCGTCTGCATCGTTTCCTGCAGCTTTGCCCTTCTCGGCTCCGGTTATCTCGCCAAAGCAGGCGCTGGGATCGCGCTGCTGACCATACTAGGCATGTTCGCCATGACGCTGGTATTCAGCCGCAGCGCACTTGCTGAAGTCGGGCTCCAGATCAGGCACCTGCGTGCGGCGCAGGAGACGAAGCAGCAAGTCGAAGAACTCTTCGCGATGACCGACATGCTGCAAGCCGCCGAGGACCATGAAGACGCTGGTGCAATCCTCATGGCTACCACGCGGCGCCTGCTGCCGGAGTTCGGCGGAGCACTGTACGTCTTCAACAATTCGCGCGACCGTCTCGACCTCGCGAAGGCATGGAACGAATGCGAGGGCTTTCAACCCGGCCACTCCCTGCTTCCGAGCACGTGCTGGGCCCTCAAGCGTGGCAAACCACACATCAACGACAGCCATACCGATACTTTGTGCTGCCTGCATCAAATCGGCACCGCGGCGACTGTGGAAGTGCCGATGATGGCGCGTGGCCAGGTATTCGGCCTCCTGGTGCTCGCGTCGGACGATGAAGATGCCTTCGCAAAGCTACACAAGGTGCGCCGTGTATGTCGGGCGCTGGCCGACTCCATGTCACTCGCGCTGTCGAACATTGCCCTGCGCGAGAAACTCCGCACACAGTCGCTGCGTGATCCCCTCACGGGTCTCTACAACCGCCGCTATATGGAGGATGCGCTCGAACGCTATGTCAGTCTCGCGGAGCGGTCTGGCGATGCCACCTCCGTCCTGATGATCGACCTCGATAACTTCAAGCGGCTGAACGACGAGCATGGCCACGCCAAGGGCGACGCGGTGCTGCGTGATGTGGCGGGGCAACTCGTTTCCTCGCTCCGGCCCTCGGACGTGGTGGCACGCTATGGCGGCGAGGAACTCATTGTGATTCTGCCTAGCTGCGGCCTGGAGGACGCGGCGCTCAAAGCAGAAATGCTGCGGATGCGGGTCGAGGGCCTGTCGGACGTTCACGGCGTCCCCGTGAGCGCCTCCTTCGGTGTGGCGGCTGTACCGGAGACATCAACCGGCGCGGCGGACGTCGTTCCCATGGCGGACTCAGCACTTTATACCGCTAAGAAGGGCGGCAAGAACTGTATCGTACAGGCAGATCGCCGCGCCGGACATAAAGAAAAGGCCGGCCCGCGTCTCGCCATGAGGGGCTGAGAGGGTGGCGCACAGGCCTTAGCTCTCCGGAAAGCAGGGGCTTTCCGGAAAGCCCCTGCTTTGCAGCACTGCAGAGTACCCTCCGCCAAGAAAAATGCCACGTCGGATGCCCGACGCGGCCTTTTCGTTTTCAGGATCTCAGAGGATCAATCTTCCTTGAGGAAGGCCGGCATGTGATCGGGATCACCGCCACCGCCGTTTCCGCCGCCCCCGTTGCCGCCGTCACGGCGCGGACCACGATCCCGGTTGCCGCCGCGATCACCACCGCGGTCACCGCGCGGACGACGACGGTCGCCTCCACGATCTCCGCCGCGGTCACCACCACGATCGCCGCCGCCGCTGCGGGGTTCACGCGGCTCGCGGGCAGGACGAGTGTCCTCCAGCTCTTCGCCGGTTTCCTGATCGACGACGCGCATCGACAGGCGGACCTTGCCACGGTTGTCGATCTCGAGGACCTTGACCTTGACCTCTTGGCCTTCCTTGACGACGTCGGTCGGCTTCTCGACACGCTCGTTCTTCATCTCGGACACGTGGACGAGACCGTCCTTGCCGCCCATAAAGTTCACGAAAGCGCCGAAGTCGACGATGTTGACGACCTTGCCGTCGTAGATCTTGCCGACTTCCGCTTCCTCGACGATGCCGAGAATCCACTTCTTGGCCGCTTCGATCTGCGCGATGTCCGAGGACGAGATCTTGATCGTGCCCTCATCGTCGATGTCGACCTTGGCGCCGGTCTCAGCCACGATCTCGCGGATGACCTTGCCGCCCGTGCCGATGACATCACGGATCTTCGACTTATCGATCTGGATTGTCTCGATGCGCGGAGCATGAGCCGAAAGCTCGGTGCGAGCCGAACCCAGAGCCTTGGTCATCTCACCCAGGATGTGGGTACGGCCGGCCTTCGCCTGCTCGAGCGCCTGGCCCATGATCTCCTTGGTGATGCCGGCGATCTTGATGTCCATCTGCATCGTGGTGATGCCCGCTTCGGTGCCGGCCACCTTGAAGTCCATGTCGCCGAGGTGATCCTCGTCGCCCAGGATGTCAGACAGAACAGCGAAGTCCTTGCCTTCCAGGATGAGACCCATGGCGATGCCGGCCACCGGACGCTCGATCGGAACGCCTGCGTCCATCATCGACAAGCAGCCGCCGCAGACAGTCGCCATCGAGGATGAGCCGTTGGACTCGGTGATGTCGGACAGAACGCGGATGGTGTACGGGAAGTCCGCCTTGGCGGGCAGCACCGGGTGCAGCGCGCGCCATGCCAGCTTGCCGTGACCGACTTCGCGACGGCCCGGCGCACCGAAACGTCCCACTTCGCCAACCGAGTAAGGCGGGAAGTTGTAGTGCAGCATGAACGACGAGTACGAGAGCCCTTCCAGGCCGTCGATCATCTGCTCAGCTTCCTTGGTCCCCAGCGTTGTGGTGCAGATCGCCTGGGTTTCACCGCGGGTGAACAGCGCCGAACCGTGGGTGCGCGGCAGGAAGCCGACCATCGCTTCGATGGGGCGGATCTGGTCGAGCTTGCGGCCGTCGATGCGCGAACCGTCCTTGAGGATGGCGCCGCGAACGATGTCCGCCTCGACCTTCTTCATTGTCTTCATCGCGACCATCTGCGTCTGCGGAGTCTCATCCGCGAACGCAGCCTTGGCCTTCGCGCGCGCTTCGTTGAGCGCGTTCGAACGGGCCGACTTGTCAGTCAGTTTGTAAGCAGCGGCAACATCCTTGCCGACGGTGTCCTTGAGCTTCTTCTTGATGTCGGCGGTGTTGTCCGACAGGTCGACGTCCCAAGGATCCTTGGCGGCCTTTTCAGCCAGATCGATGATCAGGTCGACGACCTTCTTGATCTCGTCATGGGCGAACATGACAGCGCCGAGCATCTCGTCCTCGGTCAGCTCCTTGGCTTCCGATTCCACCATCATCACGGCGTCGCCAGTGGCGGCTACGACGAGGTCGAGGCGACCGTCGGTCAGCGCGGCGTCCTGCTTCGGGTTCAGCGTGTACTCGCCATCGACGAAGCCGACGCGTGCAGCGCCGATCGGGCCCATGAAGGGCACGCCCGAGATGGTGAGCGCAGCCGAGGCGGCAATCATCGCGACGATGTCGGGCTCGTTCTCACCGTCGTAGCTCATGACCTGAGCGATGACGTTGATCTCGTTGTAGAAACCTTCCGGGAACAGCGGACGCACCGGGCGATCGATGAGACGGCTGGTCAGCGTCTCCTTCTCAGTCGCACCGCGCTCACGCTTGAAGAAACCGCCCGGGATACGGCCGGCGGAGGAGAACTTCTCCTGGTAGTGAACAGTCAGCGGGAAGAAGTCCTGCCCTTCCTTCACCGACTTGGCGGCCGTCACGGCGCATAGCACCACGGTATCGCCCAGGGTGGCCAACACGGCGCCGTCAGCCTGACGAGCAATGCGGCCGGTTTCCAGCGTGAGGGTCTTTCCGCCCCACTCCATGGATACAGTCTTTACGTCGAACATTCAGTTTTTCCTCAGCCCGCGAGCCCTATTGCTGGCGGGGTTTACTGCCGGGGATACCGTCCCGGTCCGGTGCGGAGCCTCTCGTGGCTCCCTGGCCCAGCCGCCGAATTGCAGCCTTGGCCCTGCGCTCCTGCTTTTCAGAAGCCCAATAGAGCAGCGGCCCCGGTTTCCCGGAGCCGCCGTGAAACTTGTTACTTGCGAAGACCCAGCTTCTGGATCAGCGCATTGTACCGCGCGACATCCTTTTTCTTCAGATAGTCGAGCAGCGAGCGGCGCTTGTTGACCATGGCCAGCAAGCCGCGACGCGAGTGATTGTCCTTGTGGTGCGACTTGAAGTGCCCGGTCAGGTTGTTGATCCGCTCAGTGAGGATCGCGACCTGCACTTCCGGCGAACCGGTATCGCCCGACTGGCGAGCGTTGTCCGAGATGATTTCCTGCTTCTTTTCGGCAGTCACCGACATATCATTCACTCCGCGACATCGGATAAGTTGAAACCCCGAACGACGCGGGCGTCGCCGCCCGAGAGATCCATCAACGCGACGGGAGTGTTCCCAAGCCTCGCCCAGTGGAGCCCATCGTCACAGGGCAGCCCGGTGAGAACGCGGCCTTGTCGGACCGCCCTTGCCTGCTCCGGATCGAGGTCAAGGGCCGGGATGTCGTCCAGCCCTGCCTCCAGCGGCAAGAGTACCTGTTCAAGTGGTGCGCCCTTGCCGATTTCGTTCAATTTGTCCAGCGAAATCGCCTGCGTCAGATCGAACGGACCGGCCTTGGTGCGGCGCAGCATGGTCACTGTCCCGCACGTGCCGAGCGCATGCGCAATGTCTCGGGCCAGGCTCCGAATATAGGTGCCCTTGGAGACATTTGCCAGGAGGGTGAGCGATTCCAGTGGCACATCAGGCTCCGCATCCGGGTCGAAGGCCGAAATGCTGAGTTGATGGATGGTCACCGATCGAGACGCAAGCTCCACCGCTTCACCCGCCCGCGCGAGGTCATAAGCCCGCTCGCCGTCGACTTTCAGTGCCGAATAAGCTGGAGGCACTTGCGCGATCGGGCCCGTGAAGCGCGGGAGCACTGCCTCCACCTCCGATATCATCGGACGCGCTTCGCTCGTGGCGATAACCGCGCCTTCCAGATCCAGTGTATCGGTCTCCTCGCCGAAACGGACAGTGAAGGTGTAGATTTTGCTCGCGTCCAGCAGCCGCCCTGTCAGCTTTGTCCCCTCGCCTAGAGCGATCGGCAACACGCCGGAAGCCAGCGGGTCGAGCGTGCCGCCGTGGCCGACTTTCACGCCTTTACCAAAGCCAGCCTCGCGCAGATTGCGTTTTACCGCGGCCACTGCCTGGGTCGATCCCAACCCGGTCGGCTTGTCGAGGATGATCCAGCCCGAAGCCATGGTAGCTCCTTTCAGACGCCGGCGATCGAGCGGACGAGCGCGTCGTAGTGGTCAGCTGCCCAGAGCACGGGGGGCACGACGAACCGCTGGACTATCCCGAACTGTGGCCAGAGGTAGGGTATCACGAGCAGTAGCAGGAACAGCAGCGGGAAGCCGAGAGGCCGCAGCTTCTCGTAAGTCCGTGCGGCGCGAGGCGGAAGCAGTCCCTCGACGATGTGCGACCCGTCGAAGGGCGGTATCGGCAGGAGATTGAATAGCGCGAGGAAGATGTTGATCAGAATGAAATTCTGAAGATTCAGCGCCAGGAATCCAAGCACCGCACCACCGCTACCGCTTCTGGCGAGCAGCCCCAGCGCTATGGCACCGACTGCCGCCAGTACGAAATTGGTGAATGGGCCCGCCGCTGCCACGGCCATCATCCCGTAGCGCGGATTGTTGAGCCGCTGCTTGACCACCGGAACCGGTTTGGCCCAGCCAAACACCGGCGCGCTGGCGAGCGCCAACATACCGGGAACCACGATCGTGCCGACAGGGTCGACGTGGCGCAGCGGGTTGAGGCTCAGCCGCCGCTGGCGGTGCGCAGTGGGGTCACCCAGCGCGCGAGCGACCCAGCCATGCGCGACCTCGTGAAACACGATCGCGACGATGAGAGGAATGATGAGCGCTGCGGCTTGCAGCAAGGTCTCTTGCATGTGTGGGATCTAGGCGGTCCCGTTCCCGCCCGCAAGGCGAGCCGCACGACGACCGAACAGAGGTCTGGCGCCTAGTCCTCCAGATCTCGCCTCACGCGCGGATCCGACAACAGTCGCTCAATGCGATCGGCCTCATCGAAAGTCTCGTCCAGGCGGAAGCGAATCTTGGCGGCTGATTTCAGGCCGAGGCTGCGCGCCACCTCCTTCTGGAAGTAAGCCGTGTTCTGCCGCAGCGCGGTGAGCACTTCCTCCTCGTCCGAACCCAGCAGCGGCTTCACATAAGCCGTGGCGAGTCGCAGATCGGGTGACATGCGCACTTCGGTAACGCTGACGGAATGCGCGCTGAGCGTGGCGTCGTGGACCTGCTGCCGCGAAAGGATTTCAGACAAGACGTGGCGCACTCGCTCACCCACCTTAAGCAAGCGGACGGAGTGCTGTTCGGGCGTGGATTGCTGGCGTGCCATGGCGAGCCTCATGTGGATGTAGCGCAGCATTTTGCAACAACTCATTGCTGCCGCTGACATCACCCTGATGCGCTCTCCATCTTATCGAGAATGCGCTGCAGCGAACGCACGTTCCGCGCAGTGCCGGGACAGCCCAGCCGCCTCTCAATGAACGGGCCGGTCAACCTGGTGTTACCCACGCCGTCCACATAGTCGATGAACAGCGAGCGCTCGCCCAGCGCCAGACGCTCGGGTCCACGCCCACGGTAGTTGGCCACCAGCGCCTCGAACTGCGCGGCGGTGGGCTGGCACGCGAGAAACTGCGTATGGATGAGATTGTCCGCGCCGCTGTGGACAAAAGGATTATCCGCGATCGCCGTACGCACTTCCTCTTTCGTCCGGACCGCAACAAAGCTCTCGATGTCGAAACGGTCCCGCATCATGTGCGCGAACAAGTCTTCCAGTCCATCTGTAGGCCGCTCATCGAATGAGAACAGCACGTTGCCGCTGGCGACCACCGTCTCGACCTCCTCGAACTCCTCGCGCTCGAACGCATAGCGCAGGTCCGCCATCGTAAGCCGATTGCCGCCGACATTGATGCTGCCGAACAGCGCGACATAGCGGGTCATGTCATATGGGCCTTCGACGGTTCGGCAAAGCTGCGCACGTCAAGGAAGAGGCGGCGATAACGAGGACATACCTCGCTCTCGCCGCCCCTGGAACCTTGTAGGGCAGCTGCCGAAAGTTACCCGACCGTACGGTCGCGATGGCTGACCTCAAAGACTTCGAGCTGGTCACCCGGCTTGATGTCGTTCGTGTCGGCCAGGACCACGCCGCACTCCATGCCGGCGCGCACTTCGTCCACGTCGTCCTTGAAGCGACGCAGCGACTGGATGAGCGTAGCCGAGACGATGACGTCGTTGCGGGTGAGACGCGCGTGGATGCCCTTGCGAATAACGCCTTCGACCACCAGCAGACCGGCCGCCTTGTCCTTCTTGCCGGCAGGGAAAACCTGCTTCACCTCGGCACGTCCGACAACGGTTTCGATCCGTTCCGGTCCCCAGATGCCAGCCATCTGCTTGGCGACTTCGGCGGTCAGCTCATAGATGATGTCGTAGTACATCATCGGCGTCTTGGTCTTCTCCACCTGCTCGCGCGCCTTGGCGTTCGGGCGGACGTTGAAGCCAACGATCGGCGCACCGCTGGCAGCGGCCAACGTCACGTCGCTCTCGGTGATCGCACCTACGCCGGAGCTCAGCACGCGCACCTTGATCTCGTCGTTGGACAAGGCATGGAGCGCCTGATTGATCGCCTCGACCGAGCCCTGGACGTCGGCCTTGATGACCACCGGGTACTCGATGACGTTCTGCTTGTCCTGAAGCGCGGAGAACATCGTGTCGAGGCTGGCAGGTGCGGTCGCAGTACGCTTGGCGGTCGCCTGCTCCTGGCGATAGCCCGAGACCTCGCGAGCACGCTGCTCGCTTTCGACCACGCTCAGCAAGTCACCCGCCATCGGCACGCCGCCGATACCGAGCACTTCGACTGGCAAAGCCGGCGGCGCTTCCTTCACCTGGCGTCCCTTGTCGTCAAGCATGGCGCGCACGCGGCCGCTCTGCGTCCCCACGACAAAGATGTCGCCGACCCTGAGCGTCCCGCGCTTCACCAGCACGGTCGCAAGCGGCCCCTTGCCCTTGTCGAGCTTGGCTTCGATCACGGTCGCTTCGGCATCGCGATCCGGATTGGCCTTGAGTTCCATGAACTCGGCCTGCAGCAGGATCTTCTCGATCAATTCGTCCAAACCAGCGCCGGTTTTCGCCGAGACTTCCACGTCCTGTACGTCACCCGACATCGCCTCGACCACGACCTCGTGCTCGAGCAGGCGCTCGCGAACGCGTTGCGGATTGGCCTCGGGCTTGTCGATCTTGTTGATCGCCACGATCATCGGCACACCGGCAGCCTTCGTGTGATTGATGGCTTCGATCGTCTGCGGCATGATGCCGTCGTCGGCTGCAACCACAAGAACCACCAAGTCCGTCACGTTCGCACCGCGCATACGCATTTGCGTGAAGGCAGCGTGGCCGGGCGTATCGAGGAAAGTGACGAGGTCACCGTTCTTCGTCTTGATCTGGTAGGCACCCATGTGCTGCGTAATGCCACCGGCTTCGCCGCGCACCACATCTGTGCCGCGCAGAGCGTCTAGCAGGCTGGTCTTGCCGTGATCGACATGACCCATGATCGTGACCACAGGCGGACGCGGCTTGAGCGTTTCTTCGGCATCCACGTCGAACGAAGCATCGATGTCGATGTCGCTCTCGGAAACACGCTGAATGTTGTGGCCGAACTCGGTCACCAGCAGTTCGGCTGTATCCTGGTCGATCGTCTGGTTCACAGTGACCATCATGCCCATCTTGAACAGCGACTTGACGAGGTCAGCGCCCTTCTCGGCCATGCGGTTGGCGAGTTCCTGCACAGTGATCGCCTCGGGCACGATGACATCGCGCACCTGCTTCTCGCGCGGCTGCGACCGTCCGCCAAAGTGAGAGCGGCGCTCCTTCTCACGAGCCCGCTTAAGCGCGGCGAGGCTGCGAGCGCGTGCGCCCTCGTCCTCGTTCAGCGCGCGAGTTACCGTCAGCTTGCCGGACTGGCGACGGTCACCCACCGCACCCTTGTTGCGGTCGCCGGGACGCGCAGCAGCCGGAGCCGGTGCGGCGCCCTTCTTGATATCGAGCTTCTTGGAAAGCCCGGCAGCGGCACTGGCGGTGTTCGCGGCCGCAGCTGGGGTCGGATCGGGCCGACGCACCGGCTCGGGACGCTGGACGGGCGTGAAGCGACGCGGCGCGGGGACGACTTCGGCCTCGGCCTCTGGCTCAGGAGCGGACGCTGCTGGCGCAGTGGGCTGCTCCGTCGGCGACTCTGCCGGAGCAGCGTCCGGTTGTTCGGCTGATACCGCTTCCTCGGCGGCTGCTGGCGCTTCCACCTGCGGTTCGGAAGCTGCGGCTGCGGCAGCCGCAGCGGCTTCCTCGGCCCGGCGGTTCTCTTCGGCGCGGCGCTTCTCGTCCTCAAGCGCGCGAGCACGCTCATCCTCTTCGCGGCGGCGCGCTTCCTCGGCCACACGCAGGCGATCTTCCTCCGCCTCGCGCTGCAGGCGGGCGACACGCTCTTGCGGCGTCTCGTTCGAGGGCGCGGCCGCACGCTTTACAGGCGGCGGTGGTGGTGGCGGAGCAACCGGACGGGGCGCAGGCTCGGGCGCTGGCTGAGGCTCAGCTGCGGCTGGCTCAGGCTTGGCATCGGCGGTCTCGCCGGGCTTGCCGATCAGCTTGCGGCGCTTCACCTCGACCACGACCTTGTTGGTCCGGCCGTGGCTGAAGGTCTGCTTGACCTCGCCGGCCTCGACCGACCGCTTGAGGCCAAGCGGCTTGCGGCCCAGGGTCGGCTTGTTGTCGGTCTCGCTCATAAGTCTCTATTCGCCCTTCGGTCTTAATTCGTCGTCGTGGCCGTGGATTCGGCTTGCACCCGTCCATGGCCCTTGTCTGCTTCAGCCGCGGCCTCGTTCACTGCGGCCTGCCCTCGGAAATGCAGCAGGCGCCGGAGCGGCGCGGCAACTCTATCGGCCGCCCCGCGGTCTGCCAGCGCCAGGTGAACGACGTTGTCGCGGCCCAATGCCACAGACAGCGCCATCCGGTCCAGTGGCAAGACTGTCCCGCGCAGACCCGTTCCTTCCGCCTCGCTGCCCACCCGCCAGGCCTGATCTAGCTTGCGCGATCCGTCCTCGGCAGCATCAGCGGCATGCGCTAGCCAGTGTACCGATCCGCTGCGTGCCTGCTCGGCGATGCGGTCCGATCCCAGCAGCAGCCTTCCCGCTTTGAGCTCAAGGCCCAGGCGGTCGGTGAACGCGCGGCTCAGCGCATTATCGACCCGGTCCGCAAGATCATCGGGGATGGCAAGCGTAGCGCCGTTCGGCGATTTGGGGCCCAGAGACTTACCAAACGCGCGTAGCAGCGCTCCCTTTAGTTTGCCCTTCGTTTGCGCTTTTTCAAGGTCTGTCCGTGAAACACCGATCCACGCGCCGCGCCCTGGGGCACGCGCGTGGACGTCAGGAAGCACCACACATACGCCGTCCGGCCCCGGAGGCGAGATCGCCAACCGGACCAACGCATCACGCGCGGCCACTTCGCCGGACAGGATGCAGGTCCTCTCCGGTCCCCCGGAATTATCCGGAGCGCCAGTACTGTCGGAGCTTAGTTGCTCATTGCGAGGATCCCGCATCGGCGGCCTCCTCGGTCTCGGCCTGTGCAGCCTCGCTCGGTTCTTCGTCGAACCAGTGCGCGCGCGCAGCCATGATGATTTCGTTGCCCTGCTCTTCGTTCAGGCCATACTCGCCCAGAACGCCGCCCTTGTCCTCGTCACGGGCGCGGCGATTGACCGAGCCGTCACGACGACGTTGTTCCGTGCGCTTCTTGGCGATCAGTTCGTCCGTCGCGAGGTCGGCAAGATCGTCGAGCGTCTTGATGCCGGCCTTGCCGAGAGTAACCAGCATGGCCTCGGTAAGGTGCGGCAGTTCGGCCAGCGCATCCTCGACGCCCAGCGCGCGGCGCTGCTGACGCGAAGCTTCCTCACGCCGGTCAAGCGCTTCGTGCGCGCGGCTCTGAAGCTCTTCGGCCAGTTCCTCGTCAAAGCCCTCGATCGCAGCAAGCTCGCTCACGTCGATGTAGGCAACTTCCTCCATCTCGCTGAAGCCTTCAGCGACAAGCAGCTGGGAAAGCGTTTCGTCGACGTCCAGCTCTTCCTCGAACATCTTGGAGCGCTCGGAGAATTCCTTCTGCCGCTTCTCGCTCGCTTCCTGCTCGGTCATGATGTCGATCTGCGAGCCCGTCAGCTGACTGGCGAGGCGCACGTTCTGCCCGCGGCGCCCGATCGCCAGCGAAAGCTGGTCGTCGGGAACCACGACTTCGATCCGGCTTTCCTCTTCGTCGATGACGACGCGGCTGACAGTCGCGGGCTGAAGCCCGTTCACGACGAAAGTCGCAGTGTCCTCACTCCAGGGGATGATGTCGATCTTCTCGCCCTGCAGCTCCTGAACGACAGCCTGCACGCGACTGCCCTTCATGCCGACGCACGCGCCGACTGGATCAATCGAGTGGTCGTGGCTGATCACGCCGATCTTGGCGCGCGAACCCGGATCACGAGCAGCGGCCTTGATCTCGATGATGCCATCGTAGATCTCGGGCACTTCCTGCGCGAAGAGCTTCTTCATGAACTCGGGATGCGCACGGCTGAGGAAGATCTGCGGCCCACGGTTCTGGCGCTCAACCTTCAGGACGATGGCGCGCACGCGCTCACCGACACGCGCGGCCTCGCGAGGAATCTGCTGATCGCGGCGGATCACGCCCTCGGCGCGACCCAGGTTGACGATCACGTGGCCAAACTCGACCGACTTGATGACGCCGGTGATAACCTCACCTACGCGGTCCTTGAATTCTTCGTACTGACGGTCACGCTCTGCGTCGCGGACCTTCTGGAAGATCACCTGCTTGGCGGACTGCGCGTCAATGCGGCCCAAATCAACGGGTGGCAGCGGGTCCACGATGAAGTCGCCAACCTTGGCGTCCTTCTGCAGCTTCTGAGCCTGGTTAAGATCAACCTGCTTGAAGTAGTCCTCAACCTCTTCCACCACCTCGACGACGCGCCACAAGCGCAAGTCGCCCGTGCGCGGATCGAGCTTGGCGCGAATGTCGTTCTCCGCACCGTAGCGGTTACGGGCAGACTTCTGGATCGCCTCTTCCATCGCCTCGATGACGATGGCCTTGTCGATCATCTTTTCCGACGCGACCGAGTTGGCGATCGCGAGCAGCTCGGCGCGGTTGGCGGAAATCGCACTGGCCATGGGATTAGTCTTCCTGTTCCTCAAGGATTTCGTCGGCGCCCTCGACATCGATCGGGCGAGTAGCGGCAATCAGGCGGTCGGTCAGCACCAGCCGCGCGGAATGGACATGATCGAGCGGAAACGTCACTCGTCCGGACTTGCGGTCAACGAGCAGGACGGTTTCACCGTCGAGGCCGACAAGATCGCCTTGCAGCGACTTGCGGTTACCCTCAATCGGCTCGGTCAGGTTGATCTTCGCTTCGTGCCCCGCCCAGTTGACGTAGTCCTTGGGCCGAACAAGCGGACGGTCGATACCGGGTGAGCTGACCTCAAGGCGATAAGCCTCTGCGATCAGCACTTCGCCCGCCTCTTCCAGCGAATCGATACGATCGGAAACGCGATGGGATAGCGCCGCGCAGTCATCCAGCAGAAGCTGTCCCGTCTCTGGGCGCTCAGCCATGATCTGCAGCGCGATCTCGTCGTCGCCGACTTCGCTCTTGCCGAAGACCTTCACGCGCACGAGCTCGAAACCGAGGGCTTGCACCTCCGGCTCGACAACCTCGATAATCCGCGCAATGTCGATCAATCCAACGCTCCAACAGCAAAACACGGCAACGCGTTTCAGCGCCGGCCCCTTCCGGCGCCAGCCCGATCTTGCGTTACCAATGTCGGGGTGTGCGTGAGATAGCCCTGTCCAAGAGAAAACGCAAGTGCAACGATGCTCGCATCTGTGAACCGAGCGGCCTCATCGCCGCTTGCGACAGTGCTGCCGTGCCCGTGCCGAGGCCACCACAGGGATCCGTCGGGATTAAGACTTGCTCTCTAGCCCCCCTGCGTCCGTGATTTTCGTTGCGCGCCGCTTCATGCCGCCCATGCGCAGCTCGATCCCTTCGCGAGCACTTTGCGGCAGTTCGTAGATCCAGCCCAGCCCAACCTGGTCTGCGATCAGTTTCGCAGCATATGAGAAAGTCACGGCAAGGATCATCGAGAACAACGCCGCAAACCAGGAGGGCGCAAGGAACTGCGAAGCAAACTGGCCCGACAGCAGCATCAGTGGAAAGAAGTGGGCCACGTAGATCGGCAGCGTATTTCGGCCCAGAGCAGCCAGAGGCCGGGACAGAGAGGTCCGTTCCAGGGCTCCCGCCAGCACCAGCCCTGCCAGCAAAGCGCTAGCGGTCAGCGGCAGAGCCCAGATGTGGAGATCAGCACCGGAAGTGGACAGGTGATAGCAGGTCCAGCCCCACAGCGGCACCACAAGAAGCAAAGGCCAGCGGAAATGCTGCTTTATCAAAGCCGCGGTGTGGTCACGAAGCGCGTAGCCTAGCCAAAACCACAGGAAAAAGCGGGCGATACGCAAGGCGAAAGGACCATCGGTTACTGGCCCCACCGACAATGCCAAGGCGCTGGCCACGAAGGCCGCTGCCGCGACAAATGCGACCGGCAGTTTCCTCAGCAACCAAGCGAACAAGGAGTAGAGCGCGAGCGCATAGATGAACCACAGCGTAGCCGGCGGCTCCCAGAAGATGTGTAGAACGTTGGCGAGATCAACCTCTTGGCCTCGGAGGTAAGGCAGGCCCGTGACGGCCGCCCACTTCACGACCGACCAGATGACATAGAGGTAAAGCAGAGGCGCCAGTCGCCTGCCGACCAGCGCGGGGAAATCGTAGCGCATCATCTTGCTCAGGAAGAGGCCCGAGGCAAAGAAGAACAACGGCATCCGGAAGAACAGCAGAACTTCGTCCAGCGTCATCATCGCGGGCGTGAAGCTGAAGCTGCTATGATGGAATACCACGAGGAGGATGCTGATGGCCTTGGCAATATCCACCCATTGGCTGCGGTGGGACTTCACCTCCGGCATGGAGCACCTGCTTGCTGCCTGTTCACGCAGCAACCTTGGCGGGGGGAGGCAGCAGCACACAAGGCCGATTGCATCCGTTCCGACCTTACCGAACTCGTCCGTTGGCAGGCGAAGCAAGTCCGCGAACTAGGGGTGACAGCCGGCTTCCGACTGGCGAAGGAGCGGAGCCGGCTACACGCAGCCCGCCCCCGCCGCTTCTTTCTAGCGTTTCGCTGTAGCGCCGTCGTTGGCGTTTTCGGGAGGTTGCAACCCCGATCCGTGCGCAAGGAACGAGAGGATATCCGCACCCTCTTCGATCACCTTGTCAGTTGGCTTGCCAGAACCATGCCCGGCCCGCGTCTCGACGCGGATCAGATGCGGCTGGTGGCCGGCGTCGGCATGCTGAAGCGCTGCCGTGTACTTGAAGCTGTGGCCGGGAACCACACGATCGTCGGTGTCCGCCGTAGTCACGAGGACAGCGGGGTAATCCACACCAGATCGGATGTTATGGTAAGGCGAGTAACTCCGCAGTATGCGAAAGTCCGCCTCCCGTTCCGGATAGCCATAGTCATCCACCCAATAGCGGCCCGCGGTGAAGCGGTCGAAGCGAAGCATGTCCATGACGCCAACTTGCGCGTTGGCAGCCGCGAACAGGTCGGGTCGCTGGTTGACCACTGCGCCGACGAGGAGCCCTCCATTCGACCCGCCCTGAATGGACAGTCCGCCCTTGGGCGTAATGCCCTGCGCGATGAGATACTCGCCCGCGGCAATGAAATCATCAAAGACATTCTGCTTGTTGGCTCGACGACCAGCGTCGTGCCACTCCTTGCCGTACTCTCCACCGCCGCGCAGGTTCGCCATCGCAAAGGCACCGCCAGCTTCCAGCCAAGCCATGCGCACTGCAGAATACCCAGGCGTCAGCGCTATGTCGAAGCCGCCATAGCCGTAGAGCAGCGTTGGCTGCGCTCTGCCCGCCTGTGCCGCCGCCTTGCTGCGCACGATGAACAAGGGAACCTTGGTGCCGTCCTTCGACGTATAGAAGCGCTGTTCCACCAAGTACTTTTCGGGGTCGAACTTCAGCGCCGGCGTGGCGAACGGCTCTGATTTTCCCGTCGCGATATTCATCCGGTAAATCGCCGTCGGCTGATTGAAGCTGGAGTAAGCGTAGAAGGTCTCGGGATCCCCGGGCTTGCCGTCGAAGCCGGACGCCGTACCGAGCCCCGCCAGAGCCAGCGTGCGCACCGACTTACCGTCAAGGTTGACTGTTTCGGCGTGGCTAGCTGCGTCCTGCAAGTAGTTGAGGATCATGTGATCGCCAATAATCGTTGCCCGCTCCAGCAATTCGGGGCGCTCGCCGACTACCTGCGTGAACTGCGGATCGCGCGCAGAAAGGTCGATGGAAACAAGACGATAGCGCGGCGCATCCTTGTTGGTGACAAACCAAAGCTTCGTCCCGATATTCGCTACCGGCTTCCAGTCGTTCGCCGCATCGGGGACGAGCGTGCGCGGCTTCCAGCCCTCCTTGTCGCGCTGAGACAAGTCGATCACCCGCACCTGGTAGCGCGCGTCGGTACCGGTACTGCTGCGTATGATCGCGTAGCGTCCGTCCGGCGTGACTTGCGCCTCGTGGTTCATCTCGCGCTCGTTCGGCGTGGCGAACACCAGCTCGTCCTCATCCTGAGGCGTGCCGATGCGATGGTAGTACACCGCATGGTCGTAGTTGCGTCCCTGAAACGCCGTGCCCTCGGCCGGTGCTGGAAAGCGCGAGTATAAGAAGCCATCCTCGCCCACCCAGGCGAGATTGGTGAACTTGGCCCACTTCACCTCGTCTGGCAGACGCTCGCCCGAGGCGACGTCGAGCACATGAAGAACGCGCCAGTCGCTTCCGCCGTCCTGCACGCTGAATAGCAACCGACGGCCGCTGCCCGAAGGCTCCCATGCGTCTAGCGCCGTCGCGCCATCGGCCGCCCAGCTGTTCGGGTCGAGCAGCAAGCGCGGCTCACCCTGCAAACCATCGCGAACGAATAGCTGCGCTTGGTTCTGAAGCCCCGAGTTGCGCGAGTAAAAGTAGTGCCCGCCCGCTTTAACAGGCAGTCCGAAGCGCTCGTAGTCGATCAACGTCCGAATGCGCTGTGCGAACCATTCACGTGACGGGAGCGCGCCCAGATAGGCGCGTGTGACCGCATTCTGGCGTTCAACCCAGTCAGCAACTTGCGTGTCAATGCGGACATCATTCTCAAGCCAGCGATATGGGTCGGCAATAGCCTCGCCGAAATGCTCCTCGACGGCGTTCTCGCGGCGGGTGTCAGGGTATGATGGAGTCTTCATGGTCTCGGCCAAGATGGGAGACGTGACAAAGACCGACAAGGCGGCTGCGGTGACAAGACAGGGGCGTACCGGCCAAAAGCGATGAAGCAAGAACATTTCTCCACGAGAAAACGGCCCCGGAGCTTAACGCCCGGAGCCGCTTTGACAACTGAGAGATGTTAGCAACACGGCCTTGGCGTTCGCCCGGCCTGCGCCGTCTCACGCCTCTGCGTATTCTTCCTCGTCGCTCGTCACCGGGCCAGAGTCCTTGCCCTTCGCGTCCACGTCACGGTCGACCAGCTCGATGATCGCCATCGGCGCGGCGTCCGACCCGCGGTAGCCAGCCTTGATGACACGGCTGTAACCGCCGTTACGGTCCGCGTAACGCTCAGCCAGTGCCTCGAACAGCTTCTTCTCTTGCGCTTCGTCCATCAGACGAGCGTGGGCGAGACGACGGTTCGAAAGGCCACCCCGCTTTGCGAGCGTGATCAGCTTCTCGACGTAAGGACGCAGTTCCTTCGCCTTGGGAAGCGTGGTCTGGATCTGCTCGTGCTTGATAAGAGCTGCAGCCATGTTGCGCAACAAAGCGGTGCGGTGGCTGGAGGTACGCTGCAGTTTGCGGCCGCCCATTTTATGACGCATGTCTTTTCACTTTCGTTTGTAAGGAGCCCGTGTGAGGTAGCCCGGTCCAGGTGGCTGTTAGGGCCGCCACCGTCACCCTTCTGTGAACTCGTACTTCACTGCAGACCATCGCCGCGGGCACTTACCCGCAACGACGATCCCAACACTCTTAGCCGAGCAACTCTTGCTCCAGCTTCTTGGCCATTTCCTCGATGTTCTCCGGCGGCCAGCCGGGGATGTCCATGCCAAGGCGCAGACCCATCGAAGACAGAACTTCCTTGATCTCGTTGAGCGACTTGCGACCGAAGTTCGGCGTGCGCAGCATCTCGGCCTCGGTCTTTTGAACCAAATCGCCGATGTAGATGATGTTGTCGTTCTTGAGGCAGTTGGCCGAACGCACCGACAGCTCAAGCTCATCGACCTTCTTGAGCAGGTATCGGTTGAGCTGATTGGTATCGCTCTCTTCCGGAGCCGCACCGCCAGATGCCATGCCGATCATCGGCGACTGGCCGACTGGAGCCACGTCTTCGAAGTGGACGAACAGCGCCAGCTGATCCTGCAGGATGCGCGCGGCGTAGGCGACGGCGTCCTCGGGCGTGACCGTGCCGTCAGTCTCGACGGTGAGGTTCAGCTTGTCGTAGTCCAGCTCCTGGCCGATGCGCGCATTGTCGACCTTGTAGCTGACCTGGCGAACGGGCGAGTATAGAGAGTCAATCGGGATCAGCCCGATCGGTGCGTCGACAGGACGGTTCGACACGGCGGGAACGTAACCCTTACCTGAATCAGCCGTAAGCTCCATGTTGAGCGTAGCGCCTTCGTCCAGGTGACAGATCACGAGGTTTTTGTTCATCACCTCGATGTCGCCGGTCACAGCGATGTCGCCCGCTTTCACCTCGGCCGGTCCGGTGGCAGAAAGCTGGAGACGCTTGGGGCCTTCGCCCTGCATCCTGAGCGCGATCTGCTTGACGTTGAGAACGATGTCGGTGACGTCTTCGCGCACGCCAGCAAGGCTGGAGAACTCGTGCAGGACGTTCTCGATCTTGATCGAGGTGATCGCCGCGCCCTGAAGCGAGGAGAGCAGCACGCGGCGCAGTGCGTTGCCAAGCGTCAGACCAAAGCCGCGCTCGAGGGGTTCTGCGACAAAAGTAGCGCGGAGCTTGGGGTCGGCTCCCGGCTTGACCTCAAGGCTGTTGGGCTTCTTGAGTTCCTGCCAGTTCTTGATGTTGACGCTCATGGACTTCCCCTGGGGTGTTTCAGTGCGACTTCGGCCGCGATGCCCCTGCAGGGAGCCGCGGCCGATGCATGGCAGACAGCGACCGGTTCGCTGCCCGCCGAGACTCGATTAGACGCGGCGACGCTTGGAGGGACGAACGCCGTTGTGCGGGATCGGGGTCACGTCGCGGATCGAGGTGATGGTGAAGCCGACAGCCTGAAGAGCGCGCAAAGCGCTTTCGCGACCCGAGCCGGGGCCCTTCACTTCGACTTCGAGAGTACGCACGCCGTGCTCGGCAGCCTTCTTGCCGGCATCGTCTGCGGCAACCTGGGCAGCGTAAGGCGTCGACTTGCGGCTGCCCTTAAAGCCCATCATACCCGCGGACGACCAAGAGATCGCGTTGCCCTGGGCGTCGGTGATGGTCACCATCGTGTTGTTGAAACTGGCGTTGACGTGCGCAATGCCGCTCGTGATATTCTTGCGCTCGCGGCGCTTAATGCGCTGAGGTTCGCGTGCCATGATTGTGTATCCTGTCGAAAAATCGCTGAGGGAAAGCCGGGGCCGCCGAAGCGGCCACCTTTAAGCCGTTTGGCTGGCTTACTTCTTCTTGCCGGCGATCGGCTTGGCCTTACCCTTGCGGGTACGCGCGTTGGTGTGCGTGCGCTGACCACGGACCGGAAGGCCCTTGCGATGACGCAGGCCGCGGTAGCAAGCGAGGTCCATCAGACGCTTGATGTTCATCGCGGTTTCGCGACGAAGATCACCTTCGACAGTGTGTTCGGCGTCGATCGTTTCGCGAATCTGGAGGACCTCGGCGTCCGAGAGATCCTGCACACGACGAGCGTGGTCGATGCCCAGCTTGTCTGCGATTTCGACGGCCTTGGTACGACCGATACCATGAATGTAGGTAAGCGCGATGATAACGCGCTTGTTGGTGGGGATGTTTACCCCGGCAATACGAGCCACTTTATTCTCCTGCTCCACAGGGGAGCCATAACCCCCCTATCTCAACGCTCTGACGCCCATATGACAGGTAACGGCACCGAAAAGGCGGCGTCCTAGCAGGCGGGGCTATAATGCCAATCGCCTTCCGGACGCAGCCGTTTCTGTCGAGCGAGGGGCGCGCTTAGGATGATTCGAGGATCGTGTCAACGACAAGGATCGCGTCAACGACAAGCCGCTGCGAGAGCTGCAGCCCTGGTCCAGACATCCTCCATTATACCCGATGACGGCGCGCCAGTCAAAATGTGCGCTTGGCACTCTTCGAGATCACACCCGCATGGGCATCAGAACGTAGAGCGCCGGGCTCTTCTCGTCCTGGCGAATAAGCGTGGGCGCGCCGGCGTCGGCCAAGTGCAGCTCCACTGTATCACCCTCGATCTGCCCCAGAATGTCCTTCAGGTAATTGGCATTGAAGCCAATCTCAAACCCTTCAGCGCCGTACTGTGCCGGCACTTCCTCGGCAGCAGTTCCGTTGTCCGGCGAAGTGACGGAAAGAGTCACGCGATCGCTGTCGAGCGCCATCTTCACCGCACGCGTCTTCTCGGTCGCGATCGTGGCCACACGATCTACGCCTTCGAAGAAGGTGCGCGGATCAATCTTGAGCAACTTGTCGTTTGCGGTCGGAATCACGCGGGTGTAATCAGGGAACGTGCCGTCGATGAGCTTGCTGGTCAGCACCACGCCATGCTCACCGCCGAGCGTGAAACGAATCTTGCTGGCGGACAACTCCACAAGCACGTTGGCGTCGAGCGCCTCTTCCAGGAGCTTGCGCAGTTCGGCGATGCATTTGCGCGGCACGATGACGTCAGGCATATCCTGCGCGCCATCCGGACATGCCAGAGTAAAGCGGGCAAGGCGGTGCCCGTCCGTGGCGGCCGCCTTGAGCTGCTCTTCCGCAACGTGCAGGAATATCCCGTTGAGGTAGTAACGGGTTTCCTCTGTTGAAATCGCGAACCGGGTGCGATCGATCAACTGCGCGAGAGTCGCCGCCGGAATTTCAAAGCTGGTCGGCAGCTCGCCCTCGGCGATCATCGGGAAATCGTCACGCGGCAAAGTGGGCAGCTGAAAGCGGCTGCGCCCGGCCTTCACCACCATCCGGTTGTCGGCCGCGTCCAGGCTGACCTGACTCCCGTCCGGCAGCTTGCGGGCGATGTCGAAAAGCAGGTGAGCGGAAACGGTGATCGCTCCCGAAGATTCGACGCCGACAGCGCCGATGGTTTCGACGACCTGCAGATCGAGGTCCGTCGCCATGATCTTGAGCGCGCCGCTGGAGGACGCCTCAATCAAAACGTTGGACAGAATGGGGATCGTGTTCCGCCGCTCTACCACGGATTGCACGTGAGACAGGCAACGCAGCAGCGTCGAACGTTCGATTGTGGCCTTCATGATCGCCTCATGTCCCCCCAGGCAAGGCCGGGAATTCGTTGCCTAAAATACGGACCATCTTCTCTAGCGCGCGGACGCGGGGCGGCAAGCCAGAACTGGCGGAAACGGCGGGTATCTGGGGATAACGCCGCTTCGCCGAAGTTCTCGCCCGCTGCAGCACCCGTCAGATCATCGCCATGCCGCCATTGACGTGGATGGTCTGCCCCGTAACGTACGCCGCTTCCTTGCTGGCCAGGAAAACGCAAGCCGCGGCGATCTCGGCGCCCTCGCCCATGCGACCCATCGGGATCTTGGCGTTGAGCGCTTCCTTTTGGGCATCTGGAAGGACATCCGTCATCGCGGTGCGGATGAAGCCGGGCGCGACGCAGTTTACCGTCACGTTGCGACTGGCCAGTTCCTGAGCGAGGCTTTTCGACATCGCCGTCAGACCGCCCTTGCTGGCGCAGTAGTTCATCTGGCCGGGATTGCCGGTCGTGCCGACGATCGAAGTGATGGTGACGATGCGGCCGAAGCGCGCCTTCATCATCGGCTTGGTGACGGCCCGCATGAGGCGGAACGCGGATTCGAGGTTCACGCGGATCACCGCGTCCCACTCATCGTCCTTCATCCGCATCGCGAGATTGTCGCGAGTGATGCCTGCGTTGTTCACGAGGATGTCGATCTTCCCCAGCGAGTCCAGCGCCGCCGGTACCAGCTTCTCCACCTGCTCGGCATCAGAGAGATCACAGGCGATGGCGACGTGGTCGACCTCTTGTAGATGCTGGGGCGTATGCTCGTCCAATTCGTCGCGAAAGGCCCGCAGCTTTGCCTGATTTGATCCCGAGACCGCAAGCCGCGCGCCCTGAGCAGCCAGGCCACGAGCCACCGCAGAGCCGATGCCGCCAGAGGCGCCAGTCACCAGAGCCGTCATTCCGTGAAGGTCGAACATGCCTAGAAATCTCCCGTAATCATTCAGGTGTGCGCCGTGATGCGCGCAACCCTCGCCACCACGTCTTCGCGCCGCTGGCGCTCTGCGGTCAAGCGGCGACCGCCCTTTTAGAGCGCCTTCGCCAGCGCCTCGATCTCATCCATCGAAGATACGGATGTGACTTCGACATCTCCGGCGCTGCGCTTGATCATGGGCCCGACTACCTTGCCGCCAAACTCCACGAAGTGCTCGACGCCCGCGTCACGCATGGCGATCGCGCTCTCGCGCCAGCGCACGCGCCCGGTGACCTGCTCCACCAGCAGGCGCTTCACCTCTTGCGGATCGGCTACCATCGTGGCGGTCACGTTGGCGAATAGAGGCAAGCGCAATGCGCCGGGCGCGCAAGCCTCCAGTGCTTCGGCCATAGCTTTGGCGGCCGGCTGCATCAAGGCGCAGTGGAACGGTGCCGAGACCGGAAGCGCTATGCCACGCTTGACGCCGTGCTCCTTGACCAGAGCGATCGCCCGTTCGATCGCGGCACGGTGCCCGGAGAGGACGACTTGCGTCGGATCGTTGTCGTTCGCGACGGAACACACCTCGCCCTGCGTGGCGGCTTGCGCCAGCGCCGTCGCCTTTTCTATGTCGGCACCCAACAGAGCGGCCATGGCACCCTGCCCTACCGGCACGGCAGCCTGCATCGAACGTCCGCGCAGCTTCAGCAGCCGTGCCGTATCGGCGAGGCTGAACGCGCCGACCGCGCACAGCGCCGTGTATTCGCCCAGCGAGTGGCCGGCGACGAAATCGCACTTGTCCGCAACCGAGATACCGCCTTCCTTCTCCAGCACGCGCAGGACGGCGATGGCATTGGCCATGATGGCTGGCTGGGCGTTCTCGGTGAGCATGAGCTCATCCTCGGGGCCCTCGCGCATGATCTTCGAGAGGCTCTGTCCGAGGACGTCATCCACCTCCTCGAACACCTCGCGGGCGACTATGCTAGCTCCCGCCAATTCGGCGCCCATGCCGATCTTCTGACTGCCCTGACCTGGGAACACAAATGCGCGCATTGCGACCACTCCGTTGCACGGCGCTAGCGCCGTCGCGCCCCCTCGGGCAGCTCTTGTGACGATTCGGTGACGTGGCGCGGCGGACTATTGCCCTTGCGCCCGCTCCGCAACCCCGAACGGAACGATTCTGTTGGCGGCGTCGTGGCCTATGTCGGCCGACCCCAGGAAGGGAATGGCACGCCGATCGCACCAATAGCGGGCGATCTGTTCCGGCGTGGCACCGAACGGACGGTCGTTTTGCGGAACATCGCTCACTCTGCCGAGCCGCAAACCGGCGATGCCGCCCAGATGCGCGGTGAGATGAAAAAACAGACGGTCGACCGCGTAGAGGTACTCTGACACTTCCTCGACCATCACGACATGACCGGCGAGCCCCGGCATCAGTGGCGTCCCACAGAGCATCGCCAGCGTCGTCAGGTTGAAAGCCACGGTGGGATGGTGATCGAGCGTGGGCTCGACTCCCGACGGGTCACCGGACACGTAGCCGAGTACGCGCCGCACGGCGTCCACGCCGCCCTTGCGCCGAATGCAGCCGAGCATCGGCGCGTGAACGGAGCGGCCTATCCGCTCACGATAGAACGCACCCAGCAGATACCCCGCGTCGGAGTAGCCTAACCATGTTTTCGTCCGAGCGGCCGGACCGAAGCGGGGCAATGCCTCCTCGGCGATGCGGCAAGCTCCATACCCGCCGCGTGCGAACCAGACAGCGTCGAACGAAGGGTCGTTCGCACACTCGACAAGCGCGTCGAGGCGTTGCGCATCGCTTCCGGCGAAGTGCCCCTCCACCGCGAAGCATTGCGGGTGAATCACCAATTCGACGGCGGGAAACTCTCCCGCGGCAAGAACCACGACCTGCTCCGCGTCCCCGCGAGCGATAGGGGTGGACGGAGCGCAGACGGCAATGCGGGTCATCGTTGCTGTCCTATCGAGGTTGTCTTGCGACGCAAGCACGCATACCGCTGGGCACCATGACTGCAAGCACCGTCGCCACTGGATCGCTCACCACACGCCCATGGTTCTTCTGCGGCATAGGCGGGTCCGGCATGCTGCCGCTCGCCATGATCCTGAGAGGCCTGGGCGCGAGCGTCTCCGGATCCGACCGCAGCCGCGACCAAGGCCGTAGTACCGCCAAGTTCGCCTGGCTGGAGAGCAAAGGCATCGCCCTGTATCCGCAGGATGGCAGCGGCGTGACTTCATCCGAGCAAGTGCTGGTCGCCTCAGCCGCGGTCGAGGACACTGTGCCCGAAGTCATGCAAGCCAAGGCGCTCGGCTGCGAGAGGATGAGCCGGGCGCAATTACTGGCGTGTCTGTTCAACGCAGCCCCCCGCAGCGTCGCGGTGGGCGGCACCAGCGGCAAGTCCACTGTCACGAGTATGATCGGCTGGATTCTCACCGATACCGGCCGGAACCCGACAATCATGAATGGCGCGGTCATGAAGAACTTCGTGGCACCCGATGCGCCGTTCGCCAGTGCGCGCGTGGGTGAAGGCGAGATGTTCGTTTCGGAGGTGGACGAGAGTGACGGATCGATTGCCCTCTACCGGCCCGAAGTAGCGGTCCTCGGCAACGTCAGCCTCGATCACAAAAGCCTTGAGGAGCTGCGCGATCTCTTCGGCAACTTTCTTGGCGCCGCGAAAACGGCTGTAGTTAACCTGGACGATGCGGAAAGCGCTGGCCTCGCTCCCCGCGCTGCGCAACTGCTGAGCTTCGGCATCGACAGCCCGCAAGCCATGATCGGCGTCGAGCCCGGCAGTGTTGTGCAATGGGCCGACGCGATCGAGGCTCGCATCCTCGACCGCCGCGTCGGCACGGCGCACCACCTGACGCTGAACCAGCCCGGTCGCCACAACCTCTACAACGCTCTCGCCGCGCTCGCAGGCAGCGCGGCGCTCGGCGTGCCGCTGGGCGACGCAGTGGCGTCGCTCGGCAGCTTCGCAGGGCTGGCGCGGCGATTCGACGTGATCGGCACCAGCGCGCGCGGGGTGACCGTGATCGACGACTTTGGCCACAACCCGGACAAGGTCAGCGCCACCCTGACGACTCTCAAAGCGCATCCGGGGCGCGTCATCGCCTTCTTCCAACCCCACGGCTACGGTCCCTTGCGTCAGATGGGCGCGGAACTGGCGGAAACCTTTGCACGCATGCTGGGGGGCGACGACGTGGTGATTGTCTGCGATCCGGTCTACTTCGGTGGCACCGTCGACCGCAGCGAAGGCAGCGAGCGTCTTGTCGAACGCATCCGCGCCGCCGGGGGCCATGCCGAACACATCGCCTCCCGCGAAGCATGCGGAGTGCGAATTGCAGCGATCGCGCAGGACGGCGACAGGGTGGTCGTCATGGGGGCACGCGACGATACGCTCACCACGTTCGCGACGGAGTTGCTGGCTAAGATGGCGTGATTACTGGCGCCTTACACTGTGAACGCTTGAGCTGAACGGCAGACAGCGGAAATTGTTTTGAAGCGAGGTCTATCAGCTAGCTGAGGCCAAATCAGATGAAATCTCATGAGAGTCAAAGTGTGGCAACTTGGAAAAAGCGACGTGTCGTATTCAATTCGGTTGGAACGTGATGACGAAGACCGCAGGTTTATTGAGAGCCTCAATCCACGATTAACTGACGTCATCAAAGCTCCCACTCATACTCCCGATGACGTCAGGGCATTCCAAGACGCTTTCACTGCCACAGCATGGCAAGTAGACGACGAAAAAAGCGCGACATTCTTGGCGGTTGACGAAGCCGGTGACAGAATCGGCTATATCAGTGTTCGCGAAGGCTCGGATGATGTGTTGAACGAGCCGTGCGGCTATATTGCACTTTTGGCAATCAAGCAGGAGCATGAGGGGCGTGGCATCGCCAAGTCACTCGTAAAGCAGGCGGAAACGTGGGCAAAGGGGATGGGCTTTAGCCGCCTCGCGCTTGATGTATTTACCAGCAACGATCACGGACTTGTGTTCTATCAGCGAGCAGGGTTCCAGCCTGAGACGGTTCGCGTCATCAAGAGGCTTTAGCTCAACGACCACTATCCCGTCCCACCGTTTGGCCGGAAGGTGCCTTTCCCGAAAACAGCCGCAGGTGCCTGGGGTCCCAGCCTAATGCGCGCCCTTTCCGCGCGCCGCGGAGACGAGGTGAACCACAAAGGCAATTACTCCGCCGAGCACCAGTCCGACGATTGCAGAAACGACGGCGTACGTCAGCCAGCCCATAACGCCGCCCAACGCTCCGGTCGCGTGCGCCGCGGCGTGCTGGGCATCATGGGCGAAGTGCGCTGGGCCTGCGACACCCAACTCCTCAAGCCCGTGCAGGATGATGCCGCCGCCCACCCACAACATCGCCACCGTCCCTACTGTCGAGAGCACCGTCAGCAGATAAGGCATCGCGTGAACCAGCATGCGTCCTGTGCGCTGAACCGATGGACTGCGGTGTTTCGCATAGTGGAGGCCGATATCGTCCATCTTCACGATCAGACCGACCGCTCCGTACACAAGCACCGTGATCACAACGCCAACGGCAGCAAGGATGACCGCGCGCACCACGAGGCCGTCACCCGCGACTTCGGCCAAGGAGATCGCCATGATCTCTGCCGACAGGATGAGATCGGTCCGCACCGCGCCAGAGATGCGCGTCTTCTCGAAAGCCACGACATCAGTGATGGGCTCTTCCAGCGTTTTTCCGTGCTTCGCTCCGCCCAGCTTCTCCATCACCTTCTCGGCACCTTCGAAGGCGAGAAACAGACCGCCCAGCATCAGTAGCGGAGTGATGGCGCCTGGCAGGAACTCGCTGAGCAAAAGCGCCACGGGCAGCAGGATGACCAGCTTGTTGAATAGCGATCCCCTGGCGATCTGCCAGATTACCGGCAGTTCGCGGTCGGGCGTGAAGTTGGTCACGTAGGAAGGCGTCACCGCCGCGTCATCGATCACCACGCCGGCCGCTTTGCTCCCCGCCTTGGCCACGCCGGCGGCAACATCGTCGACAGACGCAGCAGCGGCGCGAGCGATTACGGAAACATCGTCCAGTAGCGCAACGAGACCTGAAGGCATGGTGGTGAGGCACTCCTGTTCTGCAACGCCGGCCTCAGTGGCCGATTTCATGCGCCGTGGCGAGATCGAAGGCAAAAGTGCTCAGAAGCTTGTTGGTTGCGCCAGCGTTTATCCGTCTTGCAGCGTCGCTCTCAGGCAAGCACGGGCCCGAGCTTCGCGTCGATCGGCTGGAGCCGCGGACTGTCGCCCTCGCCGCTTCCCAGCGCATAGGCATGCAGCCCAGGCTCGCCGAGGGGTAGAGACTTCGCGGCAATCGCGGCCAAGGCTCTCTCGGCGTCCTTGTGCCCTGCCTGCCAACGCGCTGATGCGGAAGCGCGGGAGAAGTCAAACGCTTTGCCGCTGACTTCCCGGTCCTGGTCCGCATAGCTGATGTGCAGCAAGGTGATGGATTCCTTCGCCTCGCGCCCGGCCCGCTCAGCGAAAATCGCCTGCCATGCCGCGATGGCGCGGCGACTTTGCGTGGCGAAGATCAGGTCTTGCGTGCGCGATGCCACGGCACCGAGGCTTTCCGGTCGTCCCGAGCGCAGCGGCAGCAAATCGAACGCGATGCAGAGCACCGACCGATCGGCTCGCGCGCCCATAACCACATCCAGAGGCAGGTTCGTGGAGAGCCCGGCATCGCCGACCAGCCTACCCTCCAGCTCCACCGGCGAGAAGACCGGCATAAGCGCACCGATGGCCCGCAGATGATGCGCGGTGAAGCGGTGCGAGCGATTGTCGTACACGATCTCGGCGCCTGTCTCGATATCCACGGCGGTTGCTGAAAACCGGGTCGTGCCGTGATTGAGCAAGTCGAAGTCTACAAGTCGGCGAAGCCGCCCCTCCAGCGGAGACGAATCGTACAAGCTCGATGGCTCGGGGTTGCCGAAGGGGTTCCACAAGGGGCCATAGAGCGACCGTGGAGCGAACCAGCCCGGCTCTCCGATCGTCATTGCCGAGCTGACGGCCTGCGTCCGCCGTGCTTCGTCCAGGGGCTGCCACGTGTCCGCGGCCGATCTGCCGCGCCCGTCTATGCGCCAAAGCTCCTGCAGTGCCGCGACTCGGCGCTCAGGTGCGTTCCCGCCGATGACCGTTGACTGCACCGATCGAGGCGCCCACGATCCAGTCTGGCGCAAAGCCGCTCTCGTGGAGCACCTGATATGCGCCTGCCTGATAGGCGCCCAGCCCATTGCCTCCGCTGAGGACAAGGACCAAGTCGTAGTCGCGCGAGGGCGTTGCGAGGAATTGCTGCATTGCAGCAGAACGCACCAGAGGGACGATGTGTCCCGACTAAAGAATAGGCTCAGCGCCTCTCAGCACTTGCGTTCCTTCCCGAAATCGCTAAGGCCCGCCCCTTCCGCAGCGCACCTTGCGCCTCGCGGAAGCTGAAGAAAGCCGGAGGGGCCCCGCAATCGTGCGGACAAGCCAGCGATCGGTTACAGATGTGAAGGGAAATAGCCGTGGCTCTTTATGAGCACGTGTTCCTGGCGCGCCAGGATCTGAGCCAAGCGCAAGTCGATGCGCTGGCCGCCACCGCCACCGAGATCGTCGAGAGCCAGGAAGGCAAGGTCACCAAGACCGAGACCTGGGGCCTCAAGAATCTCGCCTACAAGATCAAGCGCAACCGCAAGGCGCATTTCGTGATGCTCAACATCGAAGGCTCCGGCGCCGCTGTCGCCGAGCTTGAGCGTCAGACCGCGATCAACGAAGACGTCATCCGCTGGATGACCATTCGCGTCGACGAGGCCGAGGAAGGCCCTTCGGTGATGATGCGCAAGTCCGACCGCGAGCGGACCCGCCGCCGCGAACGCGAGGGGAACTGACACATGGCACGCGCCTTTTTCCGCCGCCGCAAGTCCTGTCCGTTTTCGGGCAAGAACGCGCCGATCATCGACTACAAGGACGTTCGTCTGCTCCAGGGCTTCATGTCCGAGCGAGGCAAGATCGTCCCCAGCCGCATCACGGCCGTCTCGGCCAAGAAGCAGCGTGAGCTGAGCCAGGCGATCAAGCGCGCCCGGCACATCGGCCTGCTGCCGTACATCGTCAAGTAAGGAGGAAAGCCTCATGGATATCATCCTCCTGGAGCGCGTCGAGAAGCTCGGCGGTATCGGCGACGTCGTTTCCGTCAAGGACGGCTACGCGCGCAACTACCTGCTCCCTAACAAGAAGGCCCTGCGCGCGAACGATCGCAACAAGCAGGTCTTCGAAGCCAACCGCGCCCGCATCGAGAGCGAGAACGCCGAGCGCCGCACCCATGCCGAGAAGGACGCCGGTAGTGTCGAGGGCAAGCAGGTCGTCCTGATCCGCGCCTCGTCGAACTCGGGCCAGCTCTACGGTTCGGTTTCGGTGCGCGACATTGTCGACGCGCTGAACGAAGACGGCGCCAACGTGACCAAGCAGATGATCGTGCTCGAACGCCCGATCAAGACGCTGGGCATCTTCGACGTGCGCGTTTCGCTGCACCCGGAAGTTTCGGTTAACGTGAAGGTGAACGTTGCACGTTCGCCCGACGAAGCTGAACTGCAGTCGCAGGGCGTCGACGTCATGGCCGCCATGTTCGAGCAGGACGTCTCCGGCTTCACCGAGAAGCGCGACCCCAGCCTCGAGCCCGGCGAGATCGTCGCGGACGAGGAAGAGACCGAAGGCGAAGCACAGGCCTAAGTCTGACGCCATCATTGGGTCACAGAAAAATACCCTCGCTTCCCGAAGGAAGCGGGGGTTTTTCTTGATTGAGACGCGGCCCGCAGAGTGCCCGCCCACCCAACATGAAGAACGGCCCGTCAGCCGGCATCCAGCTTCAGAAAACCCTTTAGCGACTAACGAATAAAGTAGCCGCTTACCTTCCAGCCTGACGGCTCACAGGCCAAGACCACGGTTTCGGTCGCACCCTTCTTGTGAGCGAAGCTGGTGTGAAATTTCACCACTTGGTACTGACCGTCAGGTACGCCCGGAAGTGAACTGGCGTTGGTCACGCTCTGCACCGCGCGGGACGAGACTGCCCCTAGCGGTTCACGAACCGGCTCAATGATCGAAGCCCAGCGCGCCTGTGGCGTTTGCGATTTAAACAAGGGTCCTGCGGCAGCCCAACTTTCGTCCCAGTGTCTCTGATCCAAAAGGCTCACCCAAGCCGCCGCTTCGGCCGGTTCGGCTCCGCAGGGCACCTTAGGGTTGGTAGCTGACGCGAGCGCTACGGCGATGGCGATGCTGATCATCCATTACTCCTATAGTTCTCAGGCGGCCACTCGTGTGAACTGCTGTCAGGATGGCATGCGGCGCGTCAGCCTGCCGTTGCAGGCGCGGCGAGTGGAAAGAAGGGGATCGCCACGCGCAGCGCAGTGCCGTCGGCCCGGTGGAAGACGTAGTGGCCTTCCATGCTGCCGTGCGGCGTCGTCAACGGGCAGCCCGAAACGTAATCATGGCTCTGGCCGGGTTCCAGCACCGGCTGTTCACCGACGACGCCCTCGCCTTCGACCATGTTGACGCTGCCATGCCCATCGGTGATTCGCCAATGCCGCGTCGTCAACTGGACTGTCTGCTGCGATCCGTTCTCGATCCGAATGTGATAGACCCAGAACCACTTGCCGGCATCAATGCGCGATTGCTCCGGCAGGAAGTTCACCGCGACCCGGACGGTAATGCCATCAGTGATGGCTGCGTGCTGGAATAGCTCCTTCATCTCGTGAGCGAAGGTAACCTCAATTTCCGAAGCGGACAACACCGCTGCACCCCCAATTTTTCTTGTGCCTATTGAAGGTCTTGGGAACAAATCTCAACGAGCGCCGGCGTGGCCGGCCGCTCGCTCTTCAGCCTTCGACCCGATTAAAGCCCAGCTTTCGTCAGTGCCCGGTCAATATCCTCAATCACGTCTTCAGGGTCTTCCAGACCGACGTTGAGGCGCAGCATGCCCTCCGAAATACCCATCGCCTCCCGACCCTCCGGCCCCATGTTGTGGTGGGTAGTGGAAGCGGGATGGCACATCAACGATCGCGAATCGCCGATGTTGTTGGAGATATCGACCAGTTCGAGCGCATCGAGCAAGGCGTGCGCCTGCTCTCGCCCGCCATCCAGAACAAAGCTGAAGATCGGGCCGCAGTCCACCATCTGACGACGCGCCAGATTGTGCTGCGGATGGCTCTCCAGCCAGGGGTGAAGGATGCGCGGCACCCGGCTTTCCACGAAGCGGCCCACTTTGAGCGCGTTTTCGCTCTGACGCCTTGCCCGCAGATCCAGCGTCTCCAGCCCCTTGAGAACTACCCAGGCGTTGAACGGAGAGAGGTTTGGCCCCGTGTTGCGCTGGAACGGCAGCAGCTTCTCGTTGATGAAAGTCTCGCTGCCGCAGACCGCGCCAGCCAGCACCCTGCCCTGCCCGTCCATCAGCTTGGTGGCGGAATAAGCAACCACGTCGGCGCCGAACTCCAACGGACGCTGCAGCACGGGCGTGCAGAATGCGTTGTCGATCACCGATGTGATGCCGTGGGCCCGGGCAAGGCCGCAGATGTACTCCAAGTCGGCGATGTCCATAGTCGGGTTCGCCGGCGTCTCGAAGAAGAACACCTTCGTGTTGGGCCGGATCGCCGCTTCCCACGCCGCGTTGTCGCAGGCATCGACGACGGTCACCTCGACGCCGAAGCGCGGCAGCAAGTGATCGCCTAGCCAGCGGCAAGAACCGAATGCGGCGCGCGCAGTGACCATGTGGTCGCCGGCCGAAAGCTGGCACAACAAGGCAGCCGTCATCGCGGCCATGCCCGATGCCTGCACCCGGCATGCCTCGGCGCCCTCGAGCAACGCAATGCGCTCTTCCAGCATCTGCACGGTCGGGTTCTGCAGGCGCGAGTAAGTCATGCCCGCATCTTCACCCGCAAAGCGCGCCGCCACGGTGCCCGCGTCCTCGTAGGAATAGCCGGAGGTCAGGAACAGCGCTTCGCTGGTTTCACCCTGCTCGGAACGCCAGGTGCCCCCACGCACGGCCTGGGTGGCGGGGCGCCACTGCGATGTCTTGCTGCGATCCTGTCCGGTGGTCCGTTTCATGACGAAGCGCTTTACGATCGCGTGATTGCCAGCACAAGCGGGCAGAGCGCCGATCTGTCTTGCGAGTACAACCGTTGGCACTTATGCCGCCGCTCCGATGCAATCTGCGAGCGAACGCGATCCGCTGCCTTGGTGCCTGGCGCTCTGCTTTGGTTTCCTTCTGCTGTGCCTTCACCGCCTAGGGCTTCCCAACAGGATCTACTTCGACGAAATCCACTACGTGGTGGCCGCGCGCCAACTGCTCGAAGGCGTTCCAGCCAATCGCGAGCATCCGATGTTCGCCAAGGAAGTGATCGCCGCTGCCATCACCGTTCTGGGAGATCGCCCGTGGGCATGGCGTGTCCCGTCGCTTATATTCGGCGTGCTTGGCCTGCATGCCTTCGGCCGGCTGGTTTGGCATGTCAGCCAGCGCCGGTTCGCCACGATCGCGGCGATGTTCCTCCTCGCGGTCAATTTCCTGTGGTTCGTCCAGAGCCGCATCGCCATGCTCGACATGATCTCGGCCGGCTTGGGTATGGTGGCCCTGTGGCAATTCGCGGCAGTGCTGCGCGAGCCATCCTGGAGGCCTCGCCTGCGGCTGGCGCTGTGCGGACTGGCGATGGGTCTTTCGTTGGGCGCGAAGTGGAGCATCGCGCCTGTGCTGGTGCTGCCGGGATTGCTGTTCCTCGCGCTCCGTGTGCGGGAAAGCGGCTGGCGGATCGTAGGACGTAGGGGCGCGGGGCCGATCCCCCGCATCTCGCTGGTCGAAGCCGCCTGGTGGTTGGGAGCCTTCCCGCTCGGGCTCTATTGGCTGACTTACCTTCCCGGCTTCTTCTGGAGTTCACGCGCGATCGAGCCGCTCGGCTTCATCCCGTATCACGAATACATGATCCGGCTGCAGGATAGCGTGAAGCGCCTCCACCCCTATCGCAGCGTCTGGTATCAGTGGGTGATCAATTGGCGCGCCATATGGTATCTGTACGACGACGCCGATGGCGGCCAGCGCGGCATCCTGCTGGTCGGCAATCCCTTCACCATGCTGGCGGGACTCCCGGCGCTTATTTGGTGCGCTTGGGCGGGGCTATGGCGGCGCCGATTCGACGCGCTGGCATTCGTAGTGCTCTACGCCGTCACGCTGGGTATCTGGATCATCAACGGCAAGCCGATCCAATTCTACTACCACTATCTGCTACCGAGCGCTTTTCTGATGGCCTGCCTTGCGCTGGCACTCGATGCAGTGTGGCGGCGCAGCGACTGGTGGCGCTGCCTCGCTCCCGCGGCGCTGACCATCGCGGCAGGCATGTTCGTCTACTTCTACCCCATCATCTCGGCCGCGCGGCTGCACCATGGGAAGCAAAGCTTCATGCAATGGATGTGGCTGGATAGCTGGCGTTAACGGGGACTTAGCCCCGATCCCGCGCTACTCCGTTCAACGCTCCCGAAGAGTTCAAGCGGTGCCGTACTTGCCCCAGACGAACTTGGACGAAAGTGCGAAATTCCACACCGACGCAATGACGATACCCGTCAAGGCGGCCGGATACTCATGGAAGCCATAGTGCACGAGCACGGCGGCCACGCCCACGTTGGCGGTCAGGCCCACGGAGCAAGTCATGGCGAACTTCGCCCACCCCCGTACCAGCGGCAGGACCCCGGTGAGGCGCTTGTCCGCATATGTCAGCGAGTTGTTGAGGAAGAAATTGAACGTCATCGCGCAGACCGCAGCGATCGTCTGTCCCACTTCAAACGAGCCAACGAGTTGCCCGCGGATCGGCGGCCCCCCGAAGATCGCCAGGAACGTCATAAGTATCGCCATGTGGACCAGAACGCCCACTGCGCCGATGGTACCGAACAGGGCAAAGCGCGTGGGGATCACTCGGCCGAGCCACTTGTCATAGAGCCCCACCAGGAACTCGAACACGACAGTGCGATCAAGCTTGCTTTCCCCATCGGCACGGGCGGCGAATGCAAGCGGGAATTCCTTGACGCGCAACGGGGTCTCCACGGTGGCCAGAATATCGAGAAGGATCTTGAAGCCGACACCGGACAAGCGGTGTGCGTCGGCCCGCAAGGTCTGCGTGCGTAGCATGAAGTAACCGCTCATTGGATCGGTCAATGTGAGGCCGGTCACTCTGCGAGCAAGGCTGTTGGCAAGCCCGGATGCCTTCACCCGGTCTGGCCGGTTCCAGGCGTCCGTACTCGCCCCTTCGCAGAAACGAGAGGCATAGGACAAGTCGTACTCACCCGATCGTATCGCCTGGAGCATGCCCGGCAGAAGCTTCGGGTCATGCTGATGGTCCGCATCCATCACAGCAACTACGGGGGCCGCAGTGGCGCACATCCCTTCGATCGCCGCTGACGACAAGCCTCGGCGGCCGATGCGCTGGATCACGCGTAGACGAGGGTCGCGCAGCGAGATCGCGCGCGCCGCCTCGGCGGTGCCGTCAGGGCTGTTGTCGTCCACGACGATGGCTTCCCAGGCGATGCCTTGAAGCGCATCGTTCAACCGCTCCACCAGCGCCTCAAGGTTGTTGCGCTCGTTGAACGTAGGCAGAACAACGGCCAGCTCCAGCGGCCGCGCAGCGGTGCACACAGCCTGATTAAGGGCGGGACTGGGCATGTTCATGGAAACGCGCTTTAATTCTCAAACCTGAAAGATGCTTTAGCGTTGTCAACTTTGGTTGTTCATAACCGCGCGAGAACGGCGTCACCGATCTCTTTCGTTCCGGCTTGCCCACCCAGATCTCCGCCGCGAATGCCATCGGCCAACGCTCTGCCGACAGCCGCCTCGATCCGAGCGGCTTGTACTTCAAGCCCATAGCTGTGCCGCAGCAGCATCGCTGCCGAAAGAATTGTGGCCATCGGGTTGGCGAGGCCTTTGCCCGCGATGTCCGGCGCTGAACCGTGGATCGGCTCGTACAGCCCGAAGGTCCCCTCTGCGAGGCTGGCAGAAGCCAGCAGTCCAATCGAACCCACGCACATGCTTGCCTGATCGGAGAGGATATCGCCGAACAGATTGCCGGTGACGATGACATCGAACTGACCGGGATTCTTCACCAACTGCATCGCCGCATTGTCGACGTACATGTGGCTGAGCTCGACCTCGGGATATTCCTTCGCGACCTCGATCACGACGTCGCGCCAAAGCTGCGATGTCTCCAGAACGTTGGCTTTGTCGACCGAGCAGAGCTTCCTGCGGCGCCCCATGGCGGCCTTGAAGCCGGTATGGGCGATTCGACGCACTTCGTCCTCCGCATAGGACATCATGTCCCACCCCTGACGGCGCCCGTCGTCGAGGGTGCGAATTCCCTTTTCACCGAAGTAGACGTCGCCGTTGAGTTCGCGAACGATCAGCAGGTCGATCTTCTCAGCAACTTCCGGACGTAGCGTAGTTAGGTCCTCCAGGCCCTTGAAGACGGTCGCAGGTCGCAAGTTGGCGAAAAGGCCGAGTTCCTTGCGCAGGCCCAGAATGGCTTGCTCAGGCCGCAGGTGGCGCTCGAGATGGTCGCACGAGAAGTCACCGACGGCGCCGAACAGAACCGCGCCGCAAGAGCGTGCGATCTCCAGCGTTTCGGCCGGCAACGGATGACCGTGCTTACGGTAAGCCACCCCGCCGACGTCGCCGTAGACCAGTTCGAGCTTGAGCAGGTCGAGCGCTTCCAGCACGCGTACTGCCTCGGCCGTCACTTCCGACCCAATCCCGTCACCGGCGAACACCGCCACCCGCATCGCACTCGCGCTCATCTTCGTCCCCACCAGTTCAGGCGCCTGCAATCCGCGCCCACCGCTCCCGCAGGATAGCGCGCGTCGCCATAACGTCTGCGCGGCGTTCGGCAAGCGGGTAGCGCGAAAGCTCGCGCCCGATGCGATCAAAAGCAGCGAATATTCCCGTCCAGTCTCCCTCTACGGGACGGGTCGCCGCCACGCCGTAGCCGAGTTCGCGCAGCACCAGAACTTCGTACGAGAGCATGGGAATGATCCAGCCGCGCGCCGAGGGCGCCACGCAAATGGCAGTCAGCAAGGCAGAAAGCGCCTGAAACAGAGCGGGAAAAGGTTGGCGTTCTGGCAGGGCGGCCGCGGTGAGCGCCGTCACCCAGGCAATGCCGGCCGCCGGCAGTGGCTCGCTCAACCAAGGCCCCCGGCTCTCACGCAGTTCCAGGCGGCCAAAGGGAAGCTGGCTTTCGGATCGCGAGCGGATTTCCGCCTCAACGAGATTTCCTGGAAGCAGAACGGGACGAAGCTGCCGCCCCCGACCGCCCGCGATGTAAGCACTGAGCAACCCGCGCTCGGCAGTTAAAAGACGCGCGATGACGGCCGTCTCGCCTTGCGCACGGCTGGCGCAGACAATAGCGGGACCACGGTACTCCATGGAGGGGTTCTGAGGCCCGAAGCTGCGCGGTGCAAGCCGGTCGTGTAGGAGTGATCCGGACGGTCTGCTAGACTGACGCCCGGAACGTTAGCTCTTCGCGATGAGCTTCATTTCCAGTTCGTCGACCCGCTGCTTGAGCGTCTCCGTCTCTTCGCGGGCTTTGGCGGCCATGTCCTTGACGGCGTCGAACTCTTCGCGGCTCACGAAGTCCATCTCGCCCATGAATTCCTTGAAACGCTCACGGGCGGAGTCGCGGGCCTCGCGCCCCACACCGGCGAGCGTACCGGCTGCGCTGTTCATCAGTTTGACGAAGTCGGAGATGATGGGGTTTTCGCTTTGCATAGTTGTTAGATGGGAGGTATTTTCGACCTCCGCAAGTACCAGAATCAGAACTCGATCCGCTGGACCGGCGCAGAGACTTGCACTCCATCAAGATCGCGGTTGTCCTGCAGAATGGCCCAGTTCAGATACGTCGCGAAAAGAACCCAAAGAAGGTAAGGCGCAAGAAGCCAGGCAGCCAGCGGGCGCACGCGGGCGAACAGCAAGATCGTAACCACCACAGCGGCATCCAGCAGCAGGATGTCGATCAGCGCCCAGCTCATACGATGGATGCCGAAGAACAGTGGCGACCACGCGAGGTTCAAGGCCAGCTGCACGGCGAAAACGATCATTGCGACCCTTCTGCGCCGTGCTCCGTTGGCGCACACCACAATCGCGAGCGCTAATCCCATGAGGACGTACAGCACGCTCCATACGATGCCGAACGCTGCCGAGGGAGGATAAGCAGCTGGTTTGCGCAAAGCGGCAAACCAAGCGCCATCCGAACCGCTGCCTGAGAGCGTGCCGGATAGAATTCCCAACAGGAGTACGACCGGGACGCAGACGAGCGCCGAACGGATGAAGCCTGCACGCAATTGCCCTGTAGACGCCAGGAAGTTCATCCGCGCGTTATCTCCGCCGAATCGGTTACACTTGCTGTGTGTTAAGCATCGAATGCAAACACGCAAGGAAACGGATCAACTCAGTTGTCCCGAGTGGCGCAGATCAGGAACTCTACGTTCCCCTCCGGACCTGTAATCGGGCTTTCAATAACCCCCGATACAGTCCACCCTTTGCTGGACAACCAGCTTTGCACTTCCTCGCAGACGCGAGCGTGCAAGGCAGGATCGCGGACCACGCCGCCCTTACCCACTTCGCCGCGACCCACTTCAAATTGGGGCTTTATCAGAGCGATAAGGGTGCACTTGGCCGCTGCGAGAGAGAGTGGCACCTCCAGCACTTTGGCAAGGCCGATGAAGCTCGCATCGCAGACCACCCAATCACAATCCGCATCGATCAACTCGCGCGTAAGCACGCGGGCGCTGGTCTGCTCAAGCACGGTTACCCGTGGGTCCTGCCGCAGCTTCCACGCGAGCTGGTTGGTGCCGGAGTCGACGGCGAAGACACGCGCTGCCCCCTGGCTGAGCAGAACATCGGTGAAGCCGCCGGTGGAACTGCCGATGTCCATGGCGACGGCACCACGCGGGTCGAGGGCGAAATGCGCGATCGCGTGCGCCAGCTTGATCCCTCCGCGCGAGACCCACGGGTGATCGCGTCCACGCACATGCAGCGGAGCCTCAGCAGGCAATTGCTGGCCCGGCTTGGCCACCTTTACCTCTCCGGTGAACACAAGGCCTGCCAGTACAAGAGCTTGGGCACGCGTGCGGCTCTCCGCAAGACCGCGATCGACGAGCAGTTGATCTGCACGAAGCTTGCCTGGCCCCTTGCGGGCGGCGGATCGAGGCGGGGATGGGTTGGACATGGATGGCACAGGGTTGTGGTGTGGCGCGTCTCATTCCATACCACGACCATGAAGGCAAACCTGCTGGCGGCCGCCGCCCTGACATTCGGAGCTTTTTCGCTCGCCTCTTGTGCGGACCAGCGCATAATTCCGGCTCCGGCGCCTGCAGCCCTTGCTGTGCCCGCTCCGACAAGCACACCCACTCCGGTGCCCGCCCCCTCACCTTCTACAGCATGGATCGATGCGCCGGTGACGCCGGGAGACTGGAGTTGGAGCATGGAGAATGGACAGTCGGTTGCCCGCTTCGCCGGAGGGCGGCTCATCCTGCGCTGCGAACCAGCTGCGCGCACGGTTCGGATTGAACGCAGCGAACCCGGCTCGCCGGCATCCTCTGGCGGAGCGACGATGACGGTGCACACACAATCGCTGACGCGCAGCTTTGCTTCGCGTCCAGAAATGGGCCGCGTAGCCGTGAGCCTTCCCGCACGCGATCCTCTGCTGGATGCCATGGCGTTTACCCGGGGGCGCTTCGCCGTCGAGACTTCTGGCATGCCGCCGCTTTTTGTTCCGAGCTGGACTGAGGTGAGCCGCGTCATCGAAGACTGCCGCTGAGCTGAGTTCAACCGCGTGAAGCCGGCTGGGGAAAAGCGGTCGGAACCGCCGATCTTGGCGCTAAAAAAAAACATTGCAAGTCTTGTTGTGCGGCGCGGAATTTCCCACAAATAGACCAAGGCCGGCGGGCACCGAGACCTCTCTTAGACAGAGATGGTTTGACGCCAACTTGCCCCAGCCGCTTAGTTGCGGCGTCTTGGCTCAACAGCGCGAAAGGAGGTGATCCGATGTCTCATGGTTCAGCAGAGAGGTCGGCAATTTCCGTAGTGAGGCACTATCGCTGAAGTTCGTTCAGTAAGCGATAGAGGTTTCGCTGGCGGCACTTCCGGCCGCTGACCATGCGAAGGGCCGTGCCGAGGCTTCGGTGCGGCCCTTCTCATTTCGCATACTGACTGCGTGCCACCGCCAAGCAAGCGTGCCAGACAGCGCCTGCCATAAGCACGCCGAGCAGACCTGAGGGAAAGCCGGGTTTTTCAACTTTGCGTTTGAGTGCACGCTTATTAGCGACGAGAACGGCAGGCCGAATGTTGCTTTGCTGTTGTGCGAGCCGAAATTTTCAGTCAACGGCCAAGCACCTCCGACGTTGAAGGATCCTGTTCAATGGCGACCGTCGCCGACACCGGCCTGCAGTTCACCACAAAGCCCCTCACCACGCCGATCAGCGCAGTGGAGCGCGCGGCGGTGCTGGAAAACCCCGGTTTCGGCACGAAGTTTTCCGAGCACATGGTGACGATAGAATGGACGGAGGGTCGCGGCTGGCACGATGCCGTCGTCGGACCGCGTGGCCCCATCTCGCTTGATCCGGCCTGTGCCGTTCTCCACTACGCTCAGGAAATCTTCGAAGGGCTGAAGGCCTATCAGCATCCTGACGGCAGCGTCGCTCTGTTTCGCCCCTATGCCAATGCGGAACGCTTTAACCGTTCGGCACGGCGCCTGGCGATGCCTGAATTGCCCGAGGACGTATTCGTCGAGTCGGTTCGCCGGCTCGTAGAGGCTGATCGCGAATGGATGCCCACGGTTGAGGGCGGCGCCTTGTACCTTCGCCCGTTCATGTTCGCGTCCGAGGTGTTCCTCGGCGTGCGCCCGGCCAAGGAGTACAAGTACATCGTCATCGCCAGCCCGGCGGGGAACTACTTCAAGTCTGGCGCACCGGCTGTCTGCATCTGGGTCAGCCAGGATTACACCCGCGCCGCTCCCGGTGGCACCGGCGCTGCGAAGTGCGGCGGCAACTACGCCGCCAGCCTGGTTCCGCAAGCCGAAGCGATCCGGAAGGGCCACGACCAAGTTGTGTTCCTGGATGCGGTGGAGAACAAGTGGGTCGAGGAATTGGGAGGTATGAACCTCTACTTCGTCTTCGACGACGGCACGCTGCTGACGCCACCGCTGTCGGGCACGATCCTGGCCGGCATCACGCGCGACAGCCTGCTGACGCTCGCTCGCGACGAAGGCCTGACCGTGCGCGAGGAGCGCTACAGCCTCGATCAGTGGCGCCAGGACGCGACTTCCGGGCGTCTCGTTGAATGCTTCGCTTGTGGAACGGCCGCCGTGGTGACGCCGGTCGGCAAGGTTGCGGGCCACGATGGCGAGTTCACCATCGGTAGCGGTGGTCCGGGTCAAACCACGCAAAAGCTCAAGACCCGGCTGGTCGCCATCCAGCGCGGCGAGGCGCCCGACCCGCATGGCTGGGTAATGAAGCTGAGCTGAGCGGCGAAGCTGCTCGCCCGGTGCTCGTGCTCGCATCACAGGGCCGCAGCGAGGCGAGTTACCTTCTGGACTGTGTTCGCACCGTACCTCTTCAGCGGACTAGATCCTCTGACAGGGCTGAGCCGCTGTGACCGCGCGTCGAATTTCCGGCAGGACTCACGGACCTTCGATGACTCTCACGCCTTGTTCACGCCTCCCGCGCACCTAGATGAGGGGCCTTTAATTCAGCAGGGATGTGAGAACGCGATGGCCGATACCTCCTACACGCCGCCCGAAGTCTGGACCTGGGACAAGGAGAACGGGGGGAAGTTCGCGCACATCAACCGACCGATCTCGGGAGCTACGCACGACAAGGATCTGCCGCGAGGCAAGCATCCTTTCCAGCTCTACTCCTTGGGCACGCCCAACGGCCAGAAGGTCACTATCATGTTCGAGGAACTGCTCGCGGCCGGCCACAGCGGTGCCGAATACGATGCCTGGATGATGGAGATCGCGGAAGGCGAGCAGTTCGGATCAGGGTTCGTCGCCCTCAACCCCAACTCCAAGATCCCGGCCCTACTGGATTGCAGCGGATCCGAGCCCTTCCGCGTTTTCGAATCCGGCGCCATTCTCCTCCACCTGGCAGAGAAGTTCGGCGCTTTCATCCCGACCGACCCGAAAGGTCGCGCCGAGTGCTTGTCCTGGCTGATGTGGCAGATGTCGACAGCGCCCGTGATCGGCGGCGGCTTTGGTCACTTCTATGCTTATGCGCCGGAAAAGTACGAGTACCCGATCAATCGCTACACGATGGAGACGAAGCGGATCATCGACGTTGCCGACCGGCGGCTGGCGGAATCCCCCTACATCGCCGGCGAGGCATACACGATAGCCGACATCGCGACTTATGCATGGCTCGGCTATCTGATCCGAGGCGAAGCTTATGGCGACGCGCACCGCTTCCTGGACATGCCCAGCTACACCAACCTGAAGCGTTGGGCGGCCGAACTCAGCGAGCGGACCGGCGTAAAGCGTGGCACGAAGGTGAACCGCAGCGGTGACGGCCTGGTGCGCGAGCGGCACGATGCAGCCGACATCGACGCCGTGATGTAAGGCAAAGACGAAGAGGTCATGGCGACATCATCAAACGTCTGATCGCATAGCGAACAAGGCTGGCCTGACTTCGCTCAACTTTAAAATGCAAGAGCCCGCCGACCTGAGGTCGACGGGCTCTCAACAAGATTGGGCCTGACACCCACCTGTGAGCACAGCCTACAGGTGACGTGCCACCCGTTCAGCCGCCGCCGAAGGTGACGCGCAGACGCGCACCATACATCCGCGGCTGGCCGAGGATCAGGTTCTCGGAACCGGTCGAGATCCAAGAGTTGCCGACGAACACCGGATACTTCTCGTTCGTCAGGTTCGTTACGAACGCTGCGAGATCGATCGGGCTGCCGCCCACCGAGTTCCAGTTGAGGTTGAGGTTCCACAGATCCGAGGATGGCAGAATGCCGTACGGGGAGTCGTTCGTGGCAACCTGCTTTGCCGTGTAAGTGTAAGTCGCCGAAATACTCACGCGTCCGACGCTGTAGTCGAGCGGAAGCGTGTACGACGGCGTTACCGTCAGACGGTGCTCTGGAGACAGCGGAAGGTCACCGCCGATCAGGGCGCCCGTCGTCGGCGGGAAGTAACCCACGAACGTCGGCGGATTGTACGACTTCAGCTTGGTATCGAGATAGGCATAACCCACGTTCAGGTTGGCGCCTTCGTACGAGACAGAAGCGTCAACTTCGACACCCTGGATCTTCGACTTACCGGCGTTCACGATCGCCTGCGAAGGCGTCGCGTTCGACACCGTGCCGTCGGGGATCAGGTTGGCCGAGAGCTGCTGGTTCGAGAAGTCGTTGTAGAACGCCGCCATGTTGAAGTAGCCCGACACGGTACCACGGAAGGACGTCTTGGCGCCGATCTCGTAAGTGTCAACCTTCTCCGGCCCCCATGCGACCGGGATCGCATTTGAGGCGTTCACATTACCCTGACGATAGCCGCGCGCATACTTTGCATAAAGCAGCACGTCGTTGCTCGGCTTGTAGTCAAGGCTGATAAGCCAAGTCGGCTTCTCGGACTTCTGGTTGATCGTGGTCAGGCAGTCAGGACCCGTTCCCCTTGCAGCGCAGCCGATGATCGGCGGCGCGCCGTTGATGATGCGGATCGTGCGCGTGGCGCCCTGCCCTTTTACCTTGTCGATCGTGTACCGGATGCCACCAGTCAGCGAGAGCTGATCGGTCAACGCATAGGTACCCTGAGCGAAGAACCCGACATTCTGGTACCAGTAGCGCGTAAGCGAGTTCTGGATGATCGACGGGATACGCGGATCACCCACATTGTTGATCGCGGTGCAATCCAGCGTCTGCAGGTTCGCACAGCTTACAGTCGTAAAGATCGGGATCGGTGCACCCGTCTGCGCTGGCTGAAGCACGGTCGTGATCGGCGAGAGGGAGCCCTGGAACTGGCTACCCGGCGCACTGCCTTCATAATACCCGCCGAGAACGTAGTTCAGCGATCCATCGCTCGTGCGGCCCTGCACCTGGAACTCCTCGGTCCAGGTCGACTGATTCACGTTGTCGTAGTTCGAATCGGGAGCAAGGCCGACCCAAGTGAATGGCAGTCCAACCTGCGAAGGAGGCGTGTTGAACCAGAGGGGACTGGTTCCCGGAGCCGGCACGCTGTAGTTGTCGGAGCCGATGTTGAACGACTGCCGCTGCCGGAACTCCTGGTAGCTGGCAATGTTCTTCAGCGTGATTGTGTCGCTGACGTTCCAGGTAGTCGTGTTCTGCACACCCCACTGCTCGATCTTCAGGAACGGATTGGGGTTGTTCACCGCGACGTCAAAGTACCCGTCGCCACGCTCCTCTGCGGCCTGCAGCTGATCGCAAGCCAGCGGCGCGAGGTAGAAGGCGGTGCTCGTAGGGCTCGGCAGTCCGAAGCGCGAGCGATCGACACCCGCATCACATCCGGGCGTGTTTGCGCCCACCAGCCTGCCGGCGGTACCGTTGGTATTGGACTTGCTGTAGCGAGCGACGATGTAGTTCTCGATGTCCGGCGTCAGCTCGGCGAGGATGCTAAGGCGCAGGGCCGTGTAGTCGACGTCGCCGAACGCGTCGGGTCCAACATCCGCCTGGTTCTTCAAGAAGCCATCGCGCTTCATGCGATCGAAGCCAAGGCGGACCTTAAACGTGTCAGCCAGCGGCACATTCAGCGCGCCTTGGACGCGCTTCATGTCGTAGTTGCCGTACGACCCCTCGATGTAGCCACCCAGTTCGTCTTTAGGACGCTGCGGAACGATCAGCACCGCACCACCCGTGGTGTTGCGACCGAAGAGCGTGCCCTGCGGCCCCTTCAGAACCTGCACATTCTGGAGGTCGAAGAACTGGCCGACGCCAGCACCATTACCACCGGGTGTCCCGCCCTGCGCACGTGGGCCGATCACGTCAGCGAAGTAGATCGCCACGGACGGCGAGGTGAAGCTTTCCTGCGTGAAGCCGCGGATTGCAAACGTGGCGGTCTCTGCGCCGTATCGAGAGTTTGCGGCGAGCGAGGGTGTGTAGGTTGCCAGGTCAGCGCCGGATACGATGTTCCGGTTGCTCACCTGCTCCTGGTTAAACACCGTGATCGAAATTGGAACGTCCTGCAGCCGCTCTTCAGTACGCCGTGCGGTAACGACGATGTCGCCGCCAGCGTCCTGCGCCATCGCAGGAGCGAAGCTCCCCAGCGCAGTGGTCGCGAAAAGAAACAGCTTTGCCGCTGTGTGCCTCATTCATTTATCTCCCTGGTCGCGGCGGCAATATCCCTCAGCCGTCGCCTGCGACGGGCGCATACATGATGCGACGAATGCAGCAAGGGGCCTTTTCATCACGATGGTTAGCCGCTAAGCGCCCTCCACCAACGCGATGGGGCGTCGCCAAGTGGTAAGGCACCGGTTTTTGGTACCGGCATTCGCAGGTTCGAATCCTGCCGCCCCAGCCATCGCCAAAGCGATATCGCTGTTCTCACTGTCTTTGAGGCCGAAACAGCCTCGTTGAGAGCTCCCCTGTCTCCGCTTTGAAACCAATGTTCTCGCCGCTGCCATCTCGGACAGAATCACTTCCGGCTTCTCGTTCCGCTATGGGTTGGGGCTACCCGATCTTCTCATGGCGGTGGTCCCACGGCATCAGGAGGAACAACAGGCTACCCACTGCCACCGCACCGGAGATGAAGAACAGGTAGGGAGAGAAGGAGCCGCTGATGGCCAGGGTCCAGCTGACGCCGAGCGCACCCAGCGCGGATGCCAGGAACGAGACGCAGTACAGCAGTGCCAGCGTCGTGGCATAGATGCGCAGCTTGAAATAGCGAGCGACAAGGTAGGAGATGAGATCGGACTCGGCACCGATTGAAAGACCAACGACGAACATCGCCGCACCGATCACGACAAGACTGTCGAGATCCGTCCCCAGCACAAAGAAGCCGGCAGCTGGAAGAATCAACGAGAGGGTGGTCACCGGCGGCGTCGCGAACCGGTCCAGGGCGAGACCACACCCGATGCGACCGACGATGGTGCCAAAGGCATAGAGCGGCACGATGTTAGCCGCAGCCTGCGTCGATATGCCGTTATCCACCAGCATCAGGTTCATCTGACTGGAATGGAGCGGCATCTGCAGCAGGCAAAGGAACATGCCGAGAAATACGATCCAGAACAGTCGGTTGGAGAGGATGGTACGGTAGTCCTGCTTGGCGGTGATGGGCTCAGAGGCGACGCTGGAGGGCTCAGTGTGAGTTGGAGTTTCTCCTGGCGAATCCTTCGCTTTGCGCTTGGGGATGAGCGAGATGGCGGTCAGTCCGCCCAACAGTGTCAGGCCGCCAAGAGCGAGATACGCGCTGCGCCAGCCATACCCTTCGATCCACCAGTTCAGCAGCGGCACCAAAACCATGGCCAGCGCCGCCGGCACACAATTTACGATCGTAAGCGCAAGGCCTGTTGCCCGACTGAAATTCTCTGCGATCAGGCGCGTATACACCAGCGGGCTCGTCAGACTGCCCACCGCCAACACGAGCGTGAAGACAGCCGCATAATAAAGGAAACTGCCGCCCTGCGCAGCGTAACCGAGGAAGCAGAGCGGCACGAGAAACGTGCCCAGCAAAGCCACCGGCCGCACGCCCTTGCTGTCCGTAAAACGCCCCGCGAACGGCAGGACGAACAAAGTCGTGAGTGTCGCGACGCCGATTAGCGCGAACTGCGCGCGGGACCAGCCGAATTCCTCCACCAGATGCGGGGCGAAGACGCTGTTTGTGTAGGCGAACAGCGGCAGGCTCGTGCCAGACCCCACACTCGCAGCGAGCAAGGGTCGCAGATTGCGACGGAATTCACCCAGGTAGGTCACGCAGCTCTCCCGATCAGCCGCCGTTTGCCCGGCATGCCTTTGGGAGCTTTGTCCGCGATGTAATGTCGCTTGTCGAGCTACGCTTTGCCTGCAGCAAGGCTTAGTGCGTTGAGAACCCCGATCCGTCCCTCCGCCGCTTCTCTCCACGGCTAGACGAGATCAAGCTGGAACGCGATATCGTCCCTGGGGAGACTGCACGCGGGGATTGCCCGTCCAGTAACGACGCGGCAGGTGCGTTGCGTGATACGCCACCCGCTCGCGCCGCGCTTCCATGTGTCGTCATAGTAGCCAGTGCCGTCATAGTAGCCAGTGCCGTCCCACACCGGAAGATCGCCCGCGGCGTGCCGGACAGGACGCCAAGTGCTGTAGGTATGAGAGCGAGCATCGTCACCCGTCACCGCTACGAGGTGATTGGTCATCATGTGCTGGTCGCATTGAACAGCTCATGGAAAGTGCCGAAATCTTGCTTGAAGCTTGCCCGATCCATCCAGTGCGAAGTGGGCCATAGTCAGCGCCGATCTCGGGCGCGAAACTGCGGTCGAACAAGTCCCAGCGCCAGGTGTCCATCGCCAAGGCATACAAGTTGATAAGCTCGATAATGTCGTCGCGCTCGGCCATCGGCTCTCTCCCCGCTCCGCTCCGTTCGGGAGCATGAGAGACAAGCTGGCGGGTTTCGCCAACGGGTGTCGAACCCGCGTTCGCTCACTTCGAGCCGCTGATCACTCTGAGGCAATTGGCGCGCCCGACAGGATTCGAACCTGTGGCCCCAAGCTTAGAAGGCTCGTGCTCTATCCAGCTGAGCTACGGGCGCACCTTAAGCTTTCCATAGCGCGGTTCCCGAGAGAGGCAAACGTCTCGGATGCACCGTTCCCCGCCCGATGAAGGAAAAAGCTACTAGGCTTGCGCAAAGGGGCAGGTTACGCCTCGGCCCATGAGCGAAGAGCAGCTTTCCCGTATTGGCGGAAGAATCGGCGCACGACGCCATTTCCGCTTTTTCGATTATGTGATGGCAGCGTTCGTGACGATGCTGCTGCTCTCCAATCTGATCGGTGCGGCGAAGCTCTCCAGCCTAGGGGGCGTGACGTTCGGCGCAGGCATCCTGTTCTTTCCCGTCAGTTACGTCCTCGGCGATATTCTGACCGAGGTCTACGGCTACGCCAACGCGCGGCGATGCGTCTGGGCCGGGTTCTTTGCGCTGCTGTTCATGGCGTTTATGAGCTTCGTAGTCGTCGCTATGCCGCCCTCGTCGGACTGGGGCTGCGCCGCGAGCGCAGATCCGCTCTACGCCAGCGTTGTCGCGGCCAGAGACAGCGGATCTGTCTGCCAATCCACCTATGTGTCGGTGTTCGGCAGCACATGGCGCATCGTCCTTGCGTCGCTTCTCGCGTTCTGGGCGGGCGAGTTCGTCAACGCGTTCGTCATGGCGAAGATGAAGGTCTGGACGAAGGGCAAGCTGCTTTGGACCCGCACGATCGGCTCTACAGTGTTCGGACAAGCCGTGGACAGCGCGATCTTCTACCCCGTGGCATTCCTCGGCACCTGGACCACGCAGTCTGTCCTGCTAGTCATGGTCACGAACTGGGCCATGAAGGTAGCCTGGGAGGCTTTGCTGACGCCCGTGACTTACGTGGTGGTAGGCTGGTTGAAGGGCCGGGAAGGCGTGGATGTCTACGACGAGGACACCGACTTCTCGCCGTTCGCCAAGACCAGCGCGGTTTGACCCGCTCGCACCGACCGGGCTAGGTGCCGCCCACGATGGCGCTTGACCGCATTCAACTGGCTGACTTTCGCAATCACCGCGACACGCTTTTAACAGGTACGGCCCAGTTCAACCTGCTGATCGGTGAGAACGGCGCAGGCAAGACCAATGTCCTGGAGGCGATTTCCTTGCTCGCACCGGGCCGGGGGCTGAGGCGTGCGACGCTCGCCGATATGCCTGCACAGAGCGGCGTCGGCGGCTTTGCTGTCAGCGCTCTCCTTACCACCGGAAACGAGCCGGTGCGGGTGGGAACCGCAGCATCAGCTGATCGACCGGGCCGGCGCGTCGTCCAGATCAACAGCGCGGAGGCACCCGCGGTTCGCTTGGCGGAGTGGCTCTCCATCGGCTGGCTCACTCCGGCGATGGATCGCTTGTTTTCGGAAAGTGCGGGGGCGCGCCGGCGTTTTCTGGATCGGCTTGCACTTGCACTGTACCCCAGCCATGCGGGCCACGCGACGCGGCTAGAGGCCGCGCTGCGAGAGCGCAACAGACTGCTGTCTGATGAACGCCTACCGGACCCGCAATGGCTCGATGCCATCGAGACACAACTTGCCGAAGCGGGAGCAGCCGTGGGACAGGCTCGAAACGGAACCGTCGATGCGCTCAATACAGTGCTCGCAGACTTGCCTGATGCGCCGTTCGCGCGGCCGGCTCTCACTTACCGGGCCGGGGGGCCGCAGTCCGTCACCGATTTGGCGCTTGCCCTGCGCGACGGTCGTCCACGTGACCGTGCTGCGCAGCGCACTCTGACGGGGCCACATCGCGACGAGTTGGAGGTGATCATGGCCGCCAAGAACCAGCCGGCTGCGGAATGCTCGACCGGCGAGCAAAAGGCCATGCTCATCGCCATTGTCCTCGCGCACTCTCAGTTGCTGGAGAGCGTTGGCGAACTCCGCCCTCGCCTCCTGCTGCTGGACGAAGTCGCCGCACACCTCGATCCGCTACGTCGGGAAGCGCTTTTTGACCGGCTGCGGTCCGGGTCGGCACAGGTATGGTTTACCGGTACCGAAGGTGCACCGTTCGAGGCGATTCTGAGGGAGGCGGCAGTCTGGCAAGTCCACGGGGGCGTGGCCCTGCGCTCATAGCCACTTAGCGGTCAGGTAGCGCATCCGCGACGTCATCGACCGTCGCGGCCACGATCCCGTCGACGCCAAGTGTCGTGGGCCGCGCTCGGTCGCTTGCGACATGGTCCGGTCCCAACGACAGCGGCTGCAGGTAGAACGGCACCAGCGCTGCTTGGTACTCATCCGCCAGACCCGGATAGATCGGATTGAAATCACGTGCATATTCGGGGCTCAAGCTGGGCGCCGCCAACATCGCCAGGAGGACGACACCGATGCGGCGTTCGCGCAAGACGTCCAGAATGCGTGAGAGGTTTGCCCGCACCTCCTCGGGCGGCAATCCCTGCAGCATGTCGTTGCCCCCCAAGCTGATGATGACGACATCAGGCTTGGTCGACTGGGCATCGAGAGTTGGCAACAGCCGGCGTAGGGCTTGCCCGGTCGTTTCACCGGAGACGCCTGCATTGCTAATCCGCGCATCGATACCCTGGGCCCGCATCGCTGCCTCGAGCTTGGCAGGGTAATTGTCTCCGCGCTCGACAACAGCGCCTGCCAGCAGGCAGTCCCCAAAAAAGACGACCGGGCGTTCGGGACCCGTCACCGGTATCCGCCGCGGCTGATCGGGAGCGCTGGTGCTGGGAGACGCCGCAGGCGGTGCAATCGCATCGCACCCGCCAAGCGCGGCGAGCCCACCGAACGCGACCGCGGCCCGCGAGGCGACGAGCGAGAAAGCTCTCAGGCGAAGACTTCTGCGCTCGCGGGGTCCTTGGGATCGGGCCCATGCCGGTTCGGTCCGGGGGTTCCCGGCAGAAGCATGATAACCAGCAGGGCGATGCTGCCGATCAGATTCAACAGCGGAATGAATCCGGCGACGATAAATCCAAGGTACCACCAACCGCTCATGTTTCGATCATGCAGACGGCGAATTGTCACCGCAATGGTCGGAATGACCGTGGCGAGCCACCAGATCACGTAAAGCAGACCCGCTCCACCGAAAAACAGCGACATCATACCGGTGTAACCTGCGCTGCCGACGTCCCCGAAAGTCGCCAGCGTGCCGGTGGTCCCAAGGACAATGGCCGTTATGATGGCATAGACGATGACGTTCAGGAGAGTGAACGCCCAGAACTCCATCCGTCGTGAGCGACCCGAGAATTCGGCATAGCGCCGGAACGGCATCAGCATGTAATCGAGCACGGCAAGCTCTCCCATTTCGCTGTGTGGCCACCCACATTAAGTCCTTCGGCGGGCCTTGGGAAACGAAATGCTCGTAGCGCGCGGCTTGCCCCAGCCATCCACATCGAGTAAGGGCGCGCGGATTGTGCGGCGCAGCGAAGTGCCGCCTAACCCTTCCTCGAACTTACAGGCTCGCTCATGTCCGCCCCGCTTCCGCTGCGCAATATCGCGATTATCGCGCACGTCGACCATGGCAAGACCACGCTCGTCGATCAGCTTTTCCGCCAGTCCGGCACCTTCCGTGACAACCAGCGTGTCGAAGAGCGCGCGATGGACTCCAACGACCTCGAGAAGGAGCGCGGGATCACCATTCTTGCGAAGCCTACCTCGATCGAGTGGAACGGTTACCGTATCAACATCGTCGACACCCCGGGCCACGCCGACTTCGGCGCCGAGGTGGAGCGCATTCTCTCGATGGTCGACGGCGTGATCCTGCTGGTCGACAGCTCGGAAGGCGCGATGCCGCAGACCAAGTTCGTCACCGGCAAGGCGCTCGGCCTCGGCCTCAAGCCGATCGTCGTCGTGAACAAGATCGATCGTCCCGACGGCCGCCACGCCGAAGTGCTCGACGAAGTGTTTGACCTGTTCGTCAGCCTCGACGCCAACGATGAGCAGCTCGACTTCCCGACTCTCTACGCGTCGGGCCGCAACGGCTACGCCAGTGAAGATCCGGATGCTCGCGAAGGCACGCTGACACCGCTGTTCGAGAAGATCATCGAGCACGTTCCCGCTCCCGAAGCGGACGTCGACGGGCCGTTCAAGTTCCTCGTCACGCTGCTGGACCGCGACAACTTCCTGGGCCGCATTCTGACCGGCAAGGTCCAGTCGGGCCGGATCAAGCTCAACGACCAGATCCGCGCACTCGACAACGAGGGCAACGTGGTCGAGACCGGTCGCGCCTCCAAGCTGCTGGCTTTCCACGGGCTCGACCGCATTCCTGTGGAGGAAGCCAAGGCTGGCGACATCATCTCGATCGCAGGCCTGACCACCGCCACGGTGTCGAACACGATCGCCGACCCCACGGTGACTGAACCGCTCCAGGCCCAGCCGATCGATCCGCCGACGCTGTCGATGCGCTTCGCGGTGAACGATTCGCCGATGGCCGGTCGTGAAGGCAGCAAGGTCACCAGCCGCATGATTCGCGACCGCCTGGAGCGCGAAGCCGAGACCAACGTTGCCATCCGCGTTACCGAGAGCGCCGACAAGGACAGCTTTGAAGTGGCCGGCCGCGGCGAGCTTCAGCTCGGCGTCGTTATCGAGACGATGCGCCGCGAAGGGTTCGAGCTGGGCATCAGCCGTCCGCGCGTGCTGTTCGGCGAAGACGAGAACGGCAAGAAGACCGAGCCATATGAGACCGTCGTGATCGACGTGGACGAGGAATTCTCGGGCACGGTCGTCGAAAAGATGGCGATCCGCAAGGGCGAGATGACCGACATGCGCCCCTCGGGCGGCGGCAAGACCCGCATCACCTTCCTGGCCCCCTCGCGTGGCCTGATCGGCTACCACGGCGAGTTCCTGTCGGACACGCGCGGCACCGGCATCATGAACCGTCTGTTCGACAGCTACGGCCCACACAAGGGCAAGATCGAAGGCCGCAAGAATGGCGTGCTGATCTCGAACGGCGCCGGTGAAGCGAATGCCTATGCGCTTGGCCCTCTCGAAGAGCGCGGCATCTTGTTCGTGGGCGTCGGCGAGCCGCTTTACGAAGGCATGATCATCGGCGAGAACGCGAAGCCCGAAGATCTCGAAGTTAACCCGATGAAGTCCAAGCAACTGACGAACTTCCGTTCGACCGGCAAGGACGACGCTATCCGCCTGACCCCGCCCCGCGTGATGACGCTGGAGCAGGCGATCGCATACATCGACGATGACGAGATGGTGGAAGTGACGCCCAAGTCGATCCGCTTGCGCAAGGCGATGCTCGATCCGAACGAGCGCAAGAAAGCCAGCCGCAAGAAGGACGCGGCCTGATCTGCATACAAGAACGGGCGCTCGCATCGCGAGCGCCCGTTTGCATTAGAGCCTACAAGGTCAGGTGATCGGCGACATCTGCGTCGGCTGACCGACGCGCCCACCACAGTAACGCTCAAACTCTTCCGTATAGCGGTCAGTCAGAGCCTTCTGCTTGGCCAGCGGCGCGTTCTGCGCCACGTCGGGGAACCAGCTGCTCTCCTCCTGATAGACGTGCTGCTGCACAGCGCTCAGGATATGCTCCAGCTTTTCACGCCAGTCATCGCTCATCGGGTCCAGGTTTTCCAAGATCGCAAAGTTGATTTTCGCCGCAGCCTGCTCCTCGTAAGCCATCGTGGCGTGCGACTTGCTGCTGTGCTCGATAACTGCGGGATAGATGACGGACTCTTCGGCGTTCGAATGCCCGGTAAACACAAGCTTCAACTCACGTACGGCCTCCAGCCGCTGCTGTGAGCCGGGCGCATTCATCGAGCGCTCAAATGCGGCTTCGATCTGCCGATGGTGGCCGATGATCTTGTGGAGCCAGTCGTTGCTTTGCGCGATCTGCTCGGCCTTACGGCGGGCTTCAGCCCTGTCTTCGGCAGATGCGGTCGGGGCAAGTGAGGCGGCGATCTTGTCAATAAATGACATAGGGTTACTCCTGCGTGAGGTCTCCTGACCGTAAGTGCCTCTAACCCCTCCTGTTCCCCGGCACTCCCCAACCGGACGCGGAAGCGGAACGTTCCGGCGATCCCAAGAGTTATGAGGCTGTACGACAGTGTGACGCCTCAATGAGCCGATCCAATCTGAACCATCGCTGCAACTCAGGTCCCGCAAGCGTTCAGCGTGGACCTTATATAAGAGACACATCGGACGACATGCGAAGGCAGTCGAGTCTTCTCCGCCCGTAAATCGAGGAGAATGGACATGAATATATTGAGTAAGGGCCTTGCAGCGCTAACCTTGGCTGCAACTGCGGTGGTCTCGGCGTCTCCCGCCATGGCGCGTGACGGATATCGCGATCGCGACGACACAGCCGCCGTGGCGATCGGAGCCGGCATCGTGGGTCTTGCGGTGGGCGCGATCGTCGCCTCCAGCAATCGCGACCGGCGTCACGTAGATCGGCGCTACTACGACCGCCGTTATGTGGACAACGATCGCTACTACTACAACCGCGCACCGCGCTACAATTCACGCTTCTACTCGCGGCGGGATGATCGACGTCGCTATGACGATCGTCACTATAGCCGACGCTATGATGATCGTTATTACGGTCGTCGCTATGACAATCGGTATTACGGTCGCCGCGGATACTAAGATGCGTGCCGGAGCGCGGTTTCCCCTTGCCCGCTAGCTCCGGCCGATGAGGCGCCCGGCTTTCTGAGCCGGGCGCCGACTTCTTTACGACCGCCAGCTTCCAATCAGAAGCGGAAGCCTACGACCGCGCGCAGCGAGTGATACTCGAACCGCGTGTCGGATGGTTGAATGCGTGTACCTCCGGATCGCAGGAGGAAGGGGTTTGTCGCGGGAGCCGTGCCCTGCCCAACCTCTACATAGTGTTTGTCATCGTCATAACGGTTATAAAGGTATTCGAGACCCAGGCTGATCTGATCAGTGACCATCAGCTCTCCACCGCCGCCAACTTGCCAGCCCCAGACAGCCTTGCCGTCGCGCCGCTCCTGGAACGAGTTGGCAGTGTTCGTCGTCCTGAACTGATGATCGATCTTCGCCATGCCACCGCCGCCGGTGACATAGAACAGCATACCGCCGCCGGGCGTGTAGCCGGCACGCAGACGCGCCGAGACGTTGTAGTCCAGGCTACGCTCGGACGTATAACTTGCAGGCGTGGTGCTGAAACCGCTGGTCCCATCGACGGACCTGTTGCCGGTGGCTTCGATCAAGCCCCCGACCACGAAGTTGTTCATGCGACGATCGTATCCGATGCGACCACCGTATTCGACGCCGTCTCTGTCAGCGATGCAGCCCGCGTCAGGTGTGCCGGTGCGCGCGCGCCCGCCGCAGAAGCCAGGGCTGAACGCGTCGGCCCCGCTAACCGTACTGACGGTATCCCCGTACGTTCCATCCTGGTCCGTATCGAAGACGAGGCCGTTGCCCCGATCGGCAGGCTGGCCGGACGCACCGCCGAAAACCTGGATATATGGGCCGTCGAAGTGGGCCTCGCGGTCCTGAGCGGCCACAGGGACGGCAACCGCAGTGGCAAGGCCGATAGTGAGGCCAGTCATCGTTTTTCTAACCTGAGACATCAATGTTCCTTCTTGGGACCGTTGCTTTTCCCGACCTGCCACAAACCCAGCGATGTCGTCCGGTTGCACAGAGCCATGCATTGACATGAACGAGTGACATTCAAGTCACGCTCTGCTGAGGCGCAGGATACTGACGGACGGCCAAGCTACGGTTGAGCATGGCTGGATCGGCCATTTGCGGACGATAGAGCTACGGTCTCGCCAAGGACGCCGGCCAAGGCTATGGCGCACCCACCATGGAAATTGCCGACCTGCGCATTGCTCTGTTCTCGGGCAACTACAACTACGTTCGTGACGGGGCGAACCAAGCGCTCAACCGGCTTGTCGGGTACTTGTTGAGCCAGGGCGCAACAGTGCGCGTTTACTCTCCTGTCATCGCCAACCCTGCTTTCGAGGCGACGGGGGACCTGGTCGGCGTGCGCGCTTTGCCGATCCCCACACGAGGCGAGTACCGCATGCCGCTGTCCCTCTCCGGCAAGGCTCGCAGGAACCTCGTGGCCTTTGCGCCCAACGTGGTGCACGTCTCCTCCCCCGACCCGGTTGCACATCAAGCGGTGACTTGGGCCCGTCATCGTCGCTTGCCGGTGCTGGCGTCGGTCCACACCCGGTTCGAGACGTACCTGCGCTACTACAACATGGCTTGGGCGGAGCCTGCGATGGAGGCGATGCTGCGGCGGTTCTATCGCCGATGCGACGCGCTTGTCGCTCCATCGGAAAGCATGGCCCAGGTTCTGCGCGAACAGCGCATGAACTATGACGTGTCGATCTGGTCGCGCGGCGTGGACCGCGACATCTTTCATCCCGGCGCGCGTTCGCTGGAGTGGCGGCGCGCCAACGGCATCGGCGATGAGGAACCCACCATCGGCTTTCTCGGACGACTGGTGATGGAAAAGGGGCTCGACGTCTTCTCGGACTCCATCGACGAGCTGCGCCGCCGTGGAGTTTATCCCAAGGTTCTGGTGATTGGCGAAGGCCCAGCGCGCGACTGGTTCGAGGCCCGGCTACCCGGGGCGAAGTTCGTCGGCTTCCAACAGGGTGCAGACCTTGGCCGCGCCGTCGCGAGCATGGACATCCTGTTCAATCCGTCAGTTACCGAGACATTCGGCAACGTGACGCTCGAGGCGATGGCCTGCGGAATTCCGGTGGTGGCCGCGGCCGCAACTGGCAGTGAAAGCCTCGTCGAGGACCATGTTTCCGGCCGGCTGATCCGCCCCGGTGCAGTCCATCAGTTCGCTGAGGCCTTGCGCAACTATGTAGCTAATCCGGAACTGCGGACCCGTCATGGAGCCGCCGGAGAGACACGCGCGCAGGATTTCAGCTGGGACAAGATCAACCAGGCCGTTGCTGATACGTACCTGCGCCTGGTGCGCCAGAAACTGGCTCGCGCCTAGCGCAGTACCTTTCGTGTGCGCATCCGCACCGCGTAGAGCAACAGAGCCACCGCAACCAGCCAGATCACGCTGGTAAGGAGCCAGCTCGCCGGGTTGTTCATGCTGGGAGGGAGCACAGTCGAGGACTGATAAAGCTGCGTGGCAGCGAGGGCGAGCACTGCGAAGGCGAAGCAATACGCCGCCCACAGCGATCGCGCCAACAGCAGCAGCGAACCGATCAGCGCAAACCCTACCGCCATTCCCCAGGTGACGATCACCCAGGCCGGAAATGCATCGATGTAATCGATCATGTCCGGCGCGAACCGCGCGACATAACGGGGATCGCGCAAGTTGGTCAGCAGGTAGTCGACGCAGCCAAATGCATTCCACAAAGTCGCGAGAACGCCCACCACCCACAGGTGGACAGGCGCCCCGCCCCCAGCCTCTCCATTCGCGATCGTGTCCATGCCGCAGCTCCCCACCCACTTGGGGGACGTATGCTCCTGCTATCCGGACGATGCAATCGAGGCGCGCAGTTGCTAGATGCTTTGGGATGGCCGACCTTTTCGCCGAAGAACTTCCCGACCAGCCGCCCGTAGCAGCGCGAGAAGACGCGCCGCTGGCTGACCGTCTGCGCCCTCGAACCCTGGCGGACATCGTTGGCCAGGAGCACCTGACCGGGCCGGAGGGTGCAATCGGGCGGATGGTGGCTGCGGGCCGATTGTCCTCAATGATCCTGTGGGGCCCTCCCGGCACCGGCAAGACCAGCATTGCGCGTTTGCTTGCTGATGCGGTCCGCATGCGCTTTGCCGCAGTCAGCGCAGTATTTTCAGGCGTGGCGGACCTCAAAAAGGCCTTTGCCGAAGCCGACGTCGCGGCAAAGGCGGGACAGCGCACCCTCCTCTTCGTGGATGAGATCCACCGCTTCAACCGCGCACAGCAAGACGGCTTTCTGCCCTTCGTCGAGCGAGGCACGGTGACTTTGGTGGGGGCCACGACTGAGAACCCCAGCTTCGCCCTCAACGCGGCCCTGCTCAGCCGAGCGCAGGTGCTGATCCTGCACCGGCTGGACGCCCATGCCTTGTCGTCGCTCATCGAGCGGGCCGAAGCGCTGGAAGGTCCGCTCCCTCTGACCGACGACGCGCGCGATGCGCTCGTGGCGTCGGCTGATGGCGACGGGCGCTTTTTGCTCAACCAAGTGGAGACGCTCTACGCTGCTAAATTGCCCGCTGCGCTGGACCCTGCTTCGCTGGGCGGCTTCCTCCAGCGGCGCGTGGCAGTTTACGACAAGGACCGCGACGGCCACTACAACCTGATCTCGGCCTTGCACAAAGCGCTGCGCGGCTCCGACCCGCAGGCTGCGCTTTACTATATGTCGCGTATGCTTACCGCGGGGGAAGAGCCACTCTACGTCCTGCGGCGCCTGACGCGCTTCGCCAGCGAGGATATCGGCCTGGCAGACCCGCAGGCGCTGGTTCAGTGCCTCGCCGCGAAGGATGCCTATGAGTTTCTCGGCTCTCCCGAAGGCGAGTTGGCGATCGTGCAGGCTTGCCTCTATTGTGCCACCGCCCCCAAGTCGAACGCGGCCTACGCGGCATACAAGGTGGCCTTCAAGTCGGCGCGGGAAACCGGATCGCTGATGCCTCCTGCAAATATCCTCAATGCGCCCACAAGGCTGATGAAAGACATCGGCTACGGGCAGAACTACGCCTACGATCATGATGCACCGGATGGCTTTTCCGGCGCCGACTACTGGCCGGAAGGCATGTCCGCCCAGACGTACTACAAACCCGTTCCGCGCGGCTTTGAGCGGCAAGTGATCGAACGCATGGAGTGGTGGGACAAGAAGCGTCGCGAACGGCGCGAACGCGGTGAGTAAGCCACTCCTGTCGGTGAGGGGCGCGCGTTTCCAGCACTTCCTTGCCATCGACTGGTCAGGCGCGGCTGGCGAACATCAGCCCGGCATTGCCCTCGGTGTTTGCTCAGCCAATGGCGCACCGCGCCTGCTGCAGCCAGCAGGACAACGCCACTGGTCGCGCCAGGCCGTGCTCGACTACTTGGTGACCGACCTGCCCGCTAACACGTTGGTCGGCCTCGATCTGGGCCTGTCCCTACCCTATCGCGACGCTGGCGCCTTCTTCCCGGGCTGGGAACTGAGCCCGCCGGATGCGCGGTCCCTCTGGCGCCTGGTGGACCAGACTTGCGCCGCCGATCCGCACTTCGCTGCCAGCAGCTTTGTCGATCACCCCTTCGCAAGCGCGTACTTCCGCCGCCACGGCGGTCGCGAGGGAGCGCTTTTCCATTTGTCCGGTGCATCGCATCGCCGCGGCCGTTTTCGCGTGACCGAGGCAGCACAGGAACGTGCAGGATGTAAGCCTTACAGCAACTTCAACCTCGTCGGCGCGGCGCAAGTCGGGAAGTCGAGCCTCACCGGAATGCGCCTGCTGCATCGGCTTGCGGACCGCCTTTTCGTGTGGCCGATCGACGGTATGGAGCCGCCCGAGCACGGCTCGGTCGTGGTGGAGATCTACACCGCCATCGCTGCCGTCGCGGCCAGTCGGAGCGCAGGGCGCTCGAAGATCCGTGATGCCGCTGCCCTCAACACCGCGCTGTCGGTGCTCGGCTCGCCGCCGTGCAAGTTGGCTGGCCCGATCGACGATCATAGCGCCGACGCACTTCTGACCGCCGCCTGGCTGCGGCTGCATGCCAGCGATGCGGCGCTCTGGCACCCCGGCGAACTGAGCGAGGATATCGCCCGCACGGAGGGCTGGACCTTCGGAGCAGCTTAGACCACAATCCTGATCAGGAGGGGGTGCCCGCCCAGCGGGCACCCCTTCATGCGTTCATCGAAGGGGCTGCCATGAGAACCAGAAAATTGCTGCTGGCAGGGATTGCCTGCCTCACACTCGGAGCCTGTACAACCGCCGGAGCGCCGGACGTGGAGCAAGCCGCAGCAACCGTCGCGCGGCCGGCTTGGCAGGACTACGTACAAACCACCATCGATCAGTGGTTCGCACTCGATCCGGCGACGGCCGTTTATCAAGGCGCGCACCAGTACGACGGCAAACTCCCGGACTGGAGCGCCGCCGGCATCGCGAAGCGAGTGGCCTTCTTGCGCTCGGTTGTCGACAATGCCGGGGCCTACACCAACCTCTCCCCGCAGGACGCGCTGGAGCGTGACCATCTGGTTTCGGTCGCCCGGGGCCAACTTTTCTGGATTGTCGATGCCGATCGCCCGCACCGCAATCCCGGCTGGTACATTGACGGTGGCCTGGACCCTAACGTCTATGTCTCGCGCGAATACGCGGACAAGCCGACGCGCATGCGTGCCATGGTCTCGTTCTTCAACGCGATTCCGCAAGCTGCCACCAACATTCGCGCCAACTTGCAGACGCCGCTACCAGCCAGCTTCATCAAGCTCGGTGTTGCCGGCTTCGGCGGCTTCGCGGAGTACTATCGCGGCGATGCCCGCGCAGCCTTCGCAGACGTGAACGATCCCGCGCTGCAGGCCGAGTTCAAGGCGGCATCCGAAAAGGCGGCGACGGCCATGGCCGAACTCGCAGCCTGGTTGCAAACGCAGCAGACGAGTGCTTCGCAAGCTTATGCACTTGGGCCCGACCTGTTCGCGCGAATGCTCAAGGAAACCGAGCTGGTCGACATCTCGATAGACGAGCTGGAAGCCATCGGCCGCGCCGACCTCAAGCGCAATCAGGAGGCCCTGAAGGTCGCTTGCGCCCGCTACGCTCCTGGCAAGACCATTCCCCAGTGCTTCGACAAGCTGAACGCGGACAAACCCGCCGAAAGTCCTGTCGTTACCGCCACCAAGCAGATCCCCGATCTGACTGCCTTCGTGCGCGAACAGGATCTCGTCACGATTCCCGGCACGCAGCAGGCATTGGTGCGCGAGAGCCCGCCGTACAACCGCCAGAACAGCGCCTACATCGACCCGCCGGGACCGTTCGAGAAAGGCATCCCTTCCATCTACTACATCTCGCCGCCCGACCCGGCTTGGCCGTTGCAGAAGCAGCGGGACTACATTCCGGGCAAGAACGACTTGCTGTTCACCAGCATCCATGAGGTCATGCCGGGGCACTTCCTCCAGTTCCTGCATTCGAACCGCGCACCGTCTTGGGTCTCGCGGATCTTCGTGGGGTACGCTTACGCCGAAGGCTGGGCACACTACGCAGAAGAGATGATGTGGGAAGCCGGGTACGGCAATGGTGACCCCGGCGTGCATGTTGGCCAGCTCTCCAACGCCCTCCTGCGCAACTGCCGCTTCCTCTCAGCCGTCGGGCTTCATGCGCGCGGCATGACTCAGGCGCAGTCACAGAAGATGTTTGAGGAGCAGTGCTACCAGGTTGAAGGCACCGCCGAACAGCAGGCAGCACGCGGCACTTACGATCCGGCTTACCTCAACTACACGTTGGGCAAGTTGATGATCCTGAAGCTGCGCGAGGACTGGACCGCCACGCGCGGCGGAAAGGCAAGCTGGAAGGAATTCCACGACACTTTCCTGGGCTTTGGCGGTGCGCCGATCCCGCTGATCCGCCAAGTCATGATGCAGGAACCTGAACCCCGCGCAGTCTTCTAAGGACATTCGCAGCATTTTTTCAAAACGAAGTCTGGACCGGCGCCCCCACCCCTTGGTATGGGGCGCCGCATCCGCTCTTCGCGGGCCGGCTTAGCTCAGTTGGTAGAGCACCTGATTTGTAATCAGGGGGCCACGGGTTCGAATCCTGTAGCCGGCACCATTCAGCGCTGTGTAACGCCCGTTGCTGCGAGCGCCGCTCCTGCCTCACTCCGTGGGCAGCGCATGGTTCAGGGCCTCCAGGTCGCAGATCAGTTCTTCAAGTGCGAACGTCAGTGGCGCCAGCGCGACTCGACTTGTGTCATCCTCTGCGGCATCGATCGTGCAGCGAACTGCCGCAATGGCGGGCTTGACGTCGAGCCGACAGCCCAGCCGCGCCTTCGTCAGCGTGGTGCAAACTTGCTCACGCATCTCGCCAAGACGCTGCCTTGCCATCGCGTTCTCAGCGAGCGGTGCGCGCCGTCCACGAGCCCGCTGAAGCCGATCCAGAATGATCAGGGTGTGCCATAGCCGGGAAGTGGCCTCGATCAATGGCGCTACATCGTGGCCGCGCGCACTCCATCGTTGCGCATCGCCGATAAGCCCCCGCGCATCCGTGATCGCATTGAGAAATCGCTGTTGCAGATCGTTGCGGGACACCTGCTTATCATGCACCAGCGCATCGGCTTGAGCATTAAGCAAGTCGGTGCACGCAGCCAGCGCGCGCATGATGGCTCGCTCTGCGCGCTTACTAGCGCTCTCAGGCCAGATCACGAAGGTACAAGCCGTGCTGACCAGAGTGCCAACTCCGATCGCAACACCTCGGTCAATCGCACCCGCCAAGGCATCATTGTCGCTGGGTAGCACGATTATCGCCGCTGCCACGACGCCATATTGCATACTTGGCAGAACCACGGCGACGCCGTTCATACTCAGAGCGACAGCCGCGAGCCGCCAGCCGACATCATCGGCGCCCGGGAGCAGCATCACGGCCGCCAGCCCCGCCATAGACCCGAGCAGAGTGCCACCTAGTCGTCCCATCGCAGCCTTGAAGGTGGCATCCAGATTCTGGCGGGCGACAAAAACTGCGGAGATGACTGCCCAAGACATTTCAGACAAGCCAAGGAGGCGCGCGACACCGTAGGAGAGAACTGCTCCTACGGCAGACTGAAGTCCGAACCGCACTGGTTCGCGACACTTCGCCCATGTCATGCTGCGCCCTCTCACGAAGAGACTACGGAGAGGAGCCCGAGATGTTCCCGGTGGAGTTGCAGAATGCCGCCGGGCCCCGCCGCATTTTCTCTCGCAGATGGGATGCACGGAAGGTCTATGGAGACCCTTGCTTAGGCCCAGAGCCCTGAATGGTGGCAGGGCACATCCCTGCCACCCGGGGTTTCCTCAGCGGTTAGAAGCGGAATCCGACCGTGCCCATCACATTGCGGGGTGCGGCCATGAAGCAATCGCCCCGCGCCAGACAGGAAGCAAAATACCTCTTGTCGAGCAAGTTTGTGGCATTCACCGCAAACCGCCAGTTACCCCAGTCGACTTCGGCCAGAGCATCGACCGTGGTCCGCGCCGGTGTCACGATCGTATAGAGTGTACCGGCAGGTATGGCTGGATTGATGCCGTAAGGATCAAGCGGCCCTCTCGACTTGCTTTTCCCGCTATATACGACACCGGCACCCAGGCGCAGTTGGGCACCGTCCATGACGCCGAAGGTCTTGGTGGACCATGCCGACGCGATATGCCTCGGCATGTAGTTGAGGCTGCTGTTCACCTCGGATCGAAGCTGGTTATAGCCATAGTTGAGAAGCAGTTCGAAGTCATCCGGCAGCGTGTGGCTCGCCTCAACCTCTACGCCCTTCGTGGTCAGTTCGCCGGATTGAGCCGTTACGTTGTTCGGCAGATAGAGTACGCGATTGCGCTCCTTGATGTGAAAGGCCGTTGCCGTCACCAGCGTTGCGGGGGTCGGCTGCCACTTCACTCCGGCCTCGAACTGCGTGCCTGTCTGCGGCTTGAATCCGTCGCCGTCGCTATTTGCGCCAGCGATCGGGAGGAAGCTTTCGGTATAGCTGAAAAATGGAGAGAACCCTGCTCCGATCTCCCCAATGATACCGGCGCGGAAAGTCGTGGCATGATCGGTTGCGCCAGCCGAGGACGTCACCCGATCGCGGCGCGCTCCCAAGACAACTGATACCCGATCGAAGAACCTGATCTGATCTTGTATATAGATGCCAAGTTGCTTCTGCGAGTCAAAGTTGAATGGGCCGGTCGGATCGTACGTGAGCAAGGAGTCATAGTCGATATCGTAGAGATCGACTGTCTCCATAGCGGTTGCGGCCGTACGCTTGCCAACCTTGTTCCAGCTGTAGTCAATTCCCACCAGCATCTTATGCTCGATATTGGCGCCGGTGTTGAATGTGAACTGGACGTTGTTGTCCGTCGAGAAGACATTCATGCGCGCATCGTTGGCATCCACGTACAGGCCAATCGTGCGCCCGTTGCTGCCATACACCTGAAACGGGTTGGCAGGGTATCTGTAGCTGTCGGCGTAGTGTGTGAAGTACTCCAGGTCGCTGTCAATATAGCGCGCCTTCAAGCTGATGCGGACCTTATCCGAGAACGCATGGGTGATAGAGCCGCCCCCCTGGAGCGAGCGGCCGTTGTAGCGATCCCAACCTGGCTTACCCACGAAAGTATAAGGATTCAGCCGCTCGCCGGGATTGGCGGGGTTCGGGCGGAAAGTGCCGACGATCGGCAGGAACTGCGAGGTGGAGCCGGTCTCGTCCTCCTGATAAAGGCCGGTCAGGACCACATCCGTATCAACCGTGGGCTGCCAGCGTATAGAAGGCGCGAACAAGACGCGGTCGTCAGCGACATGGTCGACGAACGTGTCGGCATCACGGACGCGGGCAACGGCTCGGACCGCGAGATTATCACCGAGTGCCAAGTTGATGTCGCCAAGCACTTCCTTGCGGTCATAGCTGCCGTACACCAGGTTCAATTCACCGGCATTCTCGAACTGCGGCGTCTTTGAGACCAAGTTGACGAGACCTCCGATTGAACCCTGCCCGAAAAGAACCGAAGCCGGGCCGCGAACTATCTCTACCCGTGAGAAGTTGTATGGGTCAGACGTGATACTGGCATAAGACGAAAAGATGTCGCGCATGCCATCCCGGAACTGGAGAGCATCGATGCCGCGGATGTTGAAGCCGTCCACTCGGGTGTCGCGACCGTAAGGATTGGCGAGCACGCCGGCCGCGTACTTCACCGTATCGCTGATGTTGATCGCACCTTGCGAGAGGAACTGGTTGGACGTGATGATCGTCACGGGCTGCGGCAACTCGATCAGCGGAGTTTCCGTCTTCGTGCCCGCGTTCGCACCAGTTACGATGATCTCGTCGATGACTTCTTTTCCGGGAGCGCTTTCATTCGCCCACGCCGACTGACAGAGCAACGCGCTTGTAAGCCCAGCCGCAGTGATCAGTTTACCCATGTGAACCCCTTGCCTCCACATCAATCATGTGCGGCCGCTTAGCCTCTTGCGACAGATTAGCAATAGCATATTGCCGCAATGTAGCGGAGGTGCGTGTCCAACGTACCGCCCCGTTTACGGAGCGGTGCAGGAACCTGAGGCCGATCAGCGGTGTTGCAGCAAAAAGGGGATCAAGGTGCCACCCAGATTAGACTTCGATAACAGCTATCTCCGCTTGCCCGAGCGGTTCTCTGCTCGCGTGGCTCCAGCGCCATTTCCTGAGCCGCGCTTGGTCAGGCTGAACACCGAGTTGGCCAGTTCACTCAAATTCGACGTGGATTGGCTGACGAGCGACGAAGGGCTCGCATTTTTGTCGGGGCAGTCGATCCTTGATGGTTCAGAGCCCGCTGCCACCGCATATGCTGGACACCAGTTCGGCAACTTCGTTCCGCAACTTGGCGACGGACGAGCTATCCTCCTGGGAGAACTGCTGGACTGCGAGGGCCGACGGTTCGACATCCAGCTCAAAGGAGGTGGGCGTACGCCCTTTTCCCGCATGGGCGACGGGCGGGCAGCGCTGGGCCCGGTGCTGCGCGAGTACATCGTCAGCGAGTTCATGGCAGCCGCCGGCGTTCCGACCACGCGCGCGCTGGCGGCGCTGACAACGGGCGAGCCTGTCGTGCGAGAGCAGGTTCTGCCCGGCGCGGTACTCGTGCGCGTTGCGTCGAGCCATATCAGAGTCGGGACGTTCCAGTACTTTGCAGCGCGACAAGACGTCGAATCCTTGCAGGCGCTTGCCGACCACGTCCTGTGGCGGCACTATCCCGAGGCGACGACAGCCGAGAACGTCTATCGCTCGCTCCTCGACAGTATCGTTGCGGCGCAGGCCGATCTGATCGCACGGTGGCTGCTGATCGGCTTCATCCATGGCGTCATGAACACGGACAACATGTCTGTCGCCGGCGAGACGATCGACTACGGCCCGTGCGCCTTCATGGACACTTATGATCCGGCCACGGTATTCAGCTCCATCGACCAGTTCGGGCGCTATGCTTATGGCGCCCAGCCACAGATCGGCTTGTGGAATCTCACGCGCCTCGCAGAGACATTGCTCCCGCTGCTTAGCGACAATGAGGGGCAGGCAATCGCTATCGCACAAGAGGCGTTGGACGCCTTCGAGCCTCGTTTCCTTGAGGCGTACCACGCCGGAATGGCGCGCAAGCTGGGCCTCATAGAACAACGGCACGAGGACGCATCACTGGCGAACGACTTCCTGGCCGCAATGATGGAGAACCAGGTCGACTTCACGCTCTTCTTCCGCAATCTCAGCAGCGCGATCCAGCCCGGGATTGGAGACGAGCAAGTGCGCTCACTCTTCGTAGACCCCACTGCCGCCGACACGCTGTTGGAGCGCTGGCGGGCTCGACTGGCAGAGGAGCCACAGGACGCCATCACCAGAAAGGCGGCCATGGATGCATCCAATCCCGCATACATCCCTCGCAATCACAGGATCGAGGAGGTGATCAGAGCCGCCGTTGACAAGGCGGACTTCGCGCCATTCCATGAACTCATGACGTTGCTGTCGCGTCCGTTCGAACTGCAGCCCCAGTATGCGCGTTACGCCACGCCGCCCCTTGAGCACGAGCGCGTGCGCGCCACCTTTTGCGGAACCTGAATGGAAAAGATCGTCAATGGAGCCAGTCTGCAGCCGCTGTCTGGCGCAAGACCCAAGCAGATCGTTCTACTTCTCCACGGCTTCGGATCGTCGGGCAGCGACATGATCTCGCTAGCGCCCGGATGGCAGCACAGCCTACCGGACGCGCTCTTCCTGGCTCCCCACGCACCCCAGCGATGCGGGTTCGGAGCTGGCTATCAATGGTGGGCGCTTTCCGACATTTCCCCACAGGCGCTAGCTGCCGGAGCAGCAAAGGCTGCCCCAGCAATCAATGCGTTCGTCGATCGTAAGCTTAGCCAGTACTCGTTGACCGGAGCGGACCTGGCCATCGTGGGTTTCAGCCAGGGAACGATGATGGCGCTTCACGTTGGGCTACGCAGGGTGCGGCCCGTGGCGGCGATCGTCGGCTACTCGGGCATGCTCACCAGCATCAGCGACCTGAGGCATGAAGAGACTGGCCGCACTCCGATTTTGCTTGTCCATGGCTCCCACGACCAGGTGGTGCCCGTCGCAGCTTTGCACGGCGCAGAGAGCGAGCTGAAGCGTCTTGGGCTCGATGTCTCCACCCATGTCTCGGCCGGTGTGGGGCACAGCGTCGATCCGGTTGGACTGCGACTGGGCCAGGAGTTTGTGACGCGCGCCCTCACCGGCGGTAGTTAACATCTAAGCGACCATCCCGGGCGACCTCCCCAGGCCTCGGTTCGTTTCCCGGCACTTCGCACACGAAAGATGGGAACCCAGTGCATTCTGAGCCGCTAAATCTCCATCAACCTATGGAGACGACCATGCTTGGAAAACTTGTTGGCGGGCTTATCGGCGCCAAGGCAGCAAAGCGTCGCGGTGGCATGAAAGAGCCGGGTGGCGCTTTGATGGGCGCGGCCGCTGTCGCGGTGACACGGCGCTTCGGCCTGCCAGGTATGCTCGCGGCGGCCGCCGGCGGATACGCCCTAAAGCGCTATAACCGGAAGCGCGCTCGCACACCGTATCGAACGAAATAAGCGCGCGACGTAATCCTCCCCACGCCAGCGCCGCAGGGCGCGCTCCTTGGTTTACCCTCAATGAGGAACTGGCGGACGGCCAAGCCGTTGAAGCAGTAAGATTTCCACAAAATCAGGAGAAAGTATGATGACCGAGAAATCCCAAAGCGAACTTTCGCAAGAGGCACTCTCGGCGAAAAAGGCCAGCGAGGACCAGGAGTACCTCGATCGGCAGACTGACACGCCCGATACCGGGGCGGTTCAAGGCCGTAACCCTGACGCACCGGTCGACGGCGCACTCAATGCAGAAGGTCATCGCCCCGTGGTGGAACGCACAAGGAAGGAGCGCTGATGCAAATCCAAGTTAACAGCGACAACACTTCGAAGATCGGTGCCACTACGGTCTCTGACACGGAAGAACGCATTCGCGAGCGCCTGTCTCGCTTCAGCGAGCGGCTGACGCGAGTGGAGGTGCATCTGCGCGATCTGGACGGATCCGATACGGTGACGAGCGAAGGGCTTGAGGCTACACTGGAGGCGCGGCCTGCAGGTCAACAGCCGCTGGCCGTCTCTCACCGCGCGGAGAACGTATCAGAGGCGGTCAATGGCGCCCTGAGCAAGCTCACGTCGCGGCTGGAAAGCAGCTTCGGCAAAGCCGATCGGGTCCGCTAGAGCAGGCGGACTATTCAGGTGCGATAGGCCTACGCTCAAAGCGAGCTATGGCGTGTCGCACCACTTTCTCAAGCGCCTCTTCTGAAAAGAAGCCCCCAGGGATCAGACAATCCTCGACCAGCACGCGACGAAACGCGGCGAAAGTCTCGGGGTCGGGTGCAGTCGGATTCTTCCAGAAAGCGTCAATCCCGCCTTGGAATGTAATGTCCGGCATGTCGTAGATCGCATGCCCTAACGCGACCACCGGAACACCTTTCGCCAACCCCAAAGTTCCGCTGGTGCTGTTTATCGTCACCATGCCTCGTGCGCGCTCCGCGACAGGGACGATATCGCCCGAAGGAAGATAGTCGACCCGATCCTCGACACCAAAGAGGCTAGCCATATCGGCTGTGACCTGCATCCAGTCACGTACGCCGTTGTCGAGCGGATGCTCTTTGACGACAAGCCGGACCTCTTGAGGAGCATGGCGGGCGAACGAATCGATCACCAGCCTCAGCGCGTCAGCGATGCCTGCAAAGGAAGAGTGCAGCCGTATCTGCGCATCGGAGTCGAGTTGCAGAGGGAACAGGAAGTAGGGCTCCGACAAAGCGGCCAGTCTCGCCATCAGTTCCGTGCTTTGACCATCGCGCTGCTTCCGGCGCCGGAGCTTGCGGAACCAGCCCACCCCTTCCACCACCGGATGCCAAGGCCGATGGTTGCTCCAGTGTGGGTAATACCAGCGCGTTAGCACGTCTGCTGCGTTGTAAAGCAGCCCTTCGGTAGCACGTCGACGGAAAGACGACGGAACCTGGGAGTGCGGAGTGATAGGGGGCAGAGCCGCGGCTCTCTCGCGAAACCAGGCAGGGTCGCGGCAAAGCGAGGAGTGACCGTTCACGCCCCCGAGTTCAAGCGTGACCCAATCGGGGCGGATATACCCCTCTTCGAACACATGCACATGGACTCCCACCTCGCGGCAGACTCTCGTCGCCGCCATGTGATGATCCCGGCAGTCGCCGAAGAGCATGACATCGGTGATGCCATGTTCGTGTATCAGGGTTTTCAGTGCATCGGGCCACTCGTGCAGCGAGCCCCGGTAGTCAATCCCGTTGGGTAGGCGCCAGAACAACCGGTCGCCGCCATTGAGGTTGACTTTATAGACCGTGTGCCCGGCCCCCATCAATCCCTGACCCAACCGGCGGAACAACGGTCCCATCAAGCTCTGCAGCAGCAGAACGGCACGCCTCGGGGCCACGCTCGGCTCGATATCCTCAACGCCACGATGATCCGGCGCGGCGGCTACATGTACTGGCATCGGGCAGGACGTGCTCCGTGGTAGCATTCGTATGGACGCGAGGCCGGCGAGTTTTATCTCATGGCCGTGAGCCGGGCATCCGCTCGCCGCGTTAGTCCACCTGCCACCGGCCCGCAAGTCTGCTACGGGTTCGTGACACAGACGTAAGATGACAGCACCGTGTCAGCCGGCTATGAGGCCGTTCCCAGCCGCAAGGGGGATATGGAAGCCGAGCCTAAGCGGACATGGGTAGCCCACGCAGCAGGACAGTGACGTTCCCAGCCATGATATTTGCGGTTTTGCTGGTGAGTGCCGTTCTTCTGGACGGATTAGTGCGCCCCCGGCCAGCCGGCGCTTTCACGTCGCTTGGGCGCAGCAAAGCCGGCATGTGGCTGACCTCCTTGATGATGTCGGCGTTGTTCGGTGCGATTCTTGCCTGTTGCGGCAACGCAGTTGTCTCAGCGGGATTGGCATTGGCCCTGCTTGCCTTCCTGGTCTTGGTCTCCAACGCCAAGAATGCGATGCTCGGTGAACCGCTGCTCTTCTCAGATCTTGCGCTGATCGCCTCCATCTTCCGCCATCCCAAGTTTTATCTGTCTGCAATCACGATCGCGCAGCGTGTTACCGTGGGACTGGCCGCTTTCGTGCTTCTGGGATGCTTGGCCTGGCTCTTCGTTCCCGCATTGCAGGCGCACCTCGCCGGTCTGGCGCTTCTGATCGCCACCCTTAGCGCGCTTGCGATCTCAGTGCGTACTCCCTGGTTCCGCGCGCTCGTCAGCACCCCTGACGCCGAGGGCGATGTTCGCCGGCATGGATTGCTACCGACATTGCTTCTGTATTGGCTGCGCTGGAGGGAGAGTCGCGATCCCGCGCCTTGTCGTGCCGAGATCGGCAGTCCGGCAGCCGCTGCTGCGGAAGTGGTCGTGATCGTTCAGTGCGAGTCTTTTGCTGACCCTGCCGAGCTGTTCAATGACGCCGAGCTTGAACTGCCCGGCCTTTCCGCCGCGCGTGCAAATGCCTGGCAGTGGGGGCAGCTCGATGTCAGCGGCTTCGGCGCCTACACCATGCGGACCGAGTATGCGGTCCTATTCGGGCGAGAGGAGGACGAGCTAGGCTTTCGGCGCTACGACCCCTTTCTCACGGCTCTTGGCGAAACCTCCTATGCTTTGCCAAACCGGTTGAAAAGCGCGGGATGGCGTAGCGTTTTCGTCCATCCTCACGACATGCGCTTCTACAATCGGGACCTAATCATGCCGGCGAGCGGTTTTGCCGAGTTGGTCGGTGAAGAGTTCTTCGCTGCACCGACCCCCGAAGAAGGGCGTTACGTGACCGACGCCGCAGTCGCCGATCAAATCCTGTCTCTTGCGCAAAACGCCCGTAAACCCAGTCTGATCTACGCCGTTACCATAGAAAATCACGGCCCTTGGGCGCCGGATAGCTCATCCACAGGCAACCTAGTGCAAAGCTACCTGCGGCTGGCACGGAACAGTGACGCGATGCTGACTAGACTGCTCAATCGACTCGCAGCCATGAAGCGTCCTACTCTCCTGGCGTTTTTTGGAGATCATCGGCCCAGCATCCCCGGGGCAAGCGTACCGAGAGGGGACCGGCACACGCCCTACGTCATCTTGCGGCTGGACGGATCGGGGCAGATTGCTCGCGGTCCCAATCTGCGGGTAAACCTCACGCCGGCCGGCTTGCACCACTGCCTGCTCGCAATGGCGCTGGGGCAATCGGATACGGACGCGTCGCCAGCTTCTGTCAATGCTGAGGCGGAGTGAGCGAGAGCAGCAGGCGATCGCGCCAGGAAGCGGGCAACAGCCGATCGAGTAACCGCAGCGCGCTGAATGGCCACGGCATGATCGCATGAGCCCTCCCCCGCGCAGCCGCCCCCGCAATGCAAGCCGCAGCCGCTTGTGGCGCCAGCATCAGCGGTTTTGGGCCGGGCACCTGCCGCCCCGCAGGGGTATCGATGAACCCGGGAGAAACCAGCGTCACTTTCACCCCGTGCTCACGTACGCCCAGACGCAAAGCGTCGGCGAAACGCGCGAGACCTGCCTTGCTTCCGGAGTAGGCCGCAGCGAAGGGGAGAGCGTGAAAGGCCGCAGCGGACCCGACAAGGACGATCCGTCCTTCACCCCGCGCGGCCATGCGAGCGGCCAGGGCTGCGGCCAAAGCAGCGGGCGCGACGAAGTTGATCGTGCCCAATCGCGCGACGAGTTCGGGATCTTCCACGTTATCGCCAGCTGCGCGGATGTCCCCCACACCCGACACAAAAAGCGCAAGCTCCAGCGGCAAACTCTCATCTTCCGCCAATAACGCGGCAACCGCTCCCGTTACGTCGCGCAGATCAAGGGAATGGGTCTCAGCGATGGCTCCCGCAGCCCTGCAGTCCTCGGCAACCGCCGCAAGGCGCGCCTTGTCGCGGCCCCACAGTATGAGAGCGACGCCAGGGCGGGCATAGAAACGCGCCAACGCGCTACCGAGACCGCCCGATGCACCGGTTATCAGGATTCGCCGAGGTGAGTAGTGCCGCGTCATGCCGGTGCACCCTTGCAACATGCTCGGACTATCGTCCACTTGCCTGTGATAACGTAACAATTGGCTTGACAGGCGGTGCCCCCTCCTGTTCGAAATCGATCAATGTCACTGCCTAATGCCAGTCCGCAGCGCGTCAGATTGTTCGCTAACGAACGGCTTGAACGGCTTACCGTGATTTCCCCACGTACGTTTGTGCTTGCGTGGGCGGTTTTGCTGCCGCTTATTGCATGGGCGGGCTGGGGCGCGGTCGACGTGGCCGAGGGGGCGGCGCTTATCGCAGCCGGATTGCTGGTGTGGACTCTGTTTGAGTATGCCCTGCACCGCTTCATCTTCCATCTAGATGTCGATGTCCGCCTTGTGAAGTGGTTCGTCTACCTAATTCACGGCAACCATCACGACAGCCCCAACGACCCTCTGCGCAGCCTCATGCCGCTTCCCGCAAGCCTGCCGATCGCCGCTTCTGTATGGGCTGTGTTCGCACTGCTGTTCGAACACCCCGGCACGTGGTTGTTCCTTGGCTTCATGATCGGCTATGTGATTTACGATTTCGTCCACTTTGCTTGCCATCAGTGGCCTATGCGAGGCAAGCTGGGCGCCGCTGTAAAGCGCCACCACATGCGTCACCACTATACCGATACAGGTGGCAACTACGCGATCTCGGCCATCTTCTGGGACGCCGTCTTCGCCAGCAAGATACGCTCGCTAAAGCGCTGATCAGACGATCAATCTAATGCTCGGCAGGTGGCCATCGGAACCCGCCTGATTAAGAGCTGCTTCGATTGACTTGCGCGGCATCGCGTAAAGGGCTGCTTCTCTCTGAATCAAGACTTTATCAGGCAATCGAACCCTTGCGGCCCAACCCCTCTATGGCTTGCGCCACAATGGCGATGTGCTCGTCCCAGGTTGGAGCCTGCCAGGCCGGCAGACGCCGCATCTGGGCGGAGTAATGTTCACCCTGGCATGCGTGGTCGAGAATCATTGCCTGCCAGCGCGGCCCGTCCAGCGGATCGAGGTAGTCGGGCGTCTCGCCACCGACCTCGCGCAGCGCTGGCAGATCGCTGCAGATCACTGGCGTGCCGACCGACAGCGCCTCCGCGACGGGCATCCCGTACCCCTCCGCAAAAGAGGGCATGACCAGCGCACGCGCGCCGCGCAACAGAGCAGCCATTCGCACGTCGGAACACCCGTTCAGCTCTTCGACGTGGTCCTTCAATCCAGGGCAGCGTTCGAGCATATCGATCACCTGCTCGTTCTCCCAGCCCCGGCGGCCAATGATGACGAGCTTTGGAACGCATTCCGGAGAAAGGGTCAGCGCCATGTGCCGCCACAAGTGCAGCAGCAGAAGGTGGTTCTTGCGCGGCTCGATTGTACCGATGCACACGAAGTAAGGCTGCCTATCAGGCGGGTTGAGCGCTAGGCCACTTGCCAGCGGCTCGGTGCCTAGCAAGGCCACGTGCACGGCCACGTCCCGTCCCGTGCGCTCCAGCCAAGGCTGCAACGAGCGCCCCGTTGCGGCGGAGTTCACGATGACGCCATCGGCAAGCTTCGTCACCGTATCGATCCGCTTGCGGTGCTGCAGGTCTCCGGAGACCCGCGCATACTCAGGGTATTCGATCGGGATCAGGTCATGAACCATGCACAGGAAACGCGCCTGCTCTCGTTCAAGTATGCGGCGCACTTTTGCAGTGTTGATCAGGTGATGGGGGGATGACTGAACGTAAACGGCATCCTGCCCACGAGGCGCCATGCGGGACGGCAGCAGCGCCGCGATCCACGGGGCGACCGAGGCGAGCGAGCGCTGCCGCGGATTGTCCTCCTCACGCGCCCATCGGCGTTCCAACTCATCGAGGTAGGCCAAGGCCGACATGCGCGACAGCCGCCCGTAGAGCCCGCTGGGATGGACTGCAGCAAAGGCCAGGTCTTCGCCGTAGTGCCTTAGCAGGCCCCTGGCGTAGGCCATCTCCACCCGGTCCACGCCCGACGGCGTCGAGTGGCGGACGCGGGAGATCAAGCGGGACACGTCAAGAATCACCTGAGGCATTGCTGCTCTCTACCGCCAGCTGGCCATGACCCGCCCCTGCAAACGCCGCAATGGGCCCAGGCATCCCAGCCGATTGGGCGCACGGTCAGTGGCCATTCGGCCAACCAGAACCTCAGGCGGGCATGGCAGTCCCGTCACCGGGTCGAGGTACCTAGGATACAGGATCAGCACTCCCGCGACCAATTCATCGAGGGACAACTTGCGCCCCCTGCGATCAGGCACGCGGCCCAGGTCATGCGTGAGCCCCCAACCAGCATAAAAGGGCGTACCATGACACGCCACCGAGCGCCCCCGCAGCAATGCCTCGAACCCCGTTAGCGAGGTGAGCACATGAACGGCGTCAACGCTGTCGAGCAGCGAGGCAATGCTTGGCTCCCGCACGATGCGGTCGGCCAGTGCCAGAGCTTCGGCGTCAGACACGGCCCCCTTGCGATGCCCAGCGTCTACGTCGGGATGAGGCCGAAACCATATCTCAGCCTCCGGCTCAAGGGCCCGGACGCGTTGCAGGAGTTCAAGGTTCGAGCAAAGACCGCCGCCGCCCGCCAGCACGGACATATCGTCCTCAACTTGAGCAGGCACGAGCACCAGTTTGCGGCCTCTCTGCCGCTCAGGAGGGGGAGCGGCGCTGCCGGCGGCGTACTTGCTGATCCCACCTTCGAGGATCTTCTCTTTGAGTTTGTGCGCTCGCGCCATCAGTCGAGGCGTGAACACCGTCTCGCTGAGAATCTGCTCCAGATCGCTGGGCCGGGAAGGGTCGAAGTGAATGCCTGAGTGATCCACGACCACAGACGAGGGCGGAACCAAATTACTGCCAAGGCCCGTAGAGCGCACAAAGCCGTCCTCAACCCGGACCAACGGCACGTCCTGGCGCCGTGCGCTTTCGATCAGCTCGGGTGACACACGGGAAGGCCAGATCGCCACCGCACCTCCTGCTCGCTTCGCCTGCGCTACGGCGGTCCTCGGGCGGAAAACCATGCGAAGCGGTCGCTGCGGCGACCAAAGGAGCCGGCGGATCTCGGTTCTCTTCCACCACGCCATGCCGCAGGCGACCGCTATCAAGCGATTGGATTCCAGCATGCGGCGCCAATCGCTCAGCAAATCTATCGTGGCGTCTACGGACGCGACCGCTCCTGTGAACGGATCAAGGTAAGTGGCATTGGCGAGGACGCGCCCCACGTTGGCAACGAGGGCTTCAGCCTCGTGCCCCGGTGAGCCGTAGTGCCCGCGCGAGAGAACACGAACCGGGATGCCCAAAATGCTGGCGATCGCGATCCACTCGTCATCACCGTGCGCTAAGAGGCACTCCGCGCCCGGCAGCACCGACCATGGATCGACGGGACCACACCACTCCCCTCCCCGGTTCGCCAGCACCCGCTCAACAAAGCCCTTCTCGCGCTTGGCTGCAGGAATGACCCAGAGCGCGAGGCGGCGGTCTACTGGTTCCAGTTCATCCAGAAGCAGGCACATGTCATCGGCGTCGCGCGGACGCAGGACTGTGCCGCCGCAGCGTGCAGCGCGAATGGGGCTGTCCCAGAACGCGCCGCCCACCTTTGCAGAGCGTATTCGCTCCAAGATCGAGGAGAGGTCATGTTCCTCCACGGACGAACGCTCGCCACTGCATAGCGGGCGCGACATCGCGGCATCGGCCCAGGGAAATGGTGGCGCTCGCAGCAAAGGGACAGCGGTCACGGCCGCTTTCCCCAGACCGGCGCCCAAAGCGCCCCATCTGCAGCTCGATCGATAACTCCAAAGCTCCCCGTGGGTAGCTTCAGCCTTGCCATTCCTTCTATCCCCGCCCTGAGCGCCGGATCGGCAAGCAAGGCATAACGCGCCGCTCCGTTGCTGGTGACGATCAGCACAGGGCCTGCTGGCTCTTGTCCGAACAGAGCGCGCCATGCTTCTTGCCGCGCATCCGCATCGACAATCCAGCCGGGCGGCGGCTCTGCCCGCTCGTCCCATGCGGCGAGAGCGTCCTCTCCGATCCGGGCCTGCACCGCCTCTTCGGGCTGATTCTCGTCAGGACCATGGTCGATCTCACGCAACCATGAGCAGACCTCGACTGCGGGAGCGTCTCGCTGGTGCTGCAAGATAAGCCGCGCGGTCTCGGAAGTGCGGACTAGAGGAGAGGTAAGCACCCGGTCGAAGCGCCAGCCAAGCTCGGCGAAGTACATGCCCAGCGCTTCAGCCTGCAGCACTCCCCGTTCCGTAAGGGGCAGGTCGGTACGCCAGCCGATGCGGCGTGGAGGCTCCCCTGCATCGAACGTGTTGCCGTGACGGACAACGACGAAAAGCGGCGCCTTCATCGCTGCCGAACGGGAAAAGAATCGCCCAGCCGCGATATGGCATCCTCTGCCAAAGCCAAGTCTGAGGGAGTGTCGATCCCGGACAGGGCATGTTCCGGCGGGTCGACTTCGACAGTGGCAATGGTTCGCCCACTTTCGAGGAAGCGAAGCTGCTCAAGTCCCTCCAGGCATTCATAAGGGGTGGGTTCGGCCGATGCGAACCATTCCAGAGCCGCCATGCGGTACCCGTAAAGGCCAAGATGCTGCCAAACGGGCGAGAGCGGTTGAGCCCGCAATTCTGCTTCGCCCCGAATCGCTGGTAGGATGGACTTCGAGAACCAGAGCGCGCGTCCATCAGCCCCTCGCACGCAAGTGGTCCCGCTGAACGGAGCTGTCACCTTGTGGGCGCGCAAACGCTCCAAACGATCCCAGTCAAGCCGATAAACCGGCGTTGCCACATCGGCATTGCCTTCGCGCAGTGTCCTCATCAGGCCTGCGACGACGGCAGGAGAGATAAACGGCGCATCTCCTTGAAGATTGATCACCAAACCCGGTGCTGAAGACCGCATCCGTGCCGCGGCATGCGCACGGGCCGAGCCGGAGTCGAGTTCGTCACTGGTCAACGCCACATCTACGCCCAGGTCACGGGCATGGTCGGCGATGCGGGCATCATCCGTCGCCACCACAACGTCGCAGTGCTCTGCCTGCTCAGCCGCAGCGCAAGCAACTGCTGTTACGCGCTCGAGCAGCGTGCGGCCAGCGAGCTTCAGCAGCGGCTTGCCCGGGAGACGCGTGGAGCCGAAGCGCGCCGGCACGACGATCAGATCAGCTGGCAGAGTTATCGAGGAGGAGGACACAGGAGTGCGTCTATCAGGCCACCCCTCGCCTGACGATATCGTGCATGTGGACGATGCCAACCAACTTGCGGTCGTCGACGACGAACAGCACCGAGACGGCGTTCTCGTTCATCACCCGAAGCGCTTCGGATGCGAGTGTATTCGGACCAACGGTGACGGGGTTCACCGTCATATGCAGGCCGATGTTGTCGGAGAGGTCATAGACCGCGATGCAGCGGCGCAAGTCGCCGTCGGTGAATGCACCCACGAGAACTTCGTTTTCATCCACGACGGCCGTGCATCCATACCGCTTGCGGCTCATCTCGATTGTCGCGCTGGTCAGCGAAGCGTCACGTCCGACACGCGGCACCGCCTCTCCCGTGCCCATGATCTCACCGATGGTGCAGAGGCGTGCACCCAGGCTGCCGCGCGGATGGAACGTGTGGAAATCCGAAGCCGTGAAGCCGCGGGCCTGGATCAGGGCCACCGCGAGCGCATCGCCTAGCACCAGCTGAAGCGTTGTGGTGGAAGTGGGCGCCAGTTCGTAAGGGCAAGCCTCGCGAACCGAGGGCATGGTCAGACAGATATCCGCAGCGCGAGCCGCGGTGCTGTTAGCGTCCGACGTCGCCACGATCAGCGTGACGCGCGCGCTGCGACAATAATTGAGAATGTCGTTGAGCTCGCTTGTCTCGCCCGACCAGGTGATGGCCAGCACCACGTCCGAAGAGGTGATGACGCCAAGGTCTCCATGGCTGGCTTCGCCGGGGTGCAGGTATAGCGCCGCAGTACCGGTGGACCGCATCGTTGCCGCAATTTTGCCCGCGATGTGGCCGCTCTTGCCCATTCCGGTGACAATAACCCGGCCCGGTGTTGTCGCAATAGCCTGGATGGCGCGGTCGATTGCCGCTCCGAGTTCCGGTGCCTGCAGGGCGCACCGCAACGCTTCCAGCGCCTGGACTTCGACATCCAGCGTATTCAGCACCGAAGCGGAATACCGCGTTGGGACGACATCAGTTTTCATATCACCCTGAAACAACGTTGTTTTGGTTACTTGGGCCACTCCCAAGAGAACTCGATAGATGACGGAGGGTTGCCAGCCCCAACATTCCCGGTCAAGGCAAGCCCCTATTCTCCAAAACAGGGGCCTTACTGAACGTGCTGTCGATAATCCAGCTGATTTGGACCTCGGGCGAGGCACGTGAAGGAGGCAACCGATGATACTCTGCGGACGGGACATCGGTGCTAGCGCGCCATTGTTCGTTATTGCCGGCCCATGCGTCATCGAAAGCGAGGACATGACCTTGTCTGTCGCGGAGACGCTCGCAAGACTGGCGCAGAAGCTCGGCCTCTTTCTGATCTTCAAAAGCTCGTTTGACAAGGCCAACCGCAGTTCACACCGCTCCTTCCGGGGGCCAGGCGTGGACGAAGGGCTGCGCATCCTGGAGAAAGTGCGTGAGCAAACAGGCCTTCCGGTTCTGACGGACGTGCATGAACCATCCCAGGTCGCATCGGCGGCAGAGGTCGTCGATGTCCTACAGACACCTGCCTTTCTGGCGCGACAGACCGACTTCATCGCCGCCGTCGCGGCGTCGGGCAAGCCGGTCAACATCAAGAAGGCGCAGTTCATGGCTCCGACTGATATGAGCCAGGTGGTCGCCAAGGCGCGCCACGCGGCCACAGCGGCCGGACATGACCCGGACGCCTTTCTGCTTTGCGACCGCGGGACGTCGTTCGGTTACAACAACCTTGTGTCGGACATGCGGGGCCTGGCCATCATGGCCGAGAACGGATGCCCTGTGGTGTTCGACGCGACTCATTCCGTCCAGTTGCCGGGAGGGCTGGGCGAGCGTTCAGGTGGGCAGCGCGAGTACGTGCCCGTCCTGGCGCGAGCGGCGGCGGGCGCGGGCGTGGCCGGTATATTCATGGAGACTCATCCCGATCCGGATAAAGCCCTGTCAGACGGCGCAAACGCTTGGCCGCTGAACCAGCTCGAACCTCTGCTGATCCGGCTGCAGGCGATTGACGCGGCGGTGAAGGCTAACTAGCTAGATCGACCGTCCTCTCAGCCACTCACCGAAAATCAGGCCGGGCTTGCTGAGTATGGCCTTCGCGACGGTAACAAGGATGCCTGTGCACCCGCGCATCAAAACTGCTTTTCTAGCGCCGCTTTACGTCGCGCAACTCGTCACGTCAGCCAAAAGCTTTCTCGATAATCCGGTGATAGGCTCGGCGCGCTTGAACCGTCGGGGGCTCCACGTCGGCCGCGTCAAACTGGCCGCCGCACTGTGTACCTGGCGTCGCAAGCGGCTCTCGCGCCGCGTGCCGGCAGAGTGGCGAGAGGCGTTCGACCGCGACGGCTTCGTCGTCATTCGCGACGTGCTCCCCCCGCACGAGTTTGCCGCGATGCGCGATGCGATCCTTTCGTACCAAGGGCCTGCGCGCGAAATGCGGCAGGGGGACGCCATCACGCGTAGGCTCGCTGTTGATCCCGCCATGCTGCATCGCGTCCCGCTCCTCGACGCCCTGCTGCAGCGGCAGGATTTGAACGCGCTGTTCCATTACGTTGCGAGCTTCCAAACGACCCCGCTCCACTACATCCAGACGATTGTCAGTCGCGAGGGTCAGAATGAGCCCGACCCCCAAGAAACGCTGCACGCGGACAGCTTCCACTCCTCGCTGAAAGCCTGGCTTTTCCTCAACCCCGTCGCGGCACACGAGGGACCGTTCACCTACGTCCGCGGATCGCACCGGCTCACGCGGGAACGTCTCGACTGGGAACACCGGCGCAGCCTTAGGAATCCGACTTCCATCGACCGGCTTTCCGCCCGGGGCTCGCCGCGAGTGACCTCCGAGGATCTGACGGACATGAACCTTCCTGAACCTGAAGGGCTGGCGGTTCCGGGCAACACGCTGGTCGTCGCCGACACTATGGGGTTTCACGCTCGGGGCACCTCAGAACACTCAGGTGAGCGCGTCGAAATCTGGTCCTATGCGCGCCGAAACCCGTACCTGCCCTGGCTTGGGGGAGACCTGCTCAGCTTGCCCGGTCTGGCGGAGCGACGAGTCGGGTGGCTCTGGTCTTTTCGCGACCGGTACGAAAGCTTACTGGGTCAACCATGGCGTGCTGTTGGGACGCGCAGCCCAATGGACCATCCAAACCTTGATTCCGGCCGCCCGTAGCACCCTCGCAGGGTAGCCGGTTGCAAGTCCATGGGGCCCTCGCCCGCACGCCACATCGTTATTGCGAGTGACTTGCAAAATCTTCACCAAGAGGTATTGATAGGGCGCGTCGGTGCCCAGCGCGCCGTGTGCGCCAGAATCAGCTTGAAGTAGCAAGGCCAGTGGGATGACACCGACAACTCGCCGATGGACACGCATCGCCTTTGCCGGACCTGGCGCTGTGATAGTCGCGATCGTGACCATGGCGGGCATGGCGCTGTGGCTACCCGGAGGCGCAGCTGGCGTGGACAATCTCGTCCTGCCCCTCATCCTCGTTCCCCTGATCTGGGCTGCGCTCTTCTTCCATGCATGTCTGGATCGCAACCTGACGCGAGTCACGGCGGTGGCGCTCGGCCTGCTCGTCATCCACGGTGGCCTGATCGCCAACAAGTTCATGCAGACCGACCCAGCGAATCAGGAGAACCACCGATGATCGCGCTCCCGAAGCAAGAGACCAAGCTGATGGTCGCGGTCCACGGCTGGTCGGGGATCGTGCTCGGGCTCCTGCTCTATGCAGTGGTGCTTACCGGCACCGCGGCGGTTTTTGCCGAGGAGATCGGCATCTGGTCAGGCGGGCATGTCGCCACGCAGTCGGCCTTCGAAAGGCCCATTGCCAGTCACGTGCAAAAGCTGGGGGCGGATACGCCCGCGGAATATCGCGAGGCTGTGGACCTGTTCGAAACCGGAGACCACGATCTCGGCATGTTCTTCCACCGCCACGAAATGGAAGCCGGCATGCCCATCAGCCGGGGCTGGTTCTATCTGGTAGGCGCCGACGGAGCAGTGAAAGAGCGCAGCTTCGGCACCAACGAGGACGTGTTCGGCCCCCGTAACGACAATGCCTTCAGCAGCTTCCTCGTCGAAACTCACGTGCGTCTGCACGTCCCCAGTCCCTACGGCCTGATCCTCACAGGCGTGCTGGGCCTGGCCATGCTGGTCGCGGCGATTTCGGGGCTGCTGATCCACCGGCACCTGTTCAAAGACATCTTCACGCTGCGCCGCGGCGCAAAGCCCGTGCTGCTGAACAGGGACCGCCATAGCGTAGCGGGAACCTGGAGCCTGCCTTTCGCCTTCATCCTGGCGTTCACCGGCAGCTTTTTCTCCTTCTTTGGAACGATCGGCGTACCGATCGTGGCCATGGCAGCGTTCGGCGGCGATGTGGAGGCCTTGAACGAAAGCGTCTTCGGCAACCCTGGCACGCCCGACGCGCGCCCCACCCCCACTGCAGGGCTGGACCGCATAACCATCGACGCAATCCGGCGCGCTGGTGCCGTGCCGACATTTGCCGCGATCGAGAACTTCGGCCGCGCTGATGCGAAGGTCACGACCTACCACCCGCCGGCAAGCGGCGACATCGCGCCAATAAGCCTCGTCTACAACGGCGCCGATGGCACGTTTGACGCCCAAAAGCCGCTCATCGGTCCGCGCCCGTCGGTAGGTGGGACTCTGGCCGCTATCATGTCGCCCCTGCACTTTGGCAATTTCGCTGGGATCGTTTCCAAGGCGATCTGGTTCGGGCTGGGCTTCGCGATGTGCTACGTCACTTACACCGGATTGCGCCTTTGGCTGGTGCGACGCGAGGCCGGTTCGCGCTCGCTGGACTGGCTGGACCGCTCGCTGGTGATCGTGGGCCTTGGCCTGCCCCTCGCCCTACTTGGCTCCGGAGTGGCATTCCTCCTGACAATGCCTCTTGAGACGGCAACGTTCTGGACCCCGGCCGGCTTTATGATTGCTTCTGCCGCTGTGATCGCCGCAGGCGCGCTTTGGCGCTCAGCCGCGTCTTTCGCGCAAGCACTGACCGCCCTCACGGGCGTTGTCATGCTTGCTCTACCGATATTGCGCCTGCTGATGGGAGGTCCAGGTTGGGTCAATGCGCTGGAGGCAGGGCAGTGGGTTATCCCCACCGTCGATCTGGCACTCATAGTAGCAGGCGGTGCATTGGTCCGGCGCTTGCGCTTCCTTGAAAAGAGCGATGCGGATATCACGCCCGTAATGCAGGCGGCGGAGTGATGAGCATCCTCGCCCTCGCCTCGCTTGCTGCCTCCTCTGCCGTGATCGCGCTGTTGTGCCTGACCGACCCAAAGCGACGGCGCGCTTTGGGACTTCAGGCAGCCACGAACAACTCTGCCCACCGCGGTCTGGTGGTCTGCGCTGCCATATTGCCGGGCTTGATTCTTGCCGTAGCCGGCGACGCTGCCGCCTTTCTGTTGTGGCTGGGCGGCTGTGCCGTCATCGGCTGGCTGATTACGACCGCCAACTCGGCACACAGGGAACGCAGGTAGGCAGCTCCATTACGGACCAATATCACGCGCCTTCAGCTGGATAGGCTTGCGAGAGCCGGCTTCAAAGCCCAATTTTACCGCCACTTCGTCATTCCAGCCATACGGGTCGAGCCGGAATACCGGTTGGCCATCGCGCACGAAGACATCCTGATAGACCAGCCTGACGGGTATTTGTTCGGGCAGGCGCACGAATGTCTCTTTGTCCTCCGCGCGAGCGGCCTGCCAGTCACTCATGATCTGGGCATCGCTCGCCAGAGTCTCGGCAAACCCAAGGGCATCTTCCACTCGCACGCAGCCATGGCTGAAATAGCGCTGCTCCTCGGTAAACAGATGGGGCGCGTTGGTATCGTGCAAGTAGATGGCGTGCTTGTTGTCCATATCGAACTTGACGAGCCCCAAGGCATTCTCCGGACCTGATTGCTGGACGATCCAGCCATCCTTGCGGACCATGTCACGGTTACGCAGATAAGACGAACTGACGTTGGCAAGTTCATTGCGCTCGATGGATTTGGGAACCGTCCACGTCGGATTGGCTACCAAGCGATAGAGTCCGGATTGAAGCTGCGGCGTCGGATTGGCCGGCTCGCCAACCACCACTTTGCGCCGGTCAGCCAAGGCACCGTCCCGGTAGTACTCAAGATCGGCCGCGGCAATGTTTACGTCAATGCGGTTCGCGGGGGGATTGCGCTCCAGCCAACGCATGCGCTCCAGCGCCACAGCGAGCGCACGAGCGCGGGCCGCCGCGTCGAAAGTCAAAGCATCCATTGTACGAGGACCGACGACGCCATCTATGCTCAGCCCATAGTCTGCCTGAAGGCGCTCAACCGCTTGGGCGACCTCACTGATATAAGTCGATCCACGCTGCTGGGACTGGAGATATCCTAGCTCTTGCAGCCTCTGAATAACGGCCTGCACACGCTGGCCGCTGTCCCCTTCCTTAATCAAACCGCCGCCACCAATGGACGAGCTCGACTGCCCAGCACCCATTTGGGCGCCGACATAAGCTCGTGAAAGAACCTTGTAGGCTTCGTTCTGCGGAGCAAGTCCGTTCAGCCAGTCTGCCAAGCTGCCCTTTTGCAGGGCGTCGTTCAGCCCCGCCACGAGGTTTGTCTGCACTCCAGGCAAAGTATAGACATCATAGATCTTATTGGGATCGGCCGCGCCTCGCGATAGGGCCACAGCATAGCGCAGGGCCGCCTTGGTGAACGCTACGTCGCGAGCGGCCGCATCGCCGGCGGATGCACTCTCTTCAAGGAAGGTAAGGTGGTCCAGTCCGTGACCATTTCTGGTGCCAAGAACCTGGCGAAGTTCTTCGATTGCTTGCGGCGTCCAAGCCGCTCGCCACTGGCGTGCTTCGTAGAACGCACGGGTTGGCCCATCGGCGGCAGAGCGAATGGCGCCACTAGAGACGGCAGCAACACCGCTGGCTGAGCCGCTGGTAGAGCCTTGGGCAGCACGCGCGACTCCGACGCTCGAGGCGTTGGAGGCGGCGAGCCCTGCCAGAAGCAAAGCTGTGACTTTGAACGGGAAATTAGATGTCATCATGAAGATCGAACGTGTGTTTACCCGGATTTGTTCCAATTCTCGCCGCGACCTGACCCTACAGCCGAAACGATGGTTCCATCATATCAATGCACGAAGGATTCCGAGCAAAGCGGACAGAGGAACACTGCTGCCGCGACAGGGTTTTGGACGATCCAACGGAACAAAAGTTTTCCATGGCGTTATGATCTGTATGGGTGATGCTCAGTTCTAATCGGAATTAGCTCACCTGTGCAGGATCTGTTCGGAGGAGACCGCCATGTTCAAGTGGGCATTGATTTTTCTGGTCGTAGCGCTCGTAGCCGCCGTGTTTGGCTTCGGTGGGATTGCAGGTGCTGCCGCCAGTATCGCTAAGATACTCTTCTTTGTGGGCCTCGCCCTTGTGGTGCTGTTCCTCGTACTCGGCGTCATAGCCGGAAAGAAGATCAGTTGACGCAAGCCTGACCCAGCGCTCACCCCCCGCGCGTTGTTGAATTGAAAAAGGCGGTCCCAATCGTGGGCTGCCTTTTTCAATTGCGCCGCGCACTTTAGCGGCACCTCCTGCAATCAGCAGGCAACGCGGTCCTCGGGCTTGGCTGAAGGGGCGCTTAGCTGAAGGTACACTGCGCAGCGGAGCTGGCGACCACCATGAGCGCCTCCGGGTCATTCCAGGTGCGGGCATGTTCCAGCAGACGTCCAGCCGTCAACGAACGACCATCGGCACGTACATCTTTGGCAAAGCGCTGGATGCCTCGAATCTGGCTGACCGACAGACGGTCCGCCCATTGCGGCGCCATACATTCCGCCATTGCCGGCGGCACGCCAGCGTCAATCAATGCGGATTCTACACGGTCTCCAACAACAGCCGCGCACGATGCCAGCGATAGCGCACAGATAGCCAGAGCGCCCGACAAGATCGGCTTCGCCCCGCGTACCCGGTTGCCCTCGGCCATTGCAGATGCTCCTCCTCTATCCTCGATGCCGAGGCGGTCCACCATCTGCTCACTGTTTCCGCTAAGTCTGCTTCGGGCCACGTTGGCCTCCCTACGCTTGGATAAAGCGAAGGAACGATTGAGATCCCCATCAGGTCCCGAGTGGATGCTGACGAGCCGGGCACATGGCGCTATAGGGCACAGATGGACTCTCCTTGTGCTGCCGCCTCGGCGCCGCTGTGCGTAGCGGCTCTATATCGATTCACCGCCTTCGCCGATTGTGCCAGCCTTCGGGACCCGCTGGAACGCGTCTGTCGCGAGCATGGCGTCCGCGGAACACTGCTACTCGCGCCGGAGGGCATTAACGGCACCATCGCGGGATCGCATGAGGGCATCGACATGGTGATCAACCACGTTCGCGCTCTTCCCGATTGCGCCAATCTTGATGTGAAACTGTCGAGTGCATCGACGATGCCGTTTCATCGCATGAAAGTGCGGTTGAAGCGCGAGATCGTCACGATGGGCCAGCCGGACATCGACCCTCGAGCCAGTGTCGGCACATACGTCGAGCCCCACGAGTGGAACGATCTGATCTCCGATCCCGACACGATCGTGATCGACACCCGCAATGCGTACGAAGTCGCGGTTGGAACGTTCGAGGGCTCCATAGACCCGCAGACCGCCACTTTTCGCGATTTTCCTGACTGGTTTCGCACAGAGCGTGAAAGGCTGCTCGGCACAGGCAGACAGCCCAAGGTTGCAATGTTCTGCACTGGTGGCATCCGCTGCGAAAAGTCGACGGCCTTTCTCAAACAAGAAGGTGTCGAGGACGTCTACCACCTCAAGGGCGGCATTCTGAAATACCTGGAGACGGTGCCAGAACAGACCAGTCTGTGGCGCGGTGAGTGCTTCGTGTTCGACCAGCGCGTGACCATCGGTCACGGCCTTGCCCAGGGCACTTACGAGCTGTGCCATGCGTGCCGCCGCCCCGTGAGCGCGGAAGATCTGGCGTCACCGCTGTATGAGCCCGGCGTGAGCTGCCCCGCGTGCTACGCCGAGCGAACTGACGAGCAGCGCGCCTCGTATCGCGAACGTCACCGGCAGGAGGCGCTTGCTGCCGCGCGCGGCTCCGCGCATGTGGGCGCAGTGCATGTCGAAGCAGCAGATGACCGGAGTGCCTGACCCGATCCTCTTCAGCTTTCGCCGCTGCCCTTACGCGATGCGGGCGCGGCTGGCGCTGGCGATCAGTGGCACTCGTTGCGAACTGCGCGAGGTGAGGCTTCGAGCCAAACCGCCTGAAATGCTGGCACTCTCCCCGAAAGGAACGGTGCCGGTGCTGGTCCTGCCGGACGGCACGGTAATCGATGAAAGCCTCGACATCATGCGCTGGGCGCTCGGAACCTCCGATCCCGAAGGCTGGCTCGCGCATGACGAGGCCGTTCTGATCGCGACCAACGACGGGACGTTCAAGCAAGACCTCGACAGGTACAAGTATCCAAACCGTCACGGCACGGATCCAATGGTTCACCGCCAAGCCGGATTGCAGTTCCTCCACCACCTTGAGGCGCGACTTACAATGTCGGACCAGCTGTGCGGGACAGCGCGAGGACTGGCGGACGCTGCGATCATGCCCTTCGTGCGGCAATTTGCAGCGGTGGACCGCGAGTGGTTCGACCTGCAGCCACTTCCGCACCTGCAAAGATGGCTCGACAGCCATCTTACATCTGCCTTGTTCCACGCGATCATGATGCGCGTACCCCCGTGGTCACCTGGCGATCCAAAAGTCCTCTTCCCGCTCCGCGAAGATGACATAAGTATTCACGGCTAGCACTTGCCGCTGCGCAAGGCTTGTGCCTCTGCCGCCCTGCAAAGATGCAGGATTGGGCATCTTCAATGTACTGCGAAGATGAAGCGCGGGCATTGGGCGTATTTTGCTTGCGCTTCGGCCTGACTGGAACTCCACTCGTCTACGCCTCGGAACAACCCGGCAACCGATTGCTTTGGTCTTTGGAAGCATTCGAAGAAAGGATTGTCCGTGGAAAATCAAAATCGTGAAGGAGGCGGCTTGCGGGACGAGCTGAAAGAGGACACCGGCCGGGTAACCGGTGCGGCGGCCGATCGCCTGCAGTCCGAAGCCGATAAGCGGAAAGGCGAAGTCGCAGGCCAGGCCCATGCGGTGTCGTCGGCACTGGATAGCGCCGCACGTGAGTTGGGGCAGGATTCGCCAAGCTGGATCAAATCGGCGCTGGAGCAAGGCGCTCGCTCCGTCGAGCAACTGGCTCAGACGGTGGAAGGCAAAGACTCGCGGCAGCTAGCTGGTGACGTCCAGCAGTTCGCACGCCAGCGTCCCGGAAGCTTCCTGGCGGGCTGCGCCCTGCTCGGCTTCGCCGCGTCGCGCGTGTTCAAGGCTGGCGGATCGCAGGGATCACAGAGTTCTTCTGGCAATACGACGCCGCGCAGCACCTCGACGCCGGTCTATGATCCCTATGAACCCGAGACAGCGCGTGGCGCCCGGCCAATGATGGACTTCGGCACCGCCGCCGGTGCGTCGCCAGGCTCCGCTCCGAATCCGACAGCAACGGTCCCAACGGCAACCGGCGCGACTGCGACAGGCCGCACAACGACTGGCTCGACCTCCACAACTCCGTCCGGCATTGGCGGCGGCAACAGGACGGGAGGGTGATCATGAGCACCGATCCAAATCACATCTCGAGCAGGCACGCCGGAGTAGGTCAGAGTGGCCAGGATAACCTGGTCGACCTCGTTCGGCAGCTGACGCGGCAGGGCTCGCACCTCGCGGAGCAGCAGCTCAACCTGATCCAGGCAGAAGTTCGCGAGGCCACCAACGACTTGAAAGTGGCCGCCGGCGGTATGCTCACGGCAGCAGTCGTCGGAATTTCCGGTCTGGGCGTCGTTCTCATGGGCCTCGCCTATCTGCTGGGCGATGCCATCGACAATCTGGGCTTGGGAACGCTGATTATAGGTGTGGTCGCCTTGATCGTCGCCTTCATCCTTTACAGCAGCGCGCGCAAGAAGATGGATGCGGCTCACCTCTCCCCCGAGCGTAGCCGTCGCACCCTGGAGCGCACGCCCGACGCCGCTCGCGGCGATCTTACTTCCGGAGTATAATCATGAACAATCACACTCAACAGGATCCGGCAGCGATCGAACGCGACATCCGGAGCACCCAGGACGACATGAGCCGCACGGTGGACGCCATTGGCGATCAACTGACGCCGCGCAATATGCTCAACGCCCTTCTCGACAAGGCCGACAGCAACAACGTCGATGCACGGATGCTTCTTGACGGAGCCCGGCGCAACCCGTTGGCACTGGCGATGATCGCGGGCGGCGCGATATGGCTGGTGAGCGAGAATGACGCGAAGGTGCCCAAGTTCGAGCGGCACAAGAGCCATTCGGACATGGACGGAGGCGTCGACCCCCATCACCGGGACTACGTCGCGCACATGGAACGCGTCGAGATTCGCGATGGCGAGGATTTCGCCGCCTATCAGCGCCGCCGCGACGCGGCCCGTGCGAACTACTTCATGGTTGAGCGCTCGCACGATGATGACGATCACAGCTTTCGCCAGAAGCTCGAACAAGCAGCGGAATCCTTCCGGAACCGCCGGCACGCCTGGTCTGACAGCAGCAAGAATGCGGGTCATGCAATGGCCGGTCAGGGCCGGGCTGCCGCAGGAAAGGGCCAGGAGCTCTACGAAAGCAATCCGCTAATCGGCGGTCTGGTCGCTGCGGCAGCCGGTGCTTTCCTGGGCAGCTTGCTTCCAGAGAGCCAAGCCGAGCAGCAGAAGCTGGGCGGTATCGGCGAGAAGGCGCGCAACATGGCCTCCGACCAGGCCGACCACGCCATGAACGCGGCACGCGAGAAGAAGGACCAGTTCGTCGACGCAACCGAGGAGCGCGTTGCTTCCTCGTCCGGCAGCGGACAACAGTCCGGCTCGACAACTCGGTCGCAAACTACGGTCTGACCCGCAGCTATTGCTCACTGCCAGACACAAGAGCGCCACCATCTGACCACATCAGATGGTGGCGTTTTCGTGCGTATGAGGGGCTGACCCGATCTGCGCGCTTGAACTCTCGCCCTGTTTACAACCTGCCCTCGTCCGCTCCCTCCCAGGTGCCGCCAAGCGCCCGGAACAGATCGACCTGGGCAAAAGCCACGCTGCGGGTGGCAGCTGCATACTCTGTCTCGGCCTCGGAAAGCGCACGCTGGACGTCGAGCACGTCGAGAGCGTCGATCTCGCCGCGGCTCGCACGAGCGGTGGCGACGCTGGCGGCCCGCTGTGCCGCCTCGCGCGCGGAAGCCAGCCTCGCCCTGCGCAGCAGCGCGTTGCGATAGTTCGACAGTGCGGTTTCAGTCTCTTCCAGGGCGTTGAGCACCGTCCCGTCGAAAGTAGCCAAGTCGGCTCGCGTGTCCGCCTCTGCGGCGGCGATCTGCGCGCGGATACCTTCCTGATTTGGGAAAGCCCAGGAAATGAGCGGCCCCAGCAGCCAACGTAGAGGGCCGCCGCCGATTACGTCGGTAGAGCCAATGGCAGTGGTACCGATTGTGCCGCCAAGCGAGATGCGGGGGTAGAGGTCTGCCGTCGCCACCCCGATGCGCGCAGTATTGGCCGCAAGGCGGCGCTCGGCTGCCTTCACATCCGGACGCCGCGCCAGGAGCATGCGGCCGTCACCGACAGGGATCGGCTGCGTCACGTCAGGTGTGGTGGTGCGCAAGCGAGCGGCCTGAGGCAGGTCCTGTGGCGTGCGGCCGGTCAGTGTCGCCAAGCGAAACAGCGCGCCATCGCGCTGGGCAGCGAGGCTGGGGATCGCGGCAGCCTGCTGCTGGCGAAGCTGGTCCAGACGGATTACGTCAAGCCGCTGGTTCAGACCGCGTTCGAACCGGGCGTTCGTGATGCGCACCGAACGGTCGAGCAGGTCGACGATGCGTCGGGCAACCGCAAGTTGCTCGGCAGTGCTGGTCGCATCCACGTAAGCGCGCACGGTATCGGCAACCACGGTGACGCGCACAGCATCGGCATCCTCCTGCGCGGCCGCGAGGTCGGCACGGGATGCTTCGATCCCGCGCCTCACCCGGCCGAACAGGTCGACCTCATAGGAGACATTGAACTCTCCATCGACGATCCGGTTCTCCCGATCCATGCCGGGGAGCACCTGCATTGCCGAGGACCGGTTCTGCACAGCGGAACCTTCCAGCCCCGTCTGCGGCAGAGCGGCATTGCGCGACCCGCGAAGCTGCGCCCGCGCCCTCTCGATTCGCGCCACGGCGACTCGCACGTCGGTGTTGGCGGCGAGCGCGTCTCGCACGAGATCATCGAGAACGGGATCATCGTATAACCGCCACCAATCCTCGCGCGGCGCAGCCGTCGTGACCTCCGGAGAAGTGACGCCGATGAACGGTGCTTCCGATCGAGCCGGCGGCGTGGCCGCGACATAGTCGGGGCCTACCGCGCAGGCGCCAAGGCTGGTCGCGGCGAGCAGCACGGCGATGTTGCGCTTGATCATGCTCGTATCTCCTTATTCCGCCGGCCGCAGCGCAGGCGGGCTGTCGTGCTCAGCGTCGCTCTCCGGACGGCGACGCCGCAGCTTTTCGGCCAGCGTGCGGCACACGACGTAGAAGGTGGGGGTGAACAGCAGACCGAACCCGGTGACTCCAGCCATGCCGAAGAACACGGCGGTTCCCAGTGCTTGCCGTAGCTCGGCACCAGCTCCTTCCGCGATCACTAGCGGTACCGCGCCCAGGATGAAGGCGAAGCTCGTCATCAGGATCGGCCGCAGGCGTGTCCGGGCAGCGTAAACCGCAGCATCGATGATGGACATGCCCTGCTCTTCCTCAGCCTGCTTGGCGAACTCGACCACAAGGATCGCGTTCTTGGCGGCCAACGCGATCAGCACCACAAGACCGATCTGGGTGAGGATGTTATTGTCCATTCCCCTGATCTGCACGCCCAGCATTGCCGCGAACAGACACATCGGCACGATCAGCACGATGGCGAGCGGTAGCGTCAGGCTCTCGTACTGCGCGGCGAGCACCAGGAAGACGAAGAACACTGCCATGCCGAAAACGATGCCTGCGGTGTTTCCCGCAGTCGTTTGCTGGAAGGCGATGCCGGTCCATTCGTAGGAATAGCCAGCAGGCAGCGTCTCATTCGCGATCTTCTCCATTGTTGTCAGCGCCTGGCCAGTCGAATGTCCCGGAGCGACGCCGCCATCGACCTCGATCGCGCGCTGCAAGTTGTAGCGCACCACACGATACGGGCCGGTCTGGTCCTCGAACGTCGCGACCGATCCGATCGGCACCATTGCCCCGGAGTTCGAGCGCGTCTTCAGGTTGGCGATATCGGCGGTCGAGCCGCGATAAGGCGAGTCCGCCTGCGCAGTAACCCGGTAAGTGCGCCCGAGCAGGTTGAAGTCGTTCACGAAGGCAGAGCCAAGATACACCTGCAACGCCTCGAAGATCCGCTGCGGTGGCACGCCGAGCATGTCCGCCTTGGGCCGGTCAATGTCAGCGAAGACGCGGGGCGTGGCAGTGTTGAACAGGGTATAGACCTGCTGCAGTTCGGGCGACTGATTGGCCTTGCCGAGCAGCGGCCCGACTGCCTTGGCCAGCTCACCGTAACCCCGGCCTTCCTTGTCCTCGACCATCATGCGGTACCCACCGGCAGGAACGATGCCATTAATGGTGGGCGGAGGCAGCAGATAGATTTGGGCCTTGTCGTAGCCCTGCATCGCGGCTTGCGCCTGCTGCATGATCGTCTCGAAAGTCGCACCGATTTCCTGCCGTTCTTCGAAGCTGTCGAAGGGGAAGTAGATGGCAGCAGCGTCGGGAGCGGCCGTGCGCGAGGGGCCGTGTAGCCCTGCGAACATCACAGCGCCGCGGATGCCCTTGATGGGGAGAATGCGCTCAGCCATCTCACGAGCCACGGCGTCGGTTCGCTCCAGCGATGAACCGGGCGGCAGGAACGCGGCGGCCATGAAATAGCCCTGATCCTGCTGCGGCACGAACCCGGCCGGCGTGGTCCAGAAGAGACCGCCAGTGGCGATGATGAGCGCGCCATAGGTCGCCATCATCCGCGCCGGGCGCTGGACCAGCTTGAAGGTGAGCCGCGAATAGCGCTCGCTAAGCCGCTCGAAGCCCCGATTGAACTTGTCAGCGGCGGTTTGCATCCACTGGCGCCACTTGGGCGCATCCGCCGCAACCCGCTCACGCTCGCGCAGCAGGATGGCGGACAGCGCGGGTGAGAGCGTCAGCGAAACCAGCAGCGAGATGACCGTCGCAGTAGAGATCGTAACCGCGAACTGCTTGTAGAACTCGCCCGAAATGCCGCTTATGAACAGCGTCGGCACGAACACCGCGCAAAGCACGAGCACGATTGCCACCAGCGCCCCGGAGACTTCGTCCATGGAACGGCGAGCGGCATCGATTGGCCGCAGGCCCTCCTCGATGTAGCGCTCGACGTTCTCGACCACGACGATCGCGTCATCGACGACGATACCGATCGCCAGCACAAGGCCGAACAGCGAGAGGTTGTTGAGCGAGTAGCCAACGGCCGCCAGCATCACGGCTGTACCGATGAGAGAGACCGGGATTGCGACGATAGGGATGATCGCGGCCCGCCAGTTCTGCAGGAACACCAGGATGACGAGCACGACGAGGATCACGGCCTCGAACAGCGTATGATACACAGCATCGATGGACTGGCCGATGAATTCGGTCGGGTTGTAGATAACCGAGTATTCCATGCCTTTGGGGAAGGTCTTGGCGAGGTCGTCCATCTCCGCCCGCACCGCGTCAGCCGCATCGAGCGCGTTTGAGCCCGGCCGCTGCATCACGGCGATGACGACAGTCGGCTTGTTCGAAAGATACGTGTTGGTCGCGTAGTCCTGCGCGCCGAGTTCTACCCGGGCGACATCGCGCACACGCACCTGTCGGCCATCGGCATCGCTACGGACGACCACATCGCCGAACTGCTCGGGCGTGGTGAGGCGACCCTGAAGTTCGACGCCGATCTGATAGGCGTTGCCTGCGTCGTAAGGGGGAGCACCCAAGGCGCCTGCGGAGACCTGGACGTTCTGCGCGCGCAAGGCCGCAACGATTTCGCCGGGCGTCAGGTCCATGGCCGAGGCGCGGCCGGGATCGATCCATATCCGCATGCCGTAATCGCGCGCACCGTACAGTCGCACGTCGCCCACGCCGTCGAGCCGGGCCAGCTTGTCGCGCACCTGAGTCAGCGCATAATTGGAGAGGTAGTCGCGATCCAGGCTACCGTCTGGCGACTGGAGGTTCACCACCATCAGGAAGTCTGGCGAGGTCTTTCGCGTCACGACGCCAAGCTGCTGCACTTCCTGAGGCAGGCGCGGCACGGCCATGGAGACGCGGTTCTGGACCAGCACTTGCGCAGCATCGAGATCGGTGCCGATCTTGAACGTCACCGTGATCGTGGTTCGGCCATCTCCGGTGGACTGCGAGTCCATGTAGAGCATGTCGTCGACGCCGTTGATCTCTTGCTCGATCGGCGCGGCGACAGTGTCGGCCACGGTCTCGGCGGAAGCGCCGGGATACTGTGCCGTCACCGTGACCGTAGGCGGCACGATATCGGGATATTGCGTAACCGGCAGGCTGAGGAAGGCGAGCGCGCCCACCACGGTGATGATCACCGCGATGACGGCCGCAAAAATCGGCCGGTCGATGAAGAACCGGGAAAATCGCATGAGCAGTGTCCCTGTTAAGCGCGCACCAAGGCGCACCTCCTACGGGTGAAAATGGGTAGGCAGTTCCTTCTCCCCTCGTCATCCCGGAGCCGAGGTGACGAGGGGAGAAAGAGCATCAGTTGAGCGTCGCTTGCGCCGCCGTCGGAATGGTAGGACCGGCATTCGGCGTCGCGCTCGCCTGCGCAGGCAGGATCCGGCCTGGCTTGGCCTCCACCTTGGAGCCTGCGACCGCAGCCTGGTAGTTGCTGATGACGACACGATCGGTCGGCGCCAGTCCTGAGCGGATCACTCGCAGCCCGCTCACCAGCGGGCCGACTTGCACCGGTTTGGCTGTAACGACACCGTCTTGTCCGACGATCAGCACGATCTTGCGCGCCTGGTCGGACTGGATCGCCTCGGCCGGCACGAGCATCGCGGGAACCTTGCCGGCATTCGCCAGGCGCATGTTGCCGAACATGCCGGGTGTCAGGAAGCCATCGGGGTTGGGAAGCACCGCTCGCAAGCGGATCGTGCCGGAGCGCGGATCGAGCCCGTTATCGGTGAAGTCGAGCTTGCCGTTCCAGCGGTACTGTGCCTCGTCCTGGAGGCGCACCTGCACTTCGACTGGCTGTCCTTTGGCGACACGCTCGCGCTGGGTCTTGAGGAAGAGACCCTCGGACGCGTCGAAGGTAAAGTAGATCGGGTCAACGGCGTTGATCGTGGTCAGCAGGGTCGCGCCTGCTCCACCCTCACCCGAGACAAGGTTACCGGCATCCACGCGCCGGTCCGAGACACGACCGGAGATCGGCGCGCGAACAGTGGCGAACTCGACATCCAGCGCGCGGGCCTGAACCCGCGCCTGCGCCGCAGCCAGAGCAGCGCTGGCTGCGCGCATCCGCGCCCGCCGCGCGTCGACTTCGCTGGCTGCCATTGCCTCGTCGCCGGTGAGCCCAGCCACGCGCGAGTAATCGGATTGCGCCAGCGCGAAGTTGCTGCGGGCGGCTGCGACTTCTGCCTGCGCTTCGGCAAGAGCGGCACGATAAGGACGCGGATCGATCAGAAACAGCGGCTGGCCCTTGCGGACGTAATCGCCGTCCTTGAACAGCACTTGCGACACGGCACCCGATACTCGCGGCCGCACCTCCACCGTGCGGCTGGCGGCAAAGCGGCCGACAAAGTCGTCCCACTCCGTCACCTCACGCACGAGCGGCTGCGCCGTCTGCACCACGGCCGGCGGCGGTGGTCCAGCTTCGACCGGGCCGCTACTGAGACCGCGCCAGGCCAGCCCCGCAAGCAGCACCACTGCGATGCTGCCAATGATCCAATTGCGACGGCGCAAGCGCCGAGGCCGCGAAGCGTCAGCGTCTACCGCCTCATACTGGGGCACTTTGATCTTCAAGGGAGAGTTCATGCAGGCAGCCTCCGCAGCGGCTTGCGCAATCGCGCGATTGTGTCGATCACCGCGCCGATCTGAGTTTCGCTGTAGCCCGCCTCACTTGCGGCCTTGAGCGCCGACGCGGGGAGCTGGTATCCGTGATGCCAAGCCTGAACCGCTAACCTGCGCAAGGCCTCAAGACGGTCGTTGGCGAGGACGGGCGATGGCGGCTGCGGACCGAAGACCAGCCTCGCCAGCCACGACCGCTTGCGCTGCGGACGCAGGCTAGCAAGGCTATCCTCGCGCGCCAGTTCAATCACGCGCCGCTCCAGCTGCGTAAGCGGTTCGGCAAGAGGGGCAAGCACTTGAGAACGCCCAAGGGCCAGTACCGGGACTGCCGCCTGAAGGGTGCCGTCCTTGAAGTCGATGAAAGCCATAGTCATGCTCCCAGTAAGAGGCCCCGGCACGCGGCGGGGGGATTGGCGCGTGCCGGGGCAGTCTCCGGCGCAAGGGCCGCCGGAAAACGGACGAGTGTTGATGAGGTCGGGAGCGCACTAAGGCTCTCACGACTGCTTGATCGAAGTTATGGCGGGAGCCGCCCGCGAGTGACGGCGCCAAAAATCAGCCGATCAGCGCCAGCATGGCAAGTTGTTCATCGTGCCTCCTGCTGCCTCTGCGGCCTTTCTGTACCAAGCGGTATAGATGGCGGCATGGCGACTCGTCAAGCACCTTTCTGTACCAGCCGGTAGATTGATTTTTATGACACCGAATTCAAGACGTTAACTGGCGGTGAACTGGCGCGATAACCACAGTTTGCCCGCACCGAGTTCTCAAGCCGCGCTAATCCGCCCGACTCAGGAGCTCGGCCACATCCCCAGGAACGCATCCACGACGGCTTTCTGCTCAGCCGGCGTGGCTCCACCTTGCGCGCGAACAGAAAGGCCCTGCATGACTGTGGTGACGCACTGCGCAAGCGCTTTGGGATTGGCCTGTGGCGGCAAGTCGCCCTCGTCTCGCGCACGCTGCAACCTTGCTACCATCGCTGCCTCTGATGAGGCGCGCCTCGCGATCACGTGCTCACGGATCGATTCGGCCTCGGTCGTACATGCAACCATGCTGATGACGCCGAGGCAGCCCTGCGGATTGCTTTCGCTGCAGTGGACGCTCAATGCGCCGTAAAGCAGCCGCTCGGCAACTTCCCGAGCAGTCGGCGCTTCCAGCGCACTGCTCACATAAGCCAGTTTGTCCCGTTCGTATAGGTCGAGCGCCTTCTTGAACAAGGCTTCCTTGTTGCCGAAACAGGCATAGAGACTAGGCTTGGTTATGCCCATCGCCTCCGTCAGCTCGACGAGCGAAGCACCTTCGTAGCCGTTCTTCCAAAAGACCTGCAGCGCAGCCGCCAACGCCTTTTCCGGGCAGAACTCCCGCGGACGGCCGCGCGTCTTGTTGATCACCGCGGATTCCATACCTGTCGGTACATAGGGTCGGACACACCGCCTGTCCAGCGCGCCCCTGCGCGGACACGATCTGAGTTTTAGTACGAAAATCAGACAGCTGCTGAGATGCTGCGTCGGCCAGTTCACCCTGCCGCACGCTCTTGCCGCTGCTCTTCTATGTTCGCGAGCAACGGCAGAATGCGGTCATCGGATCGTGCAGTAGTACTCGTTCACGTTCTTAATAACCCCGCTTTCAAGCGTAAACGCCGATCTTCCTCTGCCGTCACAGTCTTGAACCCAGGATCCAAGCGAGGGGGATCGTGTCCTTGAATGCTGCTATCGTCGCGATGATGAGCTCGTAAGGACGCGGGCCCGAGAGTTTGCCGAACCCTTTCGCCACCGTCACGGCGTCTGGCGCCAGGCAGGTCTTCTATCTCTGCATCGCCGGCGCTGAACGCCTCAATGAACGTGACGGCCATCGCCTCGTTCTCTTCACTCATGGCTGATGTTCTGTGAACTTCCCCTTGCCGCGCCACGCAAAATGCTCACATGAGTGAGGTTGCATGCTCCGCCAGTACGAACTCGTCGAACGCGTCCTTGAATATGCGCCCGAAGCCGATGAGGCTTTGCTGAACCGCGCCTATGTCTACACCGTGCAGAAGCATGGCAGCCAGAAGCGCGCCAGCGGCGATCCCTACTTCAGCCACCCCGTGGAAGTGGCGGGGCTGATGACTGAACTGAAGCTGGATCAGCAGACGATCATCACAGCCCTCCTGCACGATACGGTCGAGGATACACTCGCCACCATTGCCGATATCGACCAGATGTTCGGGCCCGAGGTTGCCCGCCTGGTCGATGGAGTGACCAAGCTCTCGAAGATCGAGGCCATGCCCGAGAATGAGCGCGCGGCGGAGAACTTGCGCAAGTTTTTCCTGGCGATGAGCGAGGACTTGCGCGTCCTGCTCGTCAAGCTGGCGGACCGGCTGCACAACATGCGCACGCTCCACTTCATCAAGAAGGAGGAGAAGCGCCGGCGCATCGCGCGTGAAACCATGGATATCTACGCGCCCCTGGCCGAGCGCGTGGGTATGTACGAGTACATGCGCGAAATGCAGCTGCTCGCCTTCGAGCAGCTGGAGCCGGAAGCCTATGCCATCATCACCGGGCGGCTCGCGCAAATCCGCAACCAGGAAGGCGGTCAGGTAGACGCCATCGGCTTCGCTATTCGCCAGGCGCTCGCCGAGTCAGGGCTGACCGTCGAAGTGGCAGGGCGCGAGAAGCACCCGTACTCGATCTGGCGCAAGATGAGCGAACGCCATGTCACGTTCGAGCAGATCACCGACATCATGGCGTTCCGCGTCCTCGTCGACACGCCTGCCGATTGCTATCGCGCGCTCGGCATCCTGCACCAGACCTGGCAGATGATTCCGGGTCGTTTCAAGGACTACATTTCGACGCCCAAGTCGAACGGCTACAAGTCGCTGCACACGGCACTCATCTACGAAAACTCGATGCGTATGGAAGTGCAGATCCGCACGCGCGAGATGCACCGCACCAACGAGTTCGGCCTCGCCGCGCACTGGGCATATAAGCAAGGTGGCGCGCGGCCCGATGGGCAAGTCGGCTGGCTGCGTGACCTGATCGAAATCGTCGACGCCAGCCACGATGCCGAGGAGCTGCTCGAACATACGAAGCTCGCGATCTACCAGGATCGAATATTCGCGTTCACGCCCAAAGGCGCGCTGCACCAGCTGCCCAAAGGATCGACCGCGGTGGATTTCGCTTATGCCGTCCACACCAAGCTGGGCAATGCCGCGGTGGGGGCCAAGATCAATGGCCGTCTCATGCCGCTGCGTACGCGGCTGGCGAACGGCGACGTTATCGAGATCATCAAGAGCGGCAACTCAGAGCCGCAGCTGACCTGGCTGGGCTTCGTCGTCACCGGCAAGGCGCGCGCCGCCATCCGCCGCGCGGTGCGCGCGAAAGAGCGCCAGGAGATCGCCGCGATCGGCTCCAAGCTGTTCGACGATATCGCTTCGCGACTGCCCGGGCGCATTGGCAAGAAGGCGATCACCGCCGCTGTCAGTCGGCTGGGGCTGGCGGACGAGGAAGAGCTGATGGTGGCAGTCGGCTCCGCCCGGTTTACTGATCGACAAGTAATGGAAGCGCTTGCGCCCGGCAGCACCGCGGAACTGCCCGACGATGCTGACTGGCCGATCCAGGAGCGGGCAATCTCGATCAAGGGGTTAACCCCGGGCATGGGTTTCGTCCTCGCGCAGTGCTGCCATCCGGTGCCGGGCGACCGGATCGTCGGCCTGCGGCGGCCCGATCGCAAAGTCGAAGTGCACACCATCGACTGCCTGAAACTGGCGGACGGCGTGGATGTGGACTGGCTCGACGTATCCTGGGGTGAGCGCACCACAGGCGCTGTGGGGCGGCTGCGGCTGGTGCTGTACAACCGCCCCGGCACGCTCGCCGAAGTTACCGATATCTTTGCCCGCAGCCGCGCCAACGTCGTCAACCTGCAGATGGTGCAGCGGGACGAGCCCTTCGGCACTTACGAGGTGGATCTCGAGGTCACCGATCTGGCGCATCTGACGCGCATCGTCGGTTCACTGCGGGCGAGCGAAGCGGTGGCAGAAGCGCAGAGGGTCTAGCAGACCTAGCGCCGTCTGGCCGGCTTCCTCCCTGGCTCGACTTCGCTGGAGGGGGCCGAAGCTCGGCGGATCGGGACCGGTACATTGCAGACGTCCACCGCCCCAGCCGGGATGGTGTAAAAGGCATCGTGTCGGTTTGCCCGCGCCTTTACGTATCGGGCGAAGCTGTCGCTCGTGCTGGCGAGATATTCGTAGCGCGGAAGGTCCTCGACTTCGTCGCCGAGCCGGATGGAAAGAATCGGCGTTTGCTCCTCCGGCGTCGCGTAGAAGCCCAGTTCCGCGGTACCGCGGGGCAGCGAGGAGAGGTGCTCGATGCCCTCGATCACCCGCCCCACCACGGCGATATTGCGATCAAGCTGGCGGGGCGCGTGCCCGATCACCGCGTAGAGCTCTGCGCCCGTTCCGGTATCCGGTGCCATATCGCGCCCGACCCCGACCGTCCCGTAGCAGTGGACGGGCCAACTGCGTGCGCCGGTAACGGCTACCGGCCACCCCGCCACGAAGCCGGCGCGATCGGCGTAAACATCGCGGATCGCCTCGCTGGTGAAGAAAGAAAGGGAGCTGGGCGGACAGATATCGGCATACTCGCCGCAGTCTCCGGGCGGCCCCGCGAGGTAATCCTGAGGCGGCATCTTTTGCAGCGACCGCGGCAAGCGCCGGGCCAGCTGTGGATGGGCGGCCTCGGGATCACCCCACTGGACCACGTAGTTGTCCTGCGCCCGGACGATGGCCAGCCCATCCCACCAGTTCGCTGCTGCAAGCACGCGAATGTTTGTAGCCCAGCCTTGGGAATAAGGCGGGGCGATCAGTTGGATGATCACTCGCCGCGGGGCTGCAGGCGCGACCTTGGTCACAGGCGCTTCGCCCGTGCCCACCGATTCTCCGACCGGAGTGAGTGATTGCCCAAGTGCCGGCAGATCCATGACGAGCAGGTCGCGAGGCCGGATAGTCCGCCAGTCCTTCGCCGGCGCAGCCGCCACTATTTTAGCCGGAGAGGCAGGCTGCGTCACTTCCAGCGCTTTCGCCGGCTGAGGCGCGGCAGAAGCGCTTCCGAGCGAAGCCAGACCGACAAGCGAAAGCGAAACTGCGACGAGGCGAATGGCCATGTCCCCAAATGGCATGAGCGGACCGCTTGCGTAACCCCCCATCGCACGCTAGGGCCCTGCTCTGCCCAGTGCATGCGGAGCGGTGGCCGAGTGGTCGAAGGCGCTCGCCTGGAAAGTGAGTATACGCCAAAAGCGTATCGAGGGTTCGAATCCCTCCCGCTCCGCCAACTGCTTTTCTCAGTAGATCCGATAACGTCTTTCAAGCCGCAGTGGGGGCTGGTCAATGCCGACTGGCTGAATGACCGGGGTAAACAGTGTGCCCTTGCGCCAGCGATCGTCTTTGTCACGCACATCACTCTGCCACCAGAGGATTTTCGCGGACGCGATGCTGCAGGTCTCTATCATGGCCTCGTTCGCACGCACACGTCATGGGGCGCGCTCGGGCGAGAAATGGCGAAGCTGGTCGCAGGCCTGCCTGAAGAGTTTCACGCGAGAAGGATGACAGATGCCTTTCGGACCTGTCTGGAGGAAAATAACATGAGCAATGAGTTTCCGCCCTCCTCAGAGTTGGCGGCGGGCGAGCTCTACGTAAGTCAGGCCGAGACGCTCGAGAATCTGGTGGACCGCATGTGGCAAGAGATAAGAACCGTAGCCAGCTTCGGTCGGACCGCGGACTATCAGCGAAAGGCATTGACGAACGAGGGTTCGGTAAGCGCTTGGCGCTATGTTGCGCCAAGCGCCGCAAGCCCGGATCGATCCTCCTGCATTCAGACGGGAATCTGGTACCCGGAAGCAGGCTTGTGGTTTGATGCAGACATGTCGGTCAGGAGCTTCGCGGACCGCAGGCTTACCTGTTCTTCGGCAACCATTCGGACGACATGTTTACTGCGGCGGCTGACGAACTCGAGGCCTTCGTACGTCCTTCGAGTGATTTCCTTGCGTATAGGGCAGTCGCCGATTTCTCGAGTGATCCACAAACACGGGGCGAACAGATCATTCAGTGGGTGGCGGATCAGGCACTAGCATTGAAAGCGTATCTCACTGCGCATAAGCTCATCGCCTAAGTTTCGGCGATCTGACCATTTAGCCTCGTCGACCGGGCGGTTCTTCTGATTGCCATCAATCGCCAGCTCTGCCGGATGATGGACCGTCGACCGGCCACATGAATGAACGTCCAGTTGCAGGAACCCGTGAGGCACCTCTGATGTCCAGAAGTGGGTCTCGGCGTTCGCGGCGGCTGTCGACCGAGGCTGTGTAAAAACGCGCCGAGGCGGAGGTGTCGGATCTTAGTGCGGTGACAGGCTGTGCACGATTTTTGCTAAAGGCGCGGCTCGT
>NZ_JBEWLY010000002.1:0-19213 GCF_040534015.1 Novosphingobium kalidii
CGCCGGTCGAATATGCTGCTGCTACGGCCGCCCAGGCGGCCGAATGAATGACGGATACTCAAGCTTAGGCTGGATGAGAAACCGGGGGACCCTCAGGCGCGCCTATGCCAAGTTCGGGCAGGGGAATCTTGCGGGTGCGGAAGAGGCACTGGAGCCAGCTATGAACTTGGGCCCTGTCCGCGGTCGGGCCGCTTCATCCAAATGTCCTGGCGGCTCTCGACCTGGCCGCTCAAATTGCATGCGAGCGTAGAGATCCGAAACTGGCGGCGAGCGTTCTAGAGCGGCTCATTCCCCTATGCGAGGAGGCCGAGGGTCGCCATGAGCCCCGGTTAATGTGGCTGTATATTACGCTGGCAGCCAGCTACCAATTCCTCGGGCGCGCCGACGAAGGCGAGGCTTGTTTCACCGGGCGATCGCCGTCGCGAAGCGACAGCAGCCGGTCGACCGCGGTATTATGGCGCGTGCCCAGGAAGGTCTTGATCGACTCAAAGCAAGCGAAGGGTAGGCACCCATACGGGATCAATTCAATTTTTCCGGAGACTTCCGCGGTGCGGTGGTCAACATTCAATCACATCTCGACCAAGCATCGCAGTGCACGGCCGCACTGCCCGGTGATGCGGGTGACCGCGACCAACTCACCGCTTTGCTGAGCGTGCTTGGGCGCGAGCTTGCCAAGCTTCCGGAACGCGAACAAGCTGTGGCAGCGCAAATAGCCAGTAGGACTGAAGAACTTGTCGCGACCGCGGCCGCCCCCGAGCCCGACCGCTCGCGCCTGCGCCAACTCGGCGATGCGGTTATCGGTGGCGTCAAGTTGCTCGGTAGCGCCGGCCCGGGTGTTGCGGAGACAGCGGAGAAGGTTGTGGCACTGGTGTCGCGCATCGCCGGATCGCGGGCCCCGGCCCCCAACGCCACATGAACAATGATGTGACCAGTTGTGCGAGGGCCCGACAAACTCAAGCCGACCCGATGCCCGGGAGGATTCAAACCGTCCCGTCCATTCACGTCCAGCCTTTTCCACGAATCCAGATCGTGCTATTGATGGCTCCGGCGGTTATTAAGTCGATGAATTTGGCCGATGAATCAGTCGCTTAGCTGCCCTCCGATCAAGCTCTTCTGGGCACCACTACTGGCTCTGGCAACGTCCAGATGAGTTTAGTAAGCGGTTGGTTTCACAGCACCTCTAGACCGAAAATCGCCGGACACTGTCTGCGGAATTTCGCTAAGGGCACGAGCATCAGCCACGGCAGGTTTCTCTTTTTTGGTGCTTACGGATCGACTGGCTTTGCTGCAAAACCGATCATGCTGACCTACATCCAGATCAATGCCGCCAAGCCGATGGAGAGGTTTGGAGCCTGAGCGATTTCAAGGGCTCCCTATCCTGATCCAGATCAATGGCTCGAAGCTATGGCGCTATTTGGGGCACCGCTCTTCGACAAGAAAGAGGCTCTCTGCCCTGGTGGGCCGTCCCAGCTGTCGCGGGTGCGAGGCCGTCGCGGCGGGATAGCCGTCACATCTTCCGCGGAAGGCCGGGAAACATGGGCGTAGATCACGCTTCGCTTGCCGCCTGTTCACGCGGGGCCGCCTCAGTGTCCGACATGGTCTTGCGGTGAACGCTGAGGAAAAGGGCGAACAGCCCGCCGATGGCTGTCAATCCGGCTATCCAGGCCATTGTCAGGCGGAAGCCTTGCGGGGAGGGAAGCTGCGCCCCGCTGATTGGATCGGTCAGCGTTGCGGTCGCCAGCAGAACCGCGATGACTTGGGCGCCGATGGCCGATGCCATGCCGCGTGTCACGGCGATGGTGCCGATCGCTTCGCCGGTTCGCGCTTCGGGTACGGTGCCCACGATGACGTTGTAGATCGCCGCGTTCAAGATCGTGGTGCCAAAGGAGATCACGCTCAGGATCACGATGATCGCGACAAGCGTACTTGGCAGGGTCGTGCCGACGATCCAGCCGACGACGGCGAGCAGGATACCCGCGACCACCGTCGAGCGATCTCCGAACGTCTTGGTCAGCCAACCCGAAAGAGGTCCGGCGAAGAACGAGAGGATGTTCGATGGCAGCTTAGCGAGCCCCGCCACCGTTGCGCCCAGCCCAAGGCCAGCCATCGTCCAGGTGGGAGACTGTGTATAGGTCGAGAAGACCAGCACGACCTGCATGGTACCCGCGCCCAGGCAAACGGTCAGCAGATTGGCCAAGGCAACGTTGCGCGACCCGAGCAGGCGCAGATCGACGAAGGGTTCGCTCGCCCGCAGGCTGCGCCGCGCCCAGTACGCCATGATCAGTGCACCGGCCGCAATCGTTCCCCAGACCCAGGGATCGCTCCAGCCCAAGGCTTTGGACTGGCTGACGCCATAGAGCATCGCCATGATGCCGGGCGCCGGCAGCAACCCTTCCACCCAGTCGACGGGTTCTTTCGGCGCAATTCCGGGCTTGCCCGGCACCCAAAACTTGATCGCCACCCACGAGAGGCCGAGCAGGATTGCGCTGACTACGAACAGCCAATGCCAGTTGAGGTTGTCGACGATCAATCCGCCAAGGACCAGGCCGATAGCCACGCCCACGCCCGAACCAGTGGTCATCAGCCCGACAGCGACGGGGATGCGCTCTTTCGCGATCGCCTCGCGAATGATGCCAATGCTGAGAGGGATGACTGCAACGGACAGTCCTTGCAGCGCGCGCCCGGCGAGAACAACCCCGAAATTGTCGGTCGCCGCGCTCATAAGCGAGCCAATGGTGGCGATCACCAGCATCCACAGCGTCATCCGTTTGCGGCCGTAGATGTCGCCCATTCGGCCCACCAGAACACCCGCGGCGGCGCCAATCAGCATGTGCATGGTCACCAGCCAGCCCGCAGTGATCGGATCTCCGAACTCGCGGATCAAGGTTGGCAGCGCAGCGTATAGCATAGCCGATTCGAAGGTGGCTGCGATTTCCGCCAAAAAGAGAGCCGAGATGATCGCCCAGTAGCTCGATTTCATATCTCAGGGATCCTATCCGGCATTTTGTTCATACGAGACGATGGCGCTATTCCGCAGTTTGATCCTACGACAGCCGCTCGTCCAGTCCTGTTCCCCTACAATGCAGAGGTGCAGCTTGGATTGCCAGCGTTGAGCAGAGCGATGAAGCTCCCGCTATGCCCCGCGAGCAAGACACTACCGCCGTCGACAGCCGCTCGTCCAGTCCTGTTCCCCTACAATGCAGAGGTGCAGCTTGGATTGCCAGCGTTGGGCAGAGCGATGAAGCTCACGCTATGCCCCGCGAGCAAGACACTACCGCCGTCCTGCTTCACGGGAGTTATCGCAGGCAGTGTGTCGTCCGCGCGAAGCTCCAGCGGCTTGCCATTAAGCAGAACGGTTTTGCTCATCAGGTCCGGAGAGGTAAGCGCATAGACTTCCGCAGAAGCCGAAGCCTTGATGGTCGCGGTCGACGGCTTGAGGTTGATCGCCATGAGCGTCACGCCGCCAGGTGTGCCGCGCAGGCAATGAGCGTAGACGTGCAGACCGGGCTTCGTTGGGCCAGCATCGAGCACCTGGGTGCCGACAAGTTTGCGCCATAGCAGGGCAGCCCAATAGTCCGCGTTTGGCGTAAATGTCTTCTCGTCGATCACGCCGTTGCTGCCGCTCAGAATGGCGTGGGTGAAGATCGCATCCATGCCTGCTTTTGCAAGACGAGCCTGGGTGTCGATAAAGCGGAAGGTATCGAGGAAGCTGGTCTGCCACCGCGTACCGCCGCATGCGGCTCCACCGGTTTCAGTGTTCCAGATGGGAGCGCCCGGTGCGAAGCGATCGCGCAGAGCCTTGCGATCCTCCAGCGGTGCGTCCTGCCGCGCCAGGTATTCTTCGGACAAGGCGTTCTCGACTTTGATGCCTCTTGGCGAGTCCGGTCCCGCGCAACGCTCCGCGATCGCAGGATAAAAGTGGTAGGAGATGATATCGAACTTCGGCCGCGGTTCGGCGGTAAGGTAGTCCGCCGTGCCGGGCGTGCCGTCCATCGATCCTCCACCCGTCTCCACGTCGCTGGGGCCAACGAGCTTTATCCGTGGATCTGCTTCGGTGATGAACTTGCGAAAGATCGCATAATCCCGGGCGAACTCCCGCTGAGTATAGTCTTTGCCCAGGCGGTCGTCGCCGTGACCTTCCATGTTCGGTTCATTGAACAACTCGGCCGCGTAGATCTCCCCGCCGATGGACTTGTTGTAGTCAAGCCAAGCTTTCGCGTGAACGGGCGTCCACAACCCTGCCTCGTTTCTCACCCCATGCCCGACAGAAAAGCCCGTGTAGATCTTGGCGTTAACGGCCTTTGCGAAATCCAGGGCCTCTCGCCACCGTTTGCGCGTTAGCACTGTCTTATAGCCGGCCGGAGCCTCTGTGAGCTTGGGGTCGTCGTTATCCTGGAAGTAGACCGTGTTCGTTGTCGTGCCGCCGTAGCGAATGTAAAGTGGGCCCAGCCCGGCAACGAGATTGCGGAACCTGCGATTGGAGAGATCCGTCGGGGCCCGCGGTTCACGAACTGCGGACAGATTCCCAGTGTACTGACGCTCTTTTACCGCCTCGGGAGGCATCTTGTCATAGGCGACCCAGGTATCGCCACCTGTCAGATGGGAAAAGCCGAGCTGAAATGACTGGAATCGCTCATCCATTGTACGAACGAGAGGCAGGCTTTCGGCTTGAACCGTCGCGGATCTGACTGAACTTTCGGAAGGAACCTTTGGGCCATTGGCTACACATGCAGCTGCCAGCATGCTCAATCCGGCCGCCACTACTGTCTTCTGCCTATAGATCATCAGACGCCTCATTATTGTTTTCTTGAGGAGGGCTAAGCGATCTGTCTCGGCAATTCTCTTCTCTGACCCCCATAACCGGCGGCAGCGGCGGAGCGCAGGTCGTCCTGCCTCCGCCGCTGCCACAAGTCAGAACTTCTTGGCGACGCCGAACTGCACCAACCTGCCGACAGTGAAGAAGTTGTTGTAGTAGCCGCTGCTCGACTGGCTGGTGCCGGTCAGGCGGTACTGCGACGGATCCTGGTCGAACAGGTTGTTGACGTTGACGGTGAACTCCAGATCCCGCAGCAGCGCGCTCTCGCTCGGCACGGCATAGCGCAGGAACAGGTTGACCGTGTTGAAGTCAGCCACACGGTCCTGCGGCAATGCACTGGCGGAGGTAGGCGCGCAGGCGGGGGTCGTCGTCGTATCGCAACGAAGCACGCGGAACCCTGCGCTGTGGTTCAATGTGACCTGCGCACGGAAGGCGCCGATGTCTGCTCCGGCGGAGGCCTGAAGTTGAAAGCGCGAGACGTTGCCGCCTGGGAGGAGGTCGTTGACGACCGGTGCACCGGGGCCGACCTGAGTTCGTCGGGTAAACTGATAGTTGCCCGACGCACCGAGATCGATGCCGCCGAAACCGGTGGTCATGCGATAATTGGCAGAGAAGTCCAGACCTTCGATCTTCGTCCGGCCATAGTTCCCGGTCCGGAAGTCCACGAATTCGTACACGTTGCAGCGCGTGGTTGGCGCGGTGTTAGGGCAGCGTCCAGGGATGATCGTGCCGTTGATCAGCTCCGCACCGTTGGGTGCCAAAGCGGCGTAGCTCCGCAACTGCTCCACGGTCAGACCGGCCGGATCGGTGATGATGTTGCCGGGAAAGTTCTGGAAGATCGTCAAGTTGGGCGAAGGCTGCCGAATGATGTCATCGAAGCTGACGTTGTAGTAGCTTGCACTGATCTTCAGCCCCGAAACGAACGGCGGATCGATGTCGAAACCGAAAGAGTAGGTTTCCGCCGTCTGCGGCTGCAGCTCGGGCACCGCGCCAGTCAACGCCACCAGGCCTTGCACGGCGGGGCTTTCGCCTGGCCGAACGAACACGTTGAACGGCGTCAACTGCAGCAGGTTGCGCTCCGAGCCGAGTTGGTCGACCGGCGAAGGCGCGTTGAACGATGTGCTATAATTCGCCCGCAGCCCCAGCCATGACACCGGCTTGTAGGTGACACCGAACTTCGGATTGGTGGTGCTGCCGAAATCGCTGAAGTGATCGTAGCGGAGCGAGGCCGCGAAAATGAGCGAGTAAAGGCCGCCTGTGCGATTGTCCGCGCCGAAGATCGGCACCTGAACCTCACCGAACGCGGCGTGCACGTCGCGATTATAGCTTGAGAAAGGTACGGTTCGGATTGCGCCGATCGGCATGTTCTGCGGCGCTACACGCTGCGAGAACTGGTCATGGATATACTCATAGCCAGCCGCGACCTTCACCTCGCCACCAGGCAGGGTGAATAGCGCACCATCGACAATGGCGCGAAGATTGAAGAGGTCATCCCTGCCTTGCCCCGCCTGTTCGCTGTTCACGATCTGCTGTATGAGCGGCAAGTCGGCGGCGGAGGGATTATAGAAATTGACGGCGGTAGTGGCGGTGGTGCCGCGGCCCGCGGCATTCAGCAGCGTCTGGTTGAACTGCTCGATGTGGTACTCGCTGTTGCTGCGGCTGTAGTTAAACAGCGTGCGCAACCCCCAGTTCTCGTTCAGCTTCGCTGTGAACTCGGTGTTGAAGCCCCACTCTTGAAACGAGGTTTCCTGCTTCGCCAATCGGCCAAGTACCGGAGTGAAGTCGAAGAACACTGTCTGGTTCGCGTCGGGGTTGGCGGCGATCGGACGATAGTAGAACTGGCGCGGATTGCTCGCGCTCGATCCGCCGGTCACCGTGACCGTGCTCAGAGAGCTGCGGAACGGCGACTGGGCCACGGACGTACGCTCACCGTAGAATGCGCGCACGTCGACCGTGAGCCAGTCAGACAATTCCTGGTGCAGACCGGCGATGGCGCCATGGCGAGTGGTAGTCGGCAGGAACGTGATATCGTCACTTTGGTCGCACAGGTTCAGTGGGGCGCCAGCCGCAAGCGACGGCACCGGATAGTAACCCGCGCCGACGCCTCTGATCTGCACGTTGCCCGGACTGCAGGACAGGCCATTGGGAATCTGCGGGGCCTGGGTGTTCCAGTTGATCTGGCGGATGAAGTCGCGATCACGACCGAAGATGGCGTCGTTGTGCTGATAGCCGTAGGCGGCATAGACCGAACCGGTGCCCCAGTCCTTGCCCACGATGCCGCTAGCATCAACCTGCTGGTAATCGTCGGCGAATCCGTAGCGGCTCGTGACGCGCAAGCCATCGAAGCGCTTGCGCGTGATGAAATTGATGACGCCGCCTACGGCGTCGGATCCGTAAGTGGCCGATCCACCGTCCGTGACCACTTCCACGCGCTCGATCGCGGCAGTCGGGATGAGGTCGGGGTCGACCGCTTGCTGTGAAACCCCGACGCCGGCGACCCGATGGCCGTCGAACAGAACCAGCGTGGAGGCAGAGGAGCTCGTTTCGCTGCTGAGACTGCGTAGGTTAGGGCGTACAACCTGGATCGCGCTAGACGAGATCGCAAGCCTCGCATTGGGAGCATTGTTGAAGAGGTTTGTTACCTGCGGCACAGTGGCAAGCAGTTCGTTGCTGGTCGTGGCACCGGTCGTGACGAGGCGCTCCTGTCCGACGCTGATGAGGTTAGACCCGACCGGCGGCGCATTGCGCAAGATGGTGCCCGTGACGACGATTTCGTCTCTTGCGACACCTTCGTCCCGCGCCGCCTCGCGAACGACGTCCGCGTCACTGCTCTGCCGCACCTGTGAGCCAACTACCTCTTCGGAGTTCTGAGTGCTCTCACCCTGCAGGACCTGCGCCCCGGCGGTCTGCGGCGCTCCTGTCGCCAGCGCAACTGCGATCACCGACAGTGCGGCCCCGGTACGATGATTGGCGCGATACCACGTACGCGACGACCAAGTGCCTTTCATACTCGTTTCTCCCTGCAAACTGCGGCCGCCATATCCTCGACGATACCGATGAAAAGTTCTGCCGTCGCATACAGCCTTCTACTGGTAATACCAATATCATTTCTGCAATGGTACGCGGTGAGGTTGTTTGCTTGATTAGACGGTTGAAAAAACAAGGAAAAATGCAGCATGGCTCTAGGTGCGACGGAATGGAAACTAGAGATGTCGCGCGATGAGGCTGCTTCTGAGATTCGCGCAGTAGACTTCCACTGGAGTGCGGTATGACCACTTCCCCGCGTTGGTATCGTGGTCGAGGCGCGGACCCGCGAGGCGATCGGCACGATTGCGGTGTAGGGTAGCAGGGGGCGGTTACAGGCTGGCCGATACGCGTGTCGGCAGCGCTATGGATGTTCTTAAACCGCATCCCAACGTGCTGGCAGATCAAGGCAATCTTCTGCCGCCCTAAAGAATCAAAAGCGTCTTATGGCCTGCTACTGCAAGCTCATGCAGAAGTTTTTCGCATAGCTACCAGTCATCTCGGCAACACCGACCGGGGAATACCGTATTTAGAGTTACACGCATGGTAATCTTTTCGATTGATGAAGCCCGGGGCGCACCAAGCGTCGCGTGAGAATCACGGGGGGATATATCCATGTCGAAGAATTGCAGGTTATCTGCCGCTAATTCCGTTTCTTTGCTTGTATTGGCGTTGGCGACCTATGCTCCGCCAGTGCTGGCCCAAGACGAGGGCAAACCGGTCACGGCGTGGGAAGCGAGCCGCGCGATCGATGATGACGCCACAGTCAAGACAGGTGTTGCCAAGGCGCGTGATCCTCTGGACAGTGCCACTTCCACCAGCGTCCTCAGGGACAACATGGTCGTCAAGCTGGCACCGACCTCGCTTGCAGATCTGTTCCGCAATATCCCTGGAATTCGCGTCGAAGGTGGCGCCGGAGAGGGGCTCAACAGCTACACCGTTCGCGGTTTGCCACTGGTCAACGGGGGAGCCAAGTACGTCCAGATCCAAGAAGATGGCCTTCCCGTGCTGGAATTCGGCGACCTCACCAACATGGGGCCCGATGCGTTCATTCGAGCCGATATCAATGTCTCCTCGGTTGAGTCCATTCGTGGCGGCTCCGCCTCGACTTTCGCTTCGAATGCGCCAGGCGGCGTGATCAACCTGATTTCCAAAACCGGTGAGGAAGAGGGCGGCTCGGTCCTGCTTTCGTCCGGCCTCGGCTACGATAGCAAACGCGTGGACTTCGACTACGGCCATCGTCTTGGCGACGGCTGGCGGTTCCATGTCGGCGGTTTCTACCGCGCCGGTGAAGGTCCTCGTGAAACGGGCTATATCTCAACCCGCGGCGGTCAGGTCAAAGCCAACGTGACGAAGGAGTTCGCAGGCGGGTACGTCCGCTTTTACGGAAAGCTGCTCGACGACAAGTTTCCCGTCTACATGGCCAGCCCGATGGCTATCACTGGCACGAATGCCGATCCAAAATACAGTGAACTGCCGCAATTTGACGCGGTGAAGGACACCATGATGTCGCGCTACATCACGGATGTGCCCCAAGTGGATACAGCGGGCAACGTCGTGACCAACAGCGCGCAAAGCGGATATCGCGTCAACACCAAAACAGTGGGCACTGACATCCGCTTCACGTTGGGCGAATGGAGCTTCACGGAGCGCTTTCGCTATAACGACACATCAGGAGAAGCAAGCATCCTGGATCCGCAGATCCAGGTAGCCGCTCCGACCGTCATGCTGGGCTACTTCGCTCCCGGAGGGTCCCTCACTTATGCTTCGGGCCCGCAGGCTGGCGCGCCCATCAATCCTGCGGCGGTCAGCGGCAATGGTCTGCTTTCGCTCACCACGATTGGCCACACCAATATCAACAGCCTGCGTAACGTAACCAATGATTTTCGCGGCAGCCGGGTATGGCAGGTCGGCGGCGGCGACCTGACACTTACGGGTGGTATCTATAAGGTCTATCAGACCATCGACCGCGACTACTACGGATCGGTCGTAGTTCAGGATATCGTCGGGAGTGGCAATTCCGCGCTCGTCAATGTGAAGGACGCGGCAGGCGCCTGCGTCTTCTGCAATGGCATGTTCGCATACGACGATGCCCTTAATCGCAAGCAGCGGGTGAACGTTGAATACGACATCCTGGCCCCTTATGGCTCGTTCAACTTCCACAAAGGCAAAATCGCGATCGGTGGATCCATCCGGTATGACCGGGGCAAGGTTTCCGGCTCCGTCGCTCAAGCTTCGGCAAGAAAACTCATCGACGTTAACGGCAGCGGCTCGACTGCGGGAGATCGCGCCGAGCAAGGGTCGTCCACGGGAGCGATCATTGGGGTACCTTATATCGCCCCAGGCGCATCGCAGCCGGTCGACTACGACTACGACTACGTGTCTTACTCGCTCAGCACGAACTATCGCGTGTCGGATGCCTTCTCCGTGTTCGCGCGCCATAGCCTTGGCGGCCGGGCCGGTGCCGACGCGCTCCTGTTCTCGCCAGCGATCAGTGCAACCACCGGCGCGCTTCTGGACAAGTCGGTAGACCACGACTCCGTCCGACAGACTGAAGCCGGATTCAAGTTCCGCAACAATGGTTTCGCGCTCAACCTGACAGGATTTTACGCGACGACCAGCGGAACTTACCTTCCTGTCATACCCGATGTCCGGGGGGTGAAGACGCCGACGCTCGTCAGCCGATCCTACCGCACTTACGGCGCCGAATTTGAAGGCGCGGTACGTCAAGGCCCGTTCAGCGTTGCCGGCAGCCTGACCCTTACCGGGGGAGAGATCACGGGAGCAGAAACTGCTACTCTGGAAGGCAATGAACCTCGCCGCCAGCCGACTATGCTCTATACGCTTACTCCACAATACGATGTTGAACGCGTCACGATCGGCGCCAACATACAGGGACAGACCTCCAGTTACTCGGACAATGTCAACTTGCTGAAGATGCCCGCCTTCACCACCGTAGGTCTTTTCGGGCGTTATCGCCCTGTGGACCGCGTGGAACTGGGCGTAAATGTCTCTAACCTGTTCGACGAGACGGCGATCATGGAAGTCAATGCCACGGCCGTTCCCTCAAGCGGGGTTGGAACCGTGCGCACGCTCTATGGCCGCTTGGTTTCAGCCTCGGCTCGTTTCTTCTTCTAGGAAAGACTGTATGCGGTGAATACCGCATCTTGACCTCTTCCGGCGGCGCCATCTCCCCAGTTATGTGTCGCCGCCGGGGAGTGCAATTTTACTGATAAAGACTGATCTTTCAGCCCAGTGGGCGAGCGCGCATGACTTCGTCCGCCGCACCGGGCCGCGCTTTTATTGCGAACGCCTGTGCCGCTGGCTCACCGCGCCAGGAGAGGGAGCGGTCGACAATTCTACCGCGAGATCCAGAACCGGTGCTGTTAAGCCCAGTGCGGCGCTCAAGACCCAAGCTCATCGTGTGGAGAGCGGTTCAAACTGGACTGACAGCACCCATCCATGCTCTTTTGTTCGCCTGCCCGGTTCAGAGCTACTATCAGCAGCAAGAGAGTTGATGTGGAGAAGTCGCCAGAGAGGCCTTTGCCATCCGGCCGGCAGACCTGCGGTTTGTGTTATAGGAGGGACAAAGGCCCGATGAGAGGAAAAGTCTGATGAAAACGCTCTTGGCGCAAGCTCTTGTGCTCTTGGTCTGGGGCACGGTCGGCACCGCGTCGGCGCAAACTGTCCACCTTCAGTTCGACGCTTCGCAGCCGCAAGTCAGCCACGCAGCAGCTCGGCTGAGAGCGACGCTCAGGGAAAAGGGGCTGCGAATCGGGGCCAAGCCCACAAAAGATGATTTCGTAGTCGCTCTATCCGTGAACGCCCGCGATCTTGAACCTGAGGCATTCCGGACGACCGGCGGAGAGCGATCCCTAGCTGTCGAGGGCGGGGATGGGCGAGGAGTGATCTACGGTGCCCTGTCTATTGCAGAACAGTTGCGTAACGGCACGGCTATCGGGCAGGTGCGGCCAGAAAGTGCGAAACCCGCGCTGGCATTTCGCGCCATCAAGTTCAATCTGCCTTGGGACTCGTATCGCTCCAGTTCTGCTTTGGACCTCCACTATGACACGGTGAGGGATCTCAAGTATTGGGAAGCCTTCTTGGACATGATGGCGGACAACCGCTTCAACGCCTTGACGCTATGGAACCTTCACCCGTTCCCTTACATGATCAAGTCGAAAAACTTTCCCGAAGCCAGCCGTTTCACGGACGCGGAGATGGCCGAGTGGCGGAACTTGTACCGTGGCATCTTCAGCATGGCCAAAGAGCGCGGCATCGAGACTTATGTCGTGAACTGGAACGTCGTTGTCAGTCCAGAGTTCGCGAAGGCCCACCAGCTTAAGGGTGCTAACTTCTACCCGAACTACAAAGGGGAGGCCGATACCAGCGAAGTGGTCAAGCGCTACACTCGCGAGAGTGTTACCCAGATGCTGAACGAATACCCGGATTTGACAGGCTTCGGCTTCTCGTTCGGAGAGCAGATGGGCGGGATGACACCTCGGGAAAGGCAGGAATGGGTCGACGATACGCTGATCGCGGGAGTCCGTGCGGCGAACCGTCCGTCTAAGATGATCTTCCGTGCACCGTTTTCCGCCGATCTGGGCCAGGGGGGATCGACCGATCTGGCGACGGAGCAGCTCACGCGCAACGCGATCGACCGGCTCGACGGGGCTGATGATAGCGTCTGGATGGAGATCAAGTTCAATTGGTCTCATGGGCATTCCACCCCAGAACTCGTCAAGGTCCACGGGGGTGAAATGAAGGACACCTACTTCAATCCTGTGCCGCGCAACTACAAGGTCGCGTGGATGGTGCGCAATGAAGACTTCTACACCCTCAGGTGGGGAGTTGCGGACTTTGTCCGTGAACACCTGCGTCAGAACGCGCACCAGGCTTACGTAGGCGGGTACTTCGTGGGGTCCGAAAACTACATTCCGGCGAAGGACTATTTCACCGCAACGAGTGCGGCGGTGAATTGGCGGTATGCGTTTGAACGGCAGTGGTTGTTCTACAAACTCTGGGGCCGGCTGCTGTACGATCCCGCCACACCTGACAGGGTCTTTGAAGACGAATTCGTTCGCCGCTACGGAGAATCTGCCAAGCCGTTGCTCAAGGCCTATGGCCTGGCGTCGGCAACTCAGCTGAAATTCGCCACAGCAACAGATTTCTCCTGGGATTTCACGATCTACGGGGAAGGCATGATGGTCTTGGGAAGGGGCGGCATGCAACCCATGTCACTTGACCGGCTGATCTTGCAAAAACCTTTGCTCAAGACCTGGCTCTCCGTGCAGGATTTTGTCGGCAAGCGATTGTCTGGCGAGGCTGTGCTGCCCGGAACCATGACGCCGCTTGCCTTGGCGGACGATTTGGAGGCCGACAACCTGAGGGCGCTGCGCCTGCTTGAGGGCATCGACACCTCTGGCAACGCCTCGCTCATGTACGAAGTGGCGGATGTGAAGGCCTGGGCCAGCTTGGGGTTATACTATGCCGACAAGCTACGGGCTGCCGTGGCGTTGCAGACGTACCGTATGAAGGGAGGCGAGAACCACAAGCAGGCTGCCATCGCCCATGCGGAACGGTCACTGGCGCATTGGGACGAACTGATTGCAATCACTCGCCCGATCTACAAGGACATGCCGCTCACCCATTACAATCCGCCCAACAACGGCCGGACCGAAGACAACCTCTTCCATTGGGCGCTGCTGAGACCAGCCATCGCGAGGGACGTCGAAGTAGCGAAAGCGGCTGCGGCTCCGAAATAGTCCGGCAGACGGGACTCGGATGCGCCCTACCGGACCAGCAGCACCGGCACGTGGATGGTGCGGATCATCGTAGTGGTTGTGCTGCCGACGATCAGGGTGCGCAGCGGTGAGTGCCCGTAAGCGCCCATCATCAGCATCGCGCCAGGCGTCTGCGCCACGATGTCGGCGATGACCTTCTCGGCCTTTCCTTGCTGGAGCGTATAGCGCACTTCGTGGGTGACCCGTAGCTGTGCAGCGGCGTCTTCAAGCGCCTGCCGATGTGCTGCGCCTTCGCTCTCGGCCATCACAATGTGGACGGGCAAACCAGAGAACAGAGGCGAATCGATCAGGCGTTCCAATGCGCGATTTGCAGCCCTGCTGGCATCGTAGGCCAAGACGATCGCGCGAGGTTCCTCGACCGTTCGAGAGGCGATCAGGATCGGCCGATCACTGGCACGCACGACGCGCTCGATCTTGGAACCGATGTGATCGGACGCGAACTCGTGGCCTGCGCCGCGCTTGCCGATCACCACTACTCGTGCATCGGCCTCACGCTCGAGGATGGTCTCGACGATGCCGCCATGGCGATGGAGCGTACGTACCTGAGCGGCACCGCTTTCTTGCAGGCGTTGCTGGCCAGCGGCGAGCAAAGCACGGCCGCGCTCGACCTTAAGCTTGGCGTCGCTCTCGTCCAGGCGGACGAGTTCTTCCATCAAGTTCGTCTTCACACCGAGCCCGATGGCGCCCGATAGGTCGTGCCGTGCGGCGACCGCGTCGCGCCGCTGGACGACGTGGAGCAGTTCGACGGGCAGTTGGAGCCGCCGGGATGCCCAGGCGGCGAGATCGCAGACGCTGTTGGCGTATGCCGATGCGTCGATGCAGGCGAGAATGTGCTGCATGGGTCTGGTCCTCTCAATGACCGCCAAGCGCTGCTTCGGCGCCGGGCTTGTCGTGGATGGCGAAACGATCGACCATCGAGGCACTCGCCTCGTTCAAGCCGATCACCTCGACCTCGATGCCTTCGCGGCGAAACTTAAGGATCGCCTTGTCGAGCGTTCCGACTGCCGAAATGTCCCAGAAGTGCGCTTGCGAGACGTCAATGACGACGCGATCGAGCACCTCTTTGAAATCGAACGCTTCCACAAACCGGTCGGATGAGGCGAAGAATACCTGGCCCGCAATGCGATAAGTTCGGCTGCGGCCGTCGTCAGACAGGTCGCTGGACACAGTGAACAGGCGCTTGACCTTGCTCGCGAAGAACAGGCCTGAAAGAATCACGCCCGTCAGCACGCCACGCGCGAGATCGTGCGTCCACACAGTGATCAAGACCGTCGCAAGCATCACCACAGAGGACTGCCAGGGGTGGTGCCGGATGTCGCGGATCGATTGCCAGCTGAACGTGCCGATGGAAACCATGATCATGACCGCGACGAGCGCTGCCATCGGAATGATCGCTACCACCGGGCCAAGCACCAGGAGCAGGAACAGCAGGAAGGCGCCGGCTACGAACGTCGAGAGGCGCGTAGAGCCGCCCGACTTTACGTTGATCACCGACTGGCCGATCATCGCGCAGCCGCCCATGCCCCCAAAGAAGCCGGTGACGAAGTTCGATATGCCCTGACCCTTCATTTCGCGCTGCTTGTCGGACGGCGTGTCGGTGAGATCGTCCACGATCTGCGCTGTCATCATCGATTCAAGCAGGCCTACAGCCGCCATCGTCAGTGAGAAGGGGAAGATGATCCGCAGGGTTTCAAGCGTAAAAGGCACGTCGGGAATAAGGAAGCTAGGCAAGGCGGTGGGGAGTTCACCCATGTCGCCCACCGTGCGAACATCAAAGCCAGCATAGAAGGCGATGACCGTCAGCAGGACGATGGCGACCAGTGGCGACGGGACCACCTTGGTGAGCCGGGGAAACAGATAGATCACCGCAAGCGCCGCCGCGACCAGGATGTAGGTCAGCAACGGCACGCCGGTGAGCTCGGGCAGCTGGGCCATGAAGATCAGAATGGCGAGTGCATTGACGAAGCCGGTGACCACCGAACGTGACACATACTGCATCAGCAGGTTGAGCCGCAGGAAGCCGGCGATAGCCTGCAACACGCCCATCAGGATCGTGGCGGCGAACAGATATTCGACGCCGTGGTCGCGCACCAGCGGCAGGACCAGCACAGCGATGGCTGCAGTCGCTGCCGAAATCATCCCCGGGCGGCCCCCGACGAGCGAGATGATGACTGCGATGGAAAAGGAAGCATAAAGCCCGACGCGCGGATCCACGCCGGCAATGATCGAAAAGCCGATCGCTTCAGGTATAAGCGCAAGCGCCACGACGATCCCGGCGAGGATGTCGGCACGCGGGTTGTCAAGCCACTCGCGTTTCAGCGAGGCGAATGTTGGCATCTGGAAACCTGGAAAATTGCTGCAGCACAACAGCGACCAACGCTCGATCAGGAAACGTGTGCAATGGTAAGTGGCAGGCGGCTGTGGTGCTTCAAGGTTATCCCGGGGATAGGCGCCGGGCCGAGCCACCCGGAAAGTACCGGGTCCAGCGAATGGCCGGCCGCATAGAGCAGGCCCCGCGCAAAGGCAAGCAAGGATCGCACGTGGCCTGCTACGGTCTATGGCTGACCCCGGCCGGCTACACTCGCGCGGAGGTGGGAAAGAAAGCTCGTCTTCCAGATCTGAACAGACGGGGCGGTTCCACGAGAAAACCGACAAGACTGGGTTGAAAGCGACGATCAGGCGCGGTGCTGGAGGGCCACTGTCACCTGGAAGCTACACTATGCGCGTTTCATGCTCAGACACGTTTAACAGACTATGAATGTGTACAGTCACCCTTCATACCTGTGCACCAGCGCAATGCTGAAACAAACTTGCTTAGAACAAGTATCGGGAGAGGTGATGATGACGAGAGCTGCTTTCCGCGGCTGCGCCGGCCGCACAGCGATAGCCGTTTCGATCGTGGTGGGTGCCGGCCTCCACGCCCCTGTGTATGCGCAGGAGGGCGCGCCGGCGCCGGTGGCGCAGGTCGATAACAGTGTCATCATTGTTACCGCTCGCCGGCGTGCCGAAAACCTGCAGGACGTGCCGATCGCGGTTACGGCGGTCGATGCGCAGACGCTCACGGACTTGCGAGTGACGAAGGCCGAGGATCTGGAAGCGCTCGAGCCTACTTTCTCTGTCAGCCCAGCGTCGGGCTACGTGAACAAGAACGTATACTCTTTGCGCGGCATTCGCCCGACCGAAGCAATCTATGGCCAGGATCCGACCGTCGCGATCTACTTCGCCGATGTGGTTCAGTCGCCGGCGCAGGGCTCCAACCTCGGCTTCTACGATCTCGAGAACGTACAAATTCTCAAGGGACCGCAGGGTACACTGTTTGGTCGTAACACAGTCGGCGGTGCCGTCCTCATGACGCCACGCAAACCGGGGGCGGAGTTCGCCGTCAATGGTATGGTTGGCTTCGGTGAGTGGGGCCTGTTCGAAACCGAACTCGGCATCGACATCCCGCTTTCTCCCACTTTCGCGGTGCGGCTCGCGGGGCGAACCATAGACAGCGATGGCTATCAGACGAACGTGGCGCAAGGCCCGTTCTTCGGCACAAAGCTGGGTGGCGAGGAGACTCGCTCGGTGCGCGCGACTATTGTCGGCGATCTGACCGACTCGATACAGCACACGCTGATTGCGACTTACGACAAGAAGGATACCAACGGGCGCCTTCAGGTGTTGCAGGCGGTAAATCCGGCGAACAATTTCATCCGCTGCTACGATGGTCCTGGCAACCCCGTGGGAGGCAGTGCCGGACTGTGCGCCATCGAGGCGGCAAGAGGGCTGACACTTCCAAGTGCATTCGACGCGGTGACACGCGCTGAGGGCCGAGACGTGCATGATGTCGAATCCGACATTCCCAACTATGACAACGTTGAGGCATGGAGCGTCACGTCCAACACGGTCGCCGAACTGAGTGACAACCTGACCTTCAAAGCGATCCTCAATTATCGCGAAGTGGACTCCGAAGCTCAGATCGATCTCGATTCCACCCAGATCCGGCGCATCCTCACATCGGAAGATCAGACGGCGGACCTTCGGCACCACAGCGTGGAGCTGCAATTGCAAGGCAGTTCGCTTGCCGACCGGTTGCAGTGGGTGCTGGGCGGATTCTACTATCACGAGCAGGGCACGGAAAGTTCGCCCGGCTACTTCTTCGAGGCGCTGCTTCCTGGGGCCAATCCGATCGAGCAGAAGGCTATAGCCGACAACACGAGCTACTCGGTTTTTGCTCAAGGCTCGTTCAAGTTAACGGACCAACTCACGCTGACCGCCGGCGCGCGCATGAACTGGGACCGCAAGAAGCTGACGCTGCTTACCAAAACCGCCGGCCGGTGCGCGCTGGTGGTGTCGAACCCCGACGGAACGCGGGCGCCCCTACCCAACAATGCCTGTTCGCTGCCTTTGGAGGACAATTTCTCCCAGCCGACTGGCACAGTCTCGATCGACTACAAGATAACCCCCGACCTGCTGGTCTATGCGACCAGCCGTCTCGGCTACCGTTCGGGTGGGTTCAACCTGCGTGCCGACATCCCGGAAGAGTACGAGCCGTTCAAGCCCGAGACCGTCATCGATGTCGAGGGTGGCGTTAAAGCTGACTACTACGTCGGACCGGTGCGAATGCGATCGAACCTCGCCGTATATCACCAGTGGTACGACGACATTCAGCGCACTGTCGCGGTCGAGAATGCCGGCGGCAGCCCCGGATCCTCGGTGGTCAATGCCGCGTCCGCTACGGTCTTTGGCATCGAGTTGCAGCAGTCCATCGAACCGGTCGAAGGTCTCACCATCGACGCCAGCTATGCCTTCACGAAGCCAGAGTTCGAGGACTACCAGGATCCGTTCACGATGGTCGACTTGTCCGACACACCCTTCGTGTTCACGCCGCGTCACGCGGTAAACCTGAGGGCGACGGTCGAGCAGCCTTTGAGTGGCGACAACGGCACGCTTCGGCTCACGGGCAATGCCGCTTGGCAGGACGAAGTGTGGATCAACGCGCTGCATACCAGCGAGATCATCGCTCAGCATCCGCCCGCAGTCCTGCCCTTGCTCAAGCAGTCCGCCTACTGGGTGTTCGACTTCAGCGCGGGATGGAACAACGTCCTCGGCTCGAACTTCGATCTTCAGGCCTACGTCCGCAACGCCTTCAACGAGGACTATAAAGTGGGTGGCATTCAGCTCTACACGGGCGCCACTGGCTTTATTGCCGCGGCCTATGGACCGCCGCGGCAGGCAGGCGTCCAGCTGCGCTTCCGGTTCTGATCGCGGTTAGACTGCGCAGGGTTCTCGGCATTGCCGGCATGGCTTGTCCGGGGGTCCTGCAGCCGACGGAGCCGCTGGCGTCCTACACGCTCTTAGGTCGATCATTGCTTCCGGGGGAATGGCGGCCACTGCGGATGGGCATAGGTGCCGCCGGCGATTGAGCTGTTGAGCACCTGCGGCGTCTGGGTTGTTGGCGGGTATTTTTGGTGTGGTGTGAACTTTTTTTAAAAAAGGGTTTGACCGACTCGTTGGTGGTCCATATATGCCGTTTCACCGGACGGGGACGCTGCTTCAGCGGTTTGTCGGACGGTCGCCAACATAG
>NZ_JBEWLY010000003.1:0-9542 GCF_040534015.1 Novosphingobium kalidii
CTGCTCCTCGGTGTACCTCGACTTCTTCATTTCCCAGCTCCTTGCCTGATGGCTCTAAAGCGCCGGAAAATCTCACTCAAAGTGGATGAAAAAAAATAGGGAGGACGTCACCAGGCTCAGCTGTGTGGGATGCTCTCGCGACCCAGCGCCGGCACTTGATGAATGAGCGTCGTCGTTCAGGCGCCCGCTAGATCGCCACCGAATGTCGTAGTCTGGTGGAGAACGGTTTGGAGCGATGAAGTCCCGCACTTGCCGTTCAGTGTTCGAGGGCCTCGCTTGAAACGGGACATACGTCAGCCGGTCGTACGGCGGCTCACAGGCTGAAGCTCATCGCTACGGCAGTCCAGCACTGGCGTGCAAAGATCGGCGTAAAGACGCTCAACATCGAGTCGGGCAGCCCACGGGAGAACGGATACTGCTACTCCTCAACGGCTCGCTACGTGACGAGCTGCTCACCGTTTATCAGCGGGATCTTCAAAGTTGTGATGCTGGCGACCTTTCCTTGAGGGCGAGGAGGCAGTAAGTGGGGGTGCTGCATCAGCGTGGGCTCATTCGTGACAGCAGACCCTTCCGTTTCCGGTCTCGAAGCGGCCTTCCTGGCAAACCGCGAGGCGCTGGCGCGTTTCCTGCGTGCGCGGGGCGCCGGCGACGCTGCCGAGGACCTGGTGCAAGAAGTGTGGCTGAAGATCGCGAGCACACGCTCGGGACCCGTTGCTGCGCCGCTGGCTTATCTCTATCGCACCGCGGACATGCTGATGATCGACCGCTACCGTTCTGCGCGCCAGTCCGGATCGCGGGACCGCGCATGGGCGGAGACTCATTCCGGCTTCCCACCGGGCACGTCAGACGAGCCCTCGGCCGAGCGTCGCATCGCGGCGGCACAGGAGGTGCACAGCGTACTCTCTCTCCTGGACAGTTTGGGACCGCGCGTCGCGACGGTGTTCCGTCGGCACCGCATCGATGGCGTCGCGCAGAAGGCACTCACGCATGAACTCGGCGTGAGCTTGAGCACGATCGAGGGGGACTTGCGCGTGGCCTACCGTGCAATCGCCGAATGGAAGGACTCGCCGCGGAATGGACCGGGACAGTGAGGCTTGCGCCCATCGCCTCCGTCTACGCTTGTGAAGGAGCGCACGATGGCGAGTGACGGGACGATCCGGGCGGAAGCGCTCGACTGGGCGGTGCGGACGGGCGATCCGAGCTTTGCGGACTGGGACGCCTTCGTGCTGTGGCTCGAAGCCGATCCTGCGCATGCGCTCGCCTACGATGCGGTGAGCGCCTCCGTCAGTGATGCTGCCGATCTGATTGCCAAGGCCGGGCCGGCGAACGACGATGGTCCCGCAGCGGAGCCCGTGCGCCATCGCCGACCGGCCTGGCTGGCTGGCGGGCTGGCGGCGCTTACACTGGTCGCAGGTATCTCGACGTTCTTTGCCGCACAGCGGGACCTCTACCTCGTCGAGACTCCGCCAGGCGAGACGCGCACCGTCGCGCTGGAGAGCGGGACGCGAGTGGAACTGGCGGGTGGCACCACAATTGCGTTCGATCGGGATGACGCCCGCTACGCTCGGCTGGACCACGGCCAGGCCCTTTTCACAGTGCGCCATGATGCAGAGCGCCCTTTCGAGGTGAACGTCGGCGAGGAGCGGCTCGTCGATCTCGGCACGGTCTTCGATGTCAGCAGCGACGCAAGTGGGTTGAAAGTCGCTGTGGCCGAAGGTGCCGTCTCCTTCGATCCCGAGGGCGCGGCCGTGCGGATCGGTCCTGGGCAGGCATTGCGCCGACCGGCGGGTTCAAACGAGCTGGTACTGGTGGACGTCCCACCGCAGGAAGTGGGCGAGTGGCGCGACGGCCGCCTGACTTTTGAGGCCACCCCTCTGGACGAGGTGGCGGCGAGGCTGACGCGTGCGACCGGAGTCGTCTATGCGGCAGCACCAGGAGGAGCCTTGGTGTCTGGCTCGATACTGACGGCCTCCCTGCGCGAGGATCCGGCGGCCATCGGTCCGCTGCTGGGGGTGGCCGTGCGCCGCGAAGGTGGCCGCTGGGTGATCGGCGGACGCTGAGCCGTGCGGCGTAGCGCATTGATCATGGCAGCGGCCGTTCTCGCCACGCCGGCTACGGCTCATGCCAAGGAGGTTGCGGTTGCGACTCCCGCCGGCAGCGCGGTTGAGGTCGCGATCGTGCTTGCGCGCCAGACGGGGACCAGCATCGTCATTGTCGATCCGCAACTGGCACGTCGCCGTATCGGGGCGCTGCGGGGCCGCATGGCGCCAGTCGAAGCCGTCCGCCGCCTGGCCCGCGCAGCAGGCGGGCGCGCTTTGTCTGCAGCGCCAGGAGCCTGGCGGATCGAGGCCGCCGCGCCGGCTCGCGCGGCGGCAGCAAAGCCATCGCGCATAGAGGCCGCCGACCGCGCACCGGAAGCCGTGGACGCCGAGCTGATCGTCGTCGTCGGCTCCAAGCGCGAGTTGACGCTGGCGAAAGTCCCGGGCCAGGTCTCCATCATCAATGGGCGCGCACTGGAAGTGGGTGGCACGGGCGGGACCGAGAAGATCGCGCAGCGGATCCCCACCGTCAGTTCGACGCACCTGGGCAGCGGACGTAACAAGCTGTTCATTCGCGGCATCGCCGATTCCAGCTTCACTGGCCCGACCCAAGCGACCGTCGGTCAGTACCTGGGCGACTTGCGCCTCACCTACAACGCCCCCGATCCCGACTTGCGGCTCTCAGACATGGCGCAAGTAGAAGTGCTCGAAGGGCCGCAAGGCACGCTGTACGGCGCCGGTTCACTTGGCGGCATCATCCGCCTCGTGCCCAACCCGCCGGTGCTTGGCGAGGCGAGTGCAGCGGTAGCGCTGGGTGGCGCGCTGACGCAGGAAGGCGCGCCTGGCGGCGATGCCGGAGCGACCGTGAACCTGCCGGCGAGCACTGCCGTCGCCTTGCGTGCCACGATCGATGCAGCGACACTGGGCGGCTACATCGACAAGCCCCGTCTCGGCCAGGATGACGTCAACCGGACGCGCATCCTTGGCGGACGGATCAGCCTGCGCGCTGAACTCGCGCCTGAGTGGACCGTGGACATCCTCGGCCTGGGCCAATCCACCCGCGCGCGCGACAGTCAGTACGCGGCGCGCGGCGGTTCGCCGCTCGTCAGCGAAGCGCAAGTGCGCGAGGGGTCGAATGCCGACTACGCGATGGGGCAATTTATCATCTCTGGCCAGCTCAGCGGGTTAGGCCTCCGCTCCACGACCGGTGTCGTGCGCCAGGACCTGGAGGAGCGCTACGACGCCAGCCTTGGGGACATGCCCCGCCTCTTCACGCAGGAGAACCGCACCCGGATGATCGCGCACGAGACGCGGCTCTGGGCACCCGAACGCAACGGCTTTGGCTGGCTGGTGGGCGCAAGCTTCATCCACAATCGCACGGTGCTGACGCGCGGCTTCGAGGCGGAAGGCCTGCGCAGCAGCACGACGGGGGTGCGCAACACCATTGATGAGGCGACGCTCTACGCACAAGCCAGCTTGCGCCTGCGCGAGGGCCTGACGGCCACCGCTGGCGCCCGCCTCACTCACTCGCGGCTCGGGGGTGCGGCACAGGACGTCGCGCACGACGTGGCACCGGCGCTCGCCCTTGCGCGCGCGGCCGTAACGGCGGATCAAACGGTGAGCACCGCCCTTCCTTCGCTGGCTGTGAACGCGCAGGTCTCGCCCACAGCGACGCTTTACATGCGCTATGAGCAAGGCTTCCGTCCGGGCGGCCTGACGATGGAAAGCGACTTCGTAAGGCGCTTTCGCAACGACCGCACGTCGACTTGGGAACTCGGGCTGCGCCACAGTCGCACCGGCAGCGGCCCCTTCCACGTGACAGCAAGCGTTTCCTTCACCCGCTGGCGCGACATACAGGCCGACTTCATCGACAACGCGGGCCTGCCGAGCACCGCTAATATCGGCAATGGCCGCGTCTGGTCGGCCAGCGTTACAGGCGGCATAGAGATCGTGCGCGGCTTGCGGGCCGAAGCCGGCGTGGCCTGGAACAACAGCGAAGTGGACACGCCCACGTCCGAGCTGCTGACGCTCGTGGCGCGAGCGATGCCGGTGCCGGTCTCGAGCGCGCAGGCCTACGACGCGGTGCTGGCCAGATCGATGCAGGTCCCCAACATCGCCGAAGTTTCCGGACGCGCGGCGCTCAGCTGGAACCGTGAACTCGGCAGGTCCCTGCGTCTCTCGTCTAATCTTTGGGCAAGCTACGTGGGCAAGTCGCGGCTCGGCATTGGGCCGGAGCTAGGCGAACTCCAAGGTGACTACATCGACAGCAGCGCCGACGTGCGCCTGGGCACCGAAGCCTATGGCCTGACCCTGTCGATCAGCAACATCGCCAACAGCCGCGGCAACCGCTTCTCACTGGGCACGCCGTTCGCCACTGTGCGCGACCAGGTGACTCCGCTTCGCCCGCGCACGGTGCGGATCGGCCTGGACGCAAAGTTCTAGGAACTTTTTTCAAGGTCGCCTGCACAGGTCTCCGTCTGGGTATCGAAACCGACCTCAGAGGGACGAAGATGCCGCGCTACCTACCCCGGACTCTCCTTGCCACAAGCGCTGTGATTGCGCTTTCGACCGCCGCTCATGCGGAAGACGTGACCAACGCACGCACCGCCCCGCTACGGACTTCGACGATCCGCGGCGGTGCTGCGGCCGCGATTACGGTGACCAGCACCGGCTCGGTGGTGCTCTCCGGCAGCACTGCGATTACGCAGGACAGCAACCATGCGGTCGCAAACGGCGGGACGATCACCATCGCCAACGCCAGTGGCGCCATCGGCATTGACTCGCTGACGGGCACCAGCGGTGACATCACCAACACCGGCACGATCACCCTGGATGAGCCTTATACCCCGACCGATACCGACAAAGACGGCGATCTCGATGGGCCCTTCGCACTTGGGGCGAACCGAACCGGCATCCGCACGCAGGGCGCGCATGTCGGCAAGCTCACGCAAGCCGGCACGATCACGGTCGAAGGCAACGACTCCGCCGGCATTGCACTGGGAGGAAAGCTGACCGGGGCCTTCAGCCACGATGGCCCCACCAGGGTTCTCGGCGACCGCAGCATCGCAGTGTCAGCCCAAGCGATCGACGGCAACGTGCGTCTGGCCGGCACCGTCACCGCGCAGGGTCGCGATGCCATCGGCGCCCGCTTTGCCGGTGATGTGACGGGTGCGATGGTGGTGCAAGGCGCGGTCAGCGCGACCGGATACCGCTACACCACGCCGCCCACGGACGTTTCCAAGCTCGATGCCGACGACCTACTGCAGGGCGGGCCAGCTCTGCTCATCGAAGGCAGCGTGACGGGCGGGGTGATCCTCGCCGCCGCCCCCAAAGACGCCGATCCTGCCAAGGCGGATGAGGATGGCGACGGTATCGAGGATGCCAAGGAAGGCACTGCCCGCGTCTCCTCCTATGGCGCCGCACCTGCCCTTCAGATCGGCGCGACCGATCGTGCAATCGCGCTCGGCCCAATTGCGGGCACGCCGAGCGGTTTCGGGCTCATCATCGAAGGTGTGGCGGAAGCCCAAGGGATCTATGCCGGCGTCGCGTCGAACGGCGTTGTAGTTGCCGGCCGCGGCGGCGCGGTGAGCATCGCCAACGGGATCGGCTTGACCGGCACGGTATCGGCGGCGGCAAACGGAGCGAGCGCCACGGCGATGCGCCTAGGCGCAGGCGCGACGGCGCCGCTGCTGCAGAACGCGGGCACGATCAGTGCGACCAGCGGCAACGTGGCCGGCGCGGTTGCCTCGGCGGTGCGGATCGACGCCGGAGCCACACTCCCCACGATGCGCAATGCGGGCACCATCAAGGCCGTATCAGGAGAGAACGGCTCGGCGACTGCGATTTTCGACGCCAGCGGTACTCTCACCTCCATCGAGAACGCCGGGACGATCTCGGCCACGGGCGCAAAGGCAGGTTCTGGCCGCAACATCGCGATCGACCTCTCCGGTGCCACCGCCAACCTCTCGATCCGGCAAACTCAAGTGGCGGCGGGCATCTCTGCCCCCGCGATCGTTGGGGACGTGCTGCTGGGTGCAGGCGACGATGTGCTGGATATCGCCGACGGCACTCTCACGGGCGAAGTGCGCTTTGGTGCCGGCAAGGCCACGCTGAACTTGTCCGGGGATGCGGCGCAGACCGGCTCCGTGACGTTCGGCGCGGGCGCTGACGCGATGGCGCTGGCGGGCAGCAGCACCTACACCGGCACCGTGGACTTCGGCGGCGGCGCGGACACGCTGACTCTCGCCGGCACGGCTCGCTTCACAGGTGCCCTCGCCAATTCCGCTAGCGCTTCGGTGAAGGTCGGCGGTGGCACGCTCGACATCGACAAGCCGGCCTCCCTGGCCTCGCTCGACGTCGGGGCGAGCGGGGTACTGATGGTCACGCTCAACAAAGAGGCGAGCGCGGGCAGTGCCTACTCAGTCGCAGGCACCGCCAGCTTCGCGCAAGGCGCAAAGCTCGGCATTCGACTGGCCAGCGTATCCACTGCCGAGGGGAGCTACCAGGTCCTGACTGCCGGCACGCTGACAGGGCGCGACAAACTTGCGAGCCAGACCGACCTGGTGCCGTTCCTCTACAAGGCAGAGCTGAACAAGAATGCCCCCGCCAACACCATCGTGGTCGACGTGAAGCGGCGCACCGTGAAAGAGTTGGAGCTGAACCGCTCGGGTGCGGCGGCATACAACGCCGTCTTCTCGGCCCTCAGCCGCGACGAGAAGATCGAGGACGTGTTCCTGGGCATTACCGACGGGGAGCAGTTCCGCTCGGCAGTGGGCCAGATGCTGCCGGATCACGCCGGCGGCACATTCGAGGGTGTGAGCCTGGGCATCCGCACACTCGGCCGTCAACTGCAGGATCCGCAAGGCCCCCGCGAGATCACGAGCGGCGATCGCTTCACCACCACGCTGAACATGGCGTTCTGGGACAGCGACCGCGAGACCGGCGAAAGCGCGGCCTACAAGCTCAATGGCTACGCCTGGTCTGCAGGTGGAGAGTATCGGACCGGCATCGGCAGCTTCGGTGCGACGATCTCGTACCTGGGCAACCATCACGGCGACGGCGATATGTCCGACATCGACTCCACCGGCTTCGAGCTGGCCGCGCACTGGCGCGGCCGCTTTGGACCAGTCAGCGGCTTCGCTCGTGGTTCGCTGGGCAAGGTTAATTACGAGGGCGAGCGCACGTTCACCGGCTCGATCGGTCAAGAGACTGTGCGTCGCACGATGAGCGCCGAATGGGACGGCAGCTTCGTCAGCTTCGCCGGCGGCGCAGCGGTCGAGGGCGGCACACAGTTCTTCTTCTTCCGCCCCAGCGTGACGATCGACTACGTCCGGCTCAAAGAGGACGGCTATTCGGAGAGCGGAGGCGGTAAGCTCAATCTAACCGTCGACACACGCAAGAGCGACGAACTGGCCGTGAATCCCAGCCTTGTGCTCGGTATCGACTTCCTCGGCATGCGCGCGAAGGATGAGCAGTGGTTCCGGATTGAAACCGAAGGTGGCTGGCGCGAGATTGTGAACGGGGGGCTCGGCCGCACCACTGCCCGCTTTGAGGGTGGGGATGCGTTCACGCTTGAAGGCGACACGGCGACGAGCGGTTGGTTCGCACGCCTGCGCGCCGTCGGCGGAGCCAGCGGTTTCACCGCAGGCGGCGAAGTATCCGGGGAGGACCGCCACGGCCACATAAGCCTAGCAGTGCGCGGCTCCGTCACGATCGGCTGGTAAGCTCATAGCTTAATGAGGGCGAAGGGGCGAACCGGCGCCCTTAGTTCAATGCTAGCCTCTCTCCACACCATGCACTTAGGCCTTGAAGCGCCGGAGGCTGGCTCGGGAGAACCTGCCCGCTCAGCGAGTACTGCTGAGCGGCGTTCCTTGGACGCTCGGCGGTCGGTGAGATGGAGTTCCAGGCTGGAGTGGTTGTGCCCATTGGCGGGAGGCGTCGAGTTTGTTCTGGGGATTACTGGACTGTCTCGACATGCGCTCGGCCAGCTTCTCGAGGTCACACGGCTGCGGTTTCTGAGTGATCGGCGCACGACATCGCCATTCCGTCAGCTCTTTAAACCAGACGTAACGACTTGTTGCTGAGAGCCGCCAAACGGGATTTGGCGGTTTACACTCCAGTCTCGCCCGGACATCTAGCTCGCGCCAATCGGCTCTTCAATTAAGTGAGAAGTATCAACATGCCAGCTGCATCTCCCCAGCCCCCAGTCCAGCCCACTCCCGACGAGGCTTTGCAGCGACTGATTGCAGGCAATGCCGCCTTTGTCGCCGATGCTCCCCACGCACCGGACATTTCACTTCAGCGGCGCCTGGAGCTGGCACAGGGCCAGCAGCCTTTCGCCACGCTGGTAGGGTGTTCCGATTCTCGGGTCGGCCCGGAACATCTATTCGGCGTCGGTCTCGGTGACCTGTTCATCGTCCGGAGTGCTGGAAACAATGTCGACGCGGCGGGGATGGGCTCAATCGAGTACTCGGTCATGGCGCTCAAGGTCCCGTTGATCATCGTGCTGGGTCACGAAAAGTGCGGTGCCGTCGCGGCCGCGACTGACGTTTGCACTAAGGACGCGCGCTTTCCCGGCAGCATTGGCAGGATGATTGAGCCCATCTTGCCTTCGGTGATCGCAGCCCAGCGCGCGGGCGAAGATGGTGACCTGGTCGAGCGAGCCGTTGAGGAGAATGTCCGGCGTATGGTCGAGCGACTTCAGACCTATTCCGAGCCTATGCTGCTGGAACCGCAGAGTCGTGGCGAATTGAAGGTCGTGGGTGCAGTCTATGAACTGGCCACCGGGAAAGTGCGCTGGTTGTAATTAACAGGGCCATCTGATGCGAGCCCTGGAAGTTTCAATCGCGGCAGGTACCTGTCAGTATGTCTGAAGGCGCCCCACACGAGACATTACTTTCCAGTGCAATAGAGCCTTAGCATGGTCGGAAAGTAGGAGCGAATGCATGGTCACCCCGAAGCTGCTTTCGGGCGGTAACCCGCAGATACCGAAGGGCGAGGGGGATGGGCCTGTCCAAGCCTATATTGCTGCCATGCCGGGATGGAAGAACCGGATCGGCCGAGCACTAGATGCGGTGATCGAGCGGGCCGTCCCAAGCGTGAACAAAGCGGTCAAGTGGAACACGCCCTTCTACGGGATTGAAGGTGAAGGCTGGTTCACTTCTTTTCATTGCTTCGACCGATACGTGAAGGTCACTTTTTTCCGAGGCACCGCTCTTACTCCTGTTCCGCCCGGCAAGTCTAAACAGCAGAACGTCCGTTACCTCGACATCAGGGAAGCGGATGAGATAGATCTGGAGCAACTCGAAACTTGGATGAAGCAGGCTAGCAAGCTTCCCGGCGAACGCCTGTAAGATCGAGCAACGCCTGCTGCCGACCGAGGCTGTGTAAAAACGCGCCGAGGCGGAGTTGTCGGATCTTAGTGCGGTGACAGGCTGTGCACGATTTTTGCTAAAGGCGCGGCTCGTGATCAGGTGCGGGTCGCTGCAATGAGTGGCTGAATGC
>NZ_JBEWLY010000004.1:0-179465 GCF_040534015.1 Novosphingobium kalidii
CTAGGCCGTGAACTCATAAACGCATCAGCGGATGGTCGTCGGGCCGTCCGGTAGGGAAGTGAGGTAATCTGCGATTGCACACGCTGTGGTGGCAGCGGCGTCGGGGTCTACGACCGATAATCCCATATGATCGGATGCGATTCCGACTAGGTACGTTGTTGCTTCGTCTTTCGAGCTATCGTGGCAGAGCATGCTGACGACGTGCAGCAGATAGCTATCATATTCGTCGGCGCATCCTTCGCCACAAGTGCCGTGCTCATCTGCCAATCCGATCGGATCCCAAAGCTTCCAACCGATGTCGCGCAAACGGGAGAGCTGTATTTTCGGGTATAGCGCCATGCCGGAATCCTAACATCGCAAGCGGCACTCGACCATCTGCCCTTTCCATTTCGCCCGTTTGCTGATTCAGCGTCGGCATGAGCCGATATGATCTGACCGACTTCGAGTGGCGTGTGATCGAACCGCTTCTGCCCAACAAACCGCGAGGGGTGCCACGTGTCGATGACCGCCGCGTGTTGAACGGCATCTTCTGGGTACTGCGATCAGGTGCGCCGTGGCGTGACCTGCCTGAACGCTATGGTCCGCGAACTACCTGCTACAACCGATTTATACGATGGCGGAAGGCGGGCGTATGGGACCGGATGATGGACGCCATCACTGCCGCCCACGACGGCGACCTTCAGATGATCGACAGCACATCAATCCGGGCGCACCAGCAGGCTGCGACGGCAAAAAGGGGGATCGAGATCATTGTCTCGGTCGCTCCAGAGGTGGGCTCACGACCAAAATCCACGCGGTCGTCGATGGGCAAGGTCTCCCGATCCGACTGAGCCTTACCGCTGGACAAAGCCATGACGGCCAAGCCGCTGACGATCTGCTAAGCCATGTAGGTGCCGAAGCAGTCGTGCTGGCGGACAAGGCCTACGATGCGGATCGCATCCGGGCGTCTCTCCGCGAGAAAGGAGCGTTCGCCAATATCCCGCCAAAGGCCAACCGACGGTCGAAACCGTACTTTAGCACTTGGCTCTACCGCGAGCGCAACCTGATCGAACGCTTCTTCTCCAAGTTGAAGCACTTCCGCCGAGTTGCCACCCGATACGACAAGCTGGCCGAGAACTTCCTCGCAATGGTCCAACTTGCCTCAATGCGCCTGTGGCTACGGATTTATGAGTCTACGGCCTAGCCGGCTGAAATACCTGGAAAATGTTAAGTCAAATTATCGGCTTCGGGCCAGAACGTCAGAGATCGTGCAGATTAGAAGTAGAAGTTACAGAAAGAAGCCCAAGATCGCAACCCATTCTTCCTCATCCAGCGGGGTCGAGGCATGCAGGCCCTGATACAAAAAAAGATCGGCACCTTGCCCCTTAAGACGCGCTCTTAAACTTCAAAGCTAATTTAACGAGCCTCTGGTACGATCCCCCCGCGAGCAGGACCTGCAAACCGACACGCGCTGCGTGGCGTGGACTGTATGCTCCCTTTGCCGCAGCCTTGGCGTACAACCGCAAGCCAGTCATCGTCTGTCCGCCTTCAGCATACGCTTTTGCAGATCGCCAGCCCCGAAAGCCCGCGTATGCCTTGCGGGTCAGAAGATGGCGGTTCTCCTCGGCCCAACGATCTCTTATCGCCCCTCGGGAGGCGGAAGAAATCCTCTTTCCGGTTTGCACATCGTCCCAGACAGCCCCAGGGTTAGGATTGTAAACGAGGTCGACGCCCGCTGCATCTAAGCGCAGTGCATAATCGACGTCCTGCCCATATGGCAGCCAGTCAAGGTATTGCACGGATTTAGCGGCCTGGCTTGGCAGCACAAGGGTGCTAGTTTGGACAAAGCCAGCGTCACAGCACAAGTATTCGCTCAATGGTTCGCCGCTTTTTGGGCCACGCGGAGGCTTGAGGAAGGTGCTTCCATTTCCCCGATCAACAATTACCCTTGAGAAGTACGCACTCTTTGTTCCCTTGAGTCGATTGTATGCGACTGAAAGGTGATGCGGCAGGAAGCGATCGTCGGAATCCAATAACGCGATCCATTTACCACGAGCGAGAGAGATGCCCAGATTTCGGGCTACGTTTGCTCCTTGATTATCCTGTCTGGTGTATCTTACGCGCGGATCGTTCAATTGCCGTACAACGGCTTCCGGATCATCGGATGAGCCATCATCAACAACGATGATCTCAAAATCTTGAAGGGTCTGATCAAAGACAGACTGAAGCGCGGCAAGAAGGGTGTTTGCCCGATTGTAGACCGGAATCACGACGGAGATTAGGGGCAGTGCTTCTGACATGTATCGCTTCCATTAGCTGGCCCGGACGAGCCGTAAGACATCCAAGCATCCGGAGTGTATAGGCCGAGCTCGATTGCTGTCCGCTATGCGCGGCGCAGAACCGCTCCTTAATGGCTCCACCCGTCGCCGCATACCGTTCTTACCACGGCAGTGCGGCGCAAGCGGCTCGCCAAACGTTGCCTACAGTCCTATTCTACCCAAGTTACGGGGCTATCACCCAACAATGCAAGAGCTGGAGCGACCCAAATTGGCGGCTACTAAAAAATCCTATACCAAGTTAGCCTTAATGATCTTGCTGGTCGGGTTGATAAGTCTGGAAATTGGCGTATTTACAGGTGGTTCGCTGAACATCGGCAACGTACTTATGGTAATGTCGTGCCTAATGGCTGCGCTATTGATTTATATTTCACCTAGAATAGGAGCGGGTAAGAGGTTCTATCTTATTGGCCCTGACTATGTTTACATTACTTATTTGGCGTGGTGCGCGTTAAGTGCTCTCTGGTCTCTGGATCCGATCGGAACTCTAACGCAAACAATCTACCTTGGCGCCCTTTGGCTTGGTTGTAGTGCTGTAGGAATGCAGGCAAGTCCAAGCATGGCAGCGAACTATTTGCTTCGAGCGGCTGTTGTGATCGCGCTGGCTTCCTTTGCGATGATTCCGGTGAGTTCGCAGTTAGCCTTCCAGCCATTCTCATCCACCGGGCTTCCGGAGCTGCGGGGAGTGTTCGCGCACCAGCTCCGGCTGGGTGCATTCATGTCAGTGTGTGTAGCTTTCATTATGATCGGAGTACTGGATGGCTCCTCCCGATCTCTGGTGGGTCAGAACGCAGCCACTCGGTGGGCTATGTTCCTCATTCTGTTTATATGCATGGTAGCTGCGCTCGCGAGATCATACACTGCCTATATGCTTCTTGCTCTGCCGATCAGTATCCTTCTGTCGCGCAGAGGATGGATACGGTGGACCACTATTGTGCTGGTCGGCGCAATGGTGACCTTTATCATGATCTATGCCGATCAGATCGTGGGCTTGCTGGGCGACGAGGGAGGGGATGTTACCCTCAGTGGTCGAACTCGTGTTTGGGAGGTCACGATGAGCGCCTATGAGGAAGGACCGGCTCTACGGGGGATGGGGTATGCCACGTTCAATCTTCCCGCCTTTGACAGCATGTGGAACTACTATCGTCCGCCACACCCCCACAATTCTTTCATCGCCGCCCTGTTCGAGACCGGTTTGATTGGTGCGGTCCTAACCGCTGTCTTTATACTGTCACAAATCGTAACGGTAGTTAGAAGTGCGAACATGCGTCGCGCGACCTCCCTTGGCCTATTCCTGATCATCATGACATTTCTCGCAAGCCTTACAGGCGTTAATTACGCCGGCAAGCCCTCGACACTCTTCGGCTTAACTATGCTCTTTGTTGCTATTGAAGGACGGCTTGTGGGCTCGGTCAATTCCGTCATTCGCAAGCAGCGTTCAGGTGCGCGTCGCGCGTCAAAGCTGCAGTCTGTTCTTCCGGCGGCTCCTTCTTCATCGGAGGTCACTCGCTGAAGCATGATCTCGGCCAAGCCGCGGGATATCATGGGGTGAACCGCCGCGCCGGCCGCCACAGCTTGCGCTTGGCGGCGACGTCGTGCCGGTCCTGCTCGGTGGTGTGCAGGGGCCTTTTCAAACGACGGCCAAAGCGAGGCACCGAGTTAGGCTGTGTTGACATAGTGGATCCCAAGAGGCGTGATCTCTGATTCGAGACTGCATTTTGGAGGCGGTCTTGTATCGAGGCTTGTCGGACGAGGAATGGGCGATCATCAGCGTGCTGCCGCCTTCCGAGCGGGGTGCAAGGCCGGCCGGCGCGCGACAACCGGCGGGTCCTGAGCGGCATGCTGCATGTGCTGCGGGGTTGGTCGCCCCTGGCGCGACATGCACGAGCGCTACGGCCCGTGGAATTCAGTCTATGTCCGCTTACGGCGCCGGGCCGAGCAGGGTGTATGGGACGCGATGCTCGCCACCTTGGTAGATTTGGGGCTGACCGACGACTGGCAGCACATGATCGACAGCACCATCGTTCGGGGCCACTCTCAGGCAGCAGGCGCTAAAGGGGGACCTGCAAGGAGGGCTTTGGCCGAAGCCGCGGCGGCTTCACGAGCAAGATCCACGTCCGCTGTGACGGTCAGGGACGCCCTCTTGGCTTCGTCCTGACAAGCGGCGAAGTGTCGGATTATAAGGCTGTGCCGACCCTGCTCGACATGCGTGTCACCAAGCCAAAGGCTCTGCTCGCTGACAAGGGCTATGACAGCGACCGCGTACGCGGAAGCTTGCTCTGGCGAGGCATCCTGCCGATCATCCACCCAGGGCAAACCGCCGAGAGGCAGCAGTTTGGGACTTCAGACGCTATCTTGATCGCAACCAAGTCGAGCGCTTGTTCAACCGGCTTAAGCAATCCCGCCGCATCGCTACCGGTACGACAAAGTCGCCTTATCCTTCCTCGGCTTTCTATCCCTCGCTGCAGCCAAGCTATGGTTACGAGACTATGTCAACAGGGCCCAGGGCGCCCGGGCTGATCTGCGCGGGCGCTCGGTCAGCAGTCAGGATTGTAACGGTCCGAGCGTGATCCTGGCGCGCGAACGCATGTGCGGCGCTAGCGCAAGCTCCTTTTCCCGGAGCCAGAGCGTTTTCCCGATGGCCGTTGATATCCTGCGGCGCAGAAGAAGTTGGCGTGTCCGCCAGGATGGAAGTGATCGAGCAGGCTGCCAATGCGCTTGACGAGTGCGTCGACGGTTCGCGCTGGCTCCTGACGCAGTAGCGCCTTGGAGCTGGAGAACGCCGTGTCGATCGGGTTCATGTCAGGCTGTAAGGCGGCAGGTAGAGGATATCAGCGTGGGGTGCGTTGATCGCTTCGCTTGAGGGCCGGTGCGAGGACGAGCTGGACGCGGCGCGGAAGGCATCGCCATCCCAGCGCGATCGAGCACCCAAGGCGGGGTAGTTCCGGAGAGGCACAGCCCTGCCACGAAGGTCCTCGCGTCCCAACGGCCGAATGGCGCTTTGTCGCGACAACACTCCCCAACCGAGGCCGGCCACAGAGCCGCGCCATGTCGTGCGCACCCGGTTTCGTTGAGAAACACGAGACTTCCAGGGGCAAGGAAAAGGCTATGCTGCTCTCCACAGGCTGCGACTTGCCGCGCATCTGCTGAGTTTAGCGCCGTGCTCGGCGTGTTGCCAGCCTGTGCGTTCGCCAAGGTAATCCCCGGCCGCGAGCGCATGTGCGCCGTCACCGCCCGTTCCCGTTCGCCTGACCGCTTGCGAGGCGGGTAACCGCCCTTCGGGTTGCTTCCTGCATCACCGCCATACGGCGCCGGATCAGCGCCTTGTAGAGGTACGCGATCCTCACCTCGAACGTTGCCGCCGCCGCGCCCACTGCCGTGCCGCCGTAAGCCCCCGGTCGCGAAAGTCCTGCCATTACCTCTGCTAACCCATCGTGCCGCCTTGATGGCAATGTATGACCCACACGATCAGCGCGAACGAAGTACCCTCAGCGATACCGCTCAACCTGAGGTCGCTCTAGGTGGCCCACCTAAAAAGCAGTGAGCAGTTGCTGCCCGTCAGCAGCTAACCCGAGGTTGGTATCTCAAATTCTCTACGCGTCTAGCTTGCTGGCTCGCTCTTTCGCACGCGCTGGCGTCGGAGGCGCGTCACAACTGTGTTGAGCTTAACGCGAGGCATCACGTCTCTCCAGCGCAAACCGAAGTAGGCCCTCGATACGACAATGTAGCCTAGAAGCGTTGTAGTTTGGCCAGCGACAAGTGCCATTGCCGCGCCGACCGCGCCGAAGCGAGGGGCGAGCAGGGAGCAGGCGAACAGATTAACGCAAGAACCGACCACTGCTACCGAGGCGCTAATCCAAGGCTTGCCCATGCCGGAAACGACACTGTTCATGACACGCGCCGCCGCAACGGGTGCGAGACCCAAGCTGAGAACGACGAGGGCGCTCTCGGCTTCAGCATAGAGTGGGCCAAGTACAAGAGTTACGACGAATGGAGCTGCAATCGCGAGAGAGACGCCAAGGACTAGAAACATAATAAACAAACCACATGCGGTTCGTGCCGCTGAACCAAATGCGCTGCGTTGATCTTCAGCCCTGGCTGTCTCAGAGAAGAGCACCACCGCTGCTGCGGAGGCAACATCAAGAAAGATCTCGCTCGCTCGCTGCGCGGCAAAAAACTGCCCGGTCTGGTGCGCAGCATCTATTCCGTTAAGGAAAAACAACCCGATCCGGCCCTGAATCGAAATTAAGAATAAAGAAATGGCATATATGAAGCCCATCCTCATCATCGGCCACGTAACGGACAACCTGATTCGGTTGCTTGTGGATCCTCGGTAAACCCGCCACGCCAGCCAAGGCAGAAATATGAGGACTCCCGCCGCGAAGCTTACAAGAGCGCTCTTTAGGTCCAAAGATCCGGTCAAGAGCAGGGCAATAACAAGGGCCGCTTGAAGCAAGCGAGGTCCGGTGTCGGCTAGAGCAAACTCGCCCGTTAAGCCCCGACCAAGCAAAACACCTTGCCATAGGGAAATCAGGAGGATTGCGGCTACGGCAAGCCAGCATGCTGCCGTCGACACAGGGTCCAAAGACAGAAACTGCTCGGCGTTAGCGTTCAGAAGGATGAGGCAGCATGCTACCGCAAGAAACGGCCACGCGACGAGGACCGTCGATGCCGCTTCGCCATACTCTATCTGATTGCGACCGACCATCTGCGCGGAAGCTTGGCGCAAGCCGACGTGTCCAATGACCCCGGTCAGGAATATGGCTGACGTCAGGACCCCATAGGTGCCAAAACCTTCGGGCGAAAGTTCTCGAGCGAGTATAACGAAGAAGACCAGCTGCAACGCCCTGGTAAGAAGGCGCGATCCGATGACGACCATCGTCTTGGATGCAAGTCTTGTCACTGCCCCTCCGCTTCCGTTCCATCACGGCCGATTTGCCGTCGCTTGCTGCACTGCAAACAAGCGCTTGGCTACCATATGCATCATTGCCGTGCTAACGATTTGATCATCGAGTGCGTCGTTCGTGCGAATCCTGCGCGAAATGAAGCCGCAACGCGCATGAATATACTAGGAGAGCGCCAAAAGTATGGCAAAAGATCGAGTATCCTTTTTGAGGCTCAGTACTCAGTTCGAGAACGTGGGTGATGCTTTGATCAACCGTGGACTCGTTCAGAACATACTTACTCATTCATCTCTTGTAGTTGATGTCTCGAGTGCTCCCTCTGAATTTGTCGAAGAGGTCCTTGCCGGCACAGATAAGTCAAAGGTGCATGTTGTTCAAAAAGGGGGGTATGCTGCACTCGCAAAGGCGGCATTGGCCAAACGCGCGGCGGGGAAGGAGTGCTACTTCTTCCTGCTTCCCGCAGGCTACACCGGCGAAAAGAATCGGAAGGCCGCAGCCAACTATGCTGCGATTACGACCCTTATGCGTGCACTGCGCATGGCTGGCGTCAAGCTGGTGCACCTTGGCCCATCCTACGGGGCCCTAGGTAGGCGGTATGCCTCCCTACTGCGTTCACGTGTCAGGCACTTGGACATGCATTTGGTAAGAGATGAGCAAAGCCGCAAACTGCTTCAGAGCTTGGATGTTCGATGCGACGGGATCGTTCCAGATATGTCCTTCTCATTCGAGCATACCTTTGTCCCGCGGGAGGTGGCCAGCGATATAGCTTTTTCCTTTAGGACCGATCGGAACAGCGATGCTGATCAGGCGCGCACTCGGCTTCTGATAGAGAACGTGCTTGGGCAAAGGCCTGAAAGTACGTCCATCCGGTTGGTGGCTCAGGTACGTCGAGATGCTGCTTTTATGCAGCAGCTTGCCCGCGAATTATCAGATACCCGACGCGCTCCAGTGGCATACCTGGAACCGCGTACCATCAGTTCCACATTCGAGGCTTATGAAGGCGTAGGAGAGGTCTTCTCGAACAGGCTTCATGCACTGCTCATGGCTGCACACGTGGGCGCAGCCCCGGTGGCATATGTAGAGCCTAAGGCGGATGCGAAAATAGTTGGGATGTTTCAGGATCTGGGCTTAGACCGGAACCTAGTTACGGAGCACGATTCTGTGATTGCATCTGAATTCTCTACTTTGGATTCTTTGTCGATTAGTCGAAGGCGTGACCTCATCTGCGAAGCTTTCAAGCGCGTATACAGATGATAAGCAGCAGAGCCGCCGTCCTGTTAGCCTTTGCCATTTTCGTGCTAGTGCCGCTCGATGCCTATGCTGCACCGGAGAGCTGCCGAGATTCAGCATTGATACCGTCCGATCTCAACATAGCTGTGCGCTACAAGGCAAGCGACCCGACTCAGTCAGAGCTCGATCCCGACAAGGTACGGGAGCAAGCAGCCGTAAGAAGGCGTATAGAACGCCCGGTGGGCCGCATCGTGGCGATGGCAGACCGGTACCGCCACGCCAGAAATGTTGCTACCAAGAGGCGCTTGCAAGAGTGCCTTGCCCTATCATTTGAATCGTTAGCTTCTGCTCGCTCGCTTGAGGGTGTAAAGAGTAAAGCTGCCGCATACTACCGCAATTGGATGATCACTGCCCTCGCTATTTCTTATCTCAAGGCTGAGCTGCCTTCGGCTTCACAGTTACAATCCGAAAGTATCAGGTCCTGGTTTGAGCGTCACGCGATCGGCATCCAAGCCTTTGAGCGAGATCGCGTGCAGAGCAAGCACATCGACAATCATGTCTATTGGAGTGGTGCTGCGCTCGCTGCAGTCGGGAGAGTATTGGGCAGAGCAGACCTCAAAAGCGAGGCCAATGATATACTTGCCCTGGGAGCCAGCCAAGTGCGCGAGGATGGGACGCTTGCCAGTGAGAGTAACCGCGGGACTCGTGCGCGACACTATCATTTGTTTGCTGCAGCGCCCTTGGCGACGATCATACTCCTTCAGGAAGTGCCGACTTCAGCGGTTACGAGGCGCCAACTTCATCGGCTAGCTTCGTCGATCATACAGTCGACCGATGATGAGCGCGACAGCTCCATCGCGAAGCGAGCTGGAGCGCCGCAGCAAGCTGAAACTACACCCTTTCTCTATCCACTCTTGCATGTTTTCGCATTTGGAGACAGTTCTATTTCTGAAAGAGTCGAGACCCTTGCCAAAGGCGTTAACATGAGGTCTTTCTTTTTAGGCGGGGAGTTGAGCTTTTTGCTTTCCCGGCTGGATCCAAATAACCCGTTACAATGAGATCACTTCCCTCGAGACTGCGCGCGGTAGGAAGCCTTGTTTCGGGGTCTGACCTTTGCATTTGGGTCAGAAACATGGTGGGACTTGAAAGATTATTGACTGGGGTAGTCGGAAGGCTTCCCAGACAATTGAAGCTCTGATTCAGGACGTGCGGGGGGGCTGCATTGCACGGCTCATCCGGCGCCGCCGCGTTGACCCGCTTGCTGGCTCAGCAAAGTACCATCGATAGTTGAGCGCCTCGAGGAACCGGTGACGTCTGCGGGCCTGAGATGATTCACTGCCTGAGCGCGACCGCGGAGGCGGAGGTGGCAGGGCAGCCGTCTCTCTTTGGTTTTTCGGATCGCCACGTGGCGCTGGGCGCAGCGGGCGAACCTTGGAGCAGTTTGCGGTACTCGACGCACCGACGGTATGGCTGTTCCGTGAACGCTGGTGAAGGTTAAGGCGGGCTACAAGCTCTTCACCCGCTTCGATGCCGCGCTCACCGACTAAAAGTATATCGCCATGGTTGGCCAGATCATCGGCTCCTCCATTGTGCCAGCGCTCAAGCAGGGGAACCCAGTAGGAGAAGGGCACCGACACGAAAGGCCGGTATCCCGAAACGCTGGAAGCACGAGCCTGCCAAGCTCTGGCAGAAGGAATGCGACGCGGGCTGGAGTGTCAACTCACCAATACAGCGCCACCTCAAGGCGCTAAAGCCGGTCGACTTCGCCGTCCTCACGTGGCGCCGTAAGTTCCGCGAGGCGAGCGTTGAGCATGCACGGCGAGCTTGCAAAGACTGATCGCTGAGTCGGTGGTCGACGATCTTCGCCGGGCTGCGGCTCTCAGGCATAACACATGGATCGTAGGCCCGTATCCGACGGCTTCGATCAATGCACGCCGCTGCGCGTCCTGGAGGGGCGACCGCTTGCCCGGAGCCTAGCCGTCAGCAACCCGCGAAGCGAGCGGGCATTGAAGCTGATCAGCTAGTCGGAGACGATGTGCAGGATGCCCCCATTCTCACCGCGCCGCTCGCGCTGCCACCATCGTAAATCTGAGGACAATGCCAGCAATCGTCAGCCCTGCGGGGCAAAATTCAAATGGCAGAGTCGCTCTATATCTACAGCCAATAGGCATCATGGATCACGTCGATCACATCTATTCCGAGTTCTGGAACTTCGGAAAGACCCTGTATCATGGCGCACTCGTGCATGGTGGCTAGCGCTCCGGGGAGTTTATGCAGGGTGTACCCGATTTGCTCATCTGACGTCAGGAAGACCGCAATATCTCTTCGAAAGCGCTCCGCACGGGGCGCTAGGTCTAAGCGCGCCGCTTCATTAGGGGCAGCGGTGCGGGCAAGTTGAACGATGTCAAAATCAAGACAATAGGGGACCTTTTCCATGAAAGGCTCCCTCTGGAGGTGCTTCTTTGCGCTGTCGAACAAGGCGTTGCTCGCAACGTAAGGTTTATTCACCGCATGGAAAACCCACAGGATATGGACTACGCCGCCGATCTCGCCAATGTCAGGGTCGTGGCGTAGTCGGTATGCCGCCTTGAAGAGTTGCTGCAATAGCTCTGATTTGTAGGGCTTTAGCAATCCCGAGCGCTGAGCAAGCAACCGCTCGCTTGAACTTTGCAAGACCTTGTCCACCAATGATCTCGAGATCATCGTGTTCTGTCCTGACTCTGCGATTTGCAGCAGAATGGACGGGATCCCGCCGATCCAGTGGCTGACACGCCAGATGTGGTGTGTCCACGCCTTCGGCCAGCGGGGCAGGAAATGTTCGTCGATCAGCCGTTCAAGCTGCCACCCTTTGAAAAGCGCCGGCAACATCGCAGCTTTACCTGTGATCTGAAGAAGCCTAGCTCCGCCAAGAAGGTAAGCCGTGAGATGAGCGTTAGCTCCCTTTTCCGCTACAGCGTTGCCGCCGGCGCGTCCATAGAGTTGCGCATGCGCAAGCATGGTCTGATAATGCTCTGCGGCCTCAGCCTGTAGCTGCTGCGTCACTCCAAGTAGGTGCGCAGAGTAGATGATGTCCGCATGGTCTTGCAGGGCCACATCCTCAGCGCCGACTGTCGGTCCTGAGGTGAACCAAAATTCGTAGCCTGCCGGTGAAGTTCTCTTGATCAGGTCGAGGCAACGCTGCGCCATCAATGTAGCATCGATGCCGGAGGTCAGGTGTACGCTGGGGGCCGGCTGCGCGTCTTGTAAGAGAGCCATCGTGAATTCCCCTTGCCGAGCGAGTTTCGCAGATGCAGCATATCTCCTCCATTCCGGACGAGGTCAAGCACCCGGGCTTTGCCTCGCGGAGGTTGCACTCTAAAAGAGTGCGGTCGGCAGGTCCTCAGCACACCCCTCACGCGTCTTTTTATTCCTGCTCTGCCCCCAACACTGGGGGCGGACATCGTACCCTTTTTTTGTCGTTTTCGCTTACCCTCGGCCTGCTTGCGACTGTGCCCCACTGCAAGTCGGACGTCGCAGCGACCTAGACACCGTGACGAATTTCGTCCACTTGTGAGGTTACGTACTCCTCGGCGATTGCGGTGGCCTTCAGGCGGTCGCCCATCGAGCGGTTCTCTCCCTCAAAGATGCTCGTGCCTTAGAAGAGTTGCAAAAGAGGTTGCAGTGCAGTATGGCATAGCGAATTGCGAAAATGGGCCCAACGCCTGTTGACTTCTAATAACTAGATTGTTGCGATAATCCACGCCGCTAACAGTTGTAAGAGGTTTGCGTATCTCTGTTTGCGAACGACATTCTACAATTTTGTGGCACAACAAGGTTGTGTCACTTCCGCGTCATGGCGCTTGTGGAATATCAGCGTGATTGCCTTTGAGGTGATTGTAAAACATGAATGGCTTGCATGTCGCACATGACTGACTTCGAGCGGCTTTCCGCATCTGCCCAGATCCTTCCCGAACGAGTGCTCGTCGGCGGACTGCCAACTGTACGCGCGTCACGTAAAGAGCTTGCTGCAATGATGGTGGCAGATTGCCAGTTGGCTAGGGACGCGGGGGGTAGCTGGCTCCCTAAGCTAGTCTTCTCATCCAACGGCCAAGGTGTCGCTTTGGCGGGGATGGACGACGCGTTCAGGGACGTCATGCTCGAAGCATCGTGGATCCATGCTGATGGGCAATCGGTCGTCTTTGCCAGCAAGATGACTGCGGCGCCTCTCCCGGAACGTATCGCCACGACCGACTTTTTCCACGACGCAGCGCGCGCTGCGATCGAAGGCGGCCTGTCGTTTTACATCTTTGGCGGATCGGAAAACCAAAACCGCAATGCGGTAGAGCGTATCCGTGTCCTCTATCCCGAGCTCAAAATCGTGGGACGGCGGAACGGCTATTTCGATCCGGCCGAGAACAACGAGATTTGCCAGGATATTCGTGAGAGCGGAGCCGATGTTCTCTGGGTTGGGCTTGGTAAGCCGCGACAGGAGGAATGGTGCGTCCGCAATCGCGACCAACTGCGGGGCATCGGTTGGGTGAAGACCTGCGGAGGACTTTACGCATTTCTCTCTGGAGAAGCGCCGCGCGCGCCCGATTGGATGCAGAGTCTTGGTCTGGAATGGCTGTTTCGGGCTATGAGGGATCCCAAGAGGCTGCTCTGGCGCTATCTCACCACAAACCCTTATTCGATCTACAGGCTGATACGGTACACCAACGCCAAGTCGATATAGCGCTTTAAATTTGCGAAGGGCGAACTTGGCAGCTGGGAAGTTGTGAGTAGGGCACGCTTGGCTAAGCGCATAATGCTAGTTGTGCTGAATTGCCCTGGTCCCCGGCTGCACATCGTCTTGAATATTCAGCACTGCCGATAGAGCATTTGGTCAACAGTCAGTCAGCGCCTTGAAGCGCAGGTCGTTGATCCTGCAACCGAGGGCCGATGCATCAGTTCCTTCAACGGGTAGCACTCGTTAGCTGCATCTCGGATGATGCACGGGCAGGCATCAAGCCAAATCTCCCGGCGAAGCAAATTGGAGCGCGGGCCAAGACCGCAGGTATAATTCGTAATCGGTGAGTGCGTGGTTGGTGACTGACCCGTTCGGCGGGAGCGACGGCGACATATGAAAGTTGGCGCCGCGGAGGCATCTAGAACGCATCCTAGCGCCGTTTTCTAGACTGCGGCCATCCTCAGCAAGGTCGGTGAGCGATCCGTCTCCGCCTTCCGGACCTCTGTCCGCGCCATCGACATCTTCCACCGGCCGAAGTGCAAACTACTTCAGCTCTTGCGTGTGCAACTTGGCTGGATGGGAGTTCTATCCCACACTGCAGGGCTGGATCACGTGCATGGGCCCGCTAGGCAGCAAGCGTATCGAGGCTCACAGAAGCACGGCGAAGGTATAAAGGCGTCGCTCAATACCCGAAGTTGCCCGGACGCAGTCAGATAGACAGCATCAGCCTTATCTGTCGCTGGACGCAAGCGTTGTGCGGTCAGACTGCATGTAGGGAATGGGGTTTACGGCCTGGCCATCGACGCGCACTTCGTAGTGGAGGTGCGGCCCGGTCGAGCGACCGGTGCTGCCGACGTAGCCGATCACGTCACCTTTGCGAACTTGCTGACCCTCGGCCACGTTGAGCCGGGACATGTGACCATAGCGCGTTTCGAGGTCGTTGCCGTGCTTGATCTGCACGTAAAGGCCGTAGCCACCGAACCAGGATGCCTTGCCAATGAGGCCGTCAGCTGTGGCGTAGATCGGCGTGCCGACCGGCGCGGCAAGATCAATACCCTTGTGTGCGCGCATGCCGCCAACCACAGGGTGATTGCGCATACCGAAGCTGCTGGTCAGCTTGATACCCTCAAGCGGCGTACGCGAAGGGATCGAAAGGGGGCCGGTGATTCCGGCCGCTGCGCGAGCTGCAGCCGACAGTGGCGACTTGCCGGAAGAGGCGGCAAGTGCCGCGTGGCCGGTCTCCTCAAAATTCTGCCACGAGCTGAACAGAGTACGGAACTGCTCATCCTCACCACCGCTGGCGCTCTTTTCGGCGCCCTGAGCTGCCCGCAATGGGGCGGCAATGTCAGTGTTGGCGGAATTGGCAAGAGCCGGCTGTGCGGCGAAGAGCAGGGAAGCCGCAGCTACGACGCCTGAAACCAAACGCGAACCAGCGGAGAAATGCGTTACGACCACTCGCAATACCTTGTTATCCGCCGACGCGACCACGCACGGCGTGTTTTTCAGGTCCGCTCAGCCGGGGGCTGGCGGTCGGTTGTTGGAGATGGTCGGAACCCCCCGCCGTCTCACGAGTTAAGTTTTAGAGGGGAAGAAGTTACCGGAACAACCCCGTGGTACCATTCGCGCGGTAAACCGGCTGACCGACGCGCTGAGTCGTTGAACGGTGGTTTCAGGGTTCCCCGAAAGTACTCCGAAAGCAAAGATTTCCATAGGGATTGCGGAGATAGCCGCAGTTTATCGGCCACAGCGACGAAATGCGTCACTCCTGCGCGAACGTGGCGGATTTCATCGTCAAGGATTCGTTCAAGGAGCCGGGCTCCCCTTTCGTCACCCGAATCGCGCACGCGCGCCACGGCAGATGGGGTCACGTCGAGGGCCCTTGCCTCCAGCACCATCGGGACGATCGCCAGGCGCGCAGCTAGGTCATGGCGTGTCTCGTAGGCGGCGTCCCACAATCCCCTGTGGGCGGGCAGGGCGCCGTAGAAGCTCCCCATGGTGCGCAGGTGTCGCTCGATGAGCGCAAAGTGCATCGCCTCGTCCGCGGCGACTGCCATGAAGTCGCTCACGAACTCCAAGCTCATATCACCGCCAAAGCGCCCCGCCATGTCGAGCGCGAGGTCAATTGCCACGAACTCTATATGCGCGAGGGCGTGCCACAGCGCGACCCGCCCTCGGTCCGACTGCGCTTTCCCGCGCTTGGGCATGCGGTTAGGCGGCAGCAACTCCGGAGCTGCAGGTCGGCCGGGGCTCTCGGGCATCTCGGCATCGAATGTCGCGGCAAGCCGGCCCAGCCGCCATTCGCGCGCGACATGCCGGGCGCCCATCACTTTTTTGCGCGGATCGGGCGTGAGCAGAACCTCCCGAATGGCTGTGGCGACAGACTGCACGATCAGAGGCTTTGCGCCGCCTCGAGCACAGCTTGGGCGTGCCCTTTCACCTTCACCTTGTCCCATACCTTGGCAATGCTGCCATCGCCGGCAACCAGATACGTCGTCCTCACCATGCCCATGTAAGTCCGTCCGTAATTCTGCTTCTCGGTCCAGATGCCGAGGGCGTCGGAAAGACCGTGTTCCGCGGCATCGCTGGCAAGCGGAACAGCCAGATCATGTTTGGCGATGAACTTGGCGTGCCTGGCCGGAGGGTCCTTGCTCACGCCGAGCACGGCGACACCGGCTTCCTCGAACTTCGGTTTCAGCGCGGTGAAGTCGATATTCTCGGTCGTGCAGCCGGGCGTGTCGTCCTTGGGATAGAAGAACACGACGAGGGGCTTTCCAGCAAAATCGGAAGGTTTCACGCTGCCACCCTCGGGGGTTTCCAGAGCGATGTCGGGGAAAGCGTCGCCGACGCCAGGTTTGGTGCCCATCAGGTGATCTCCAGCTCGATGCCGAACGCGTCTTTCCAGGCCGCACCAACGATGGCGCGCGCTTGGACCAACTCGGCCATGATCTCGCTCCATTCGCCGCAAGCACAGGCGCGCGCAAGGGCTTCCCGCGTAGCGTCCGATGGGATCTGCGAATCCGGCGTCAGCAACCGCGCTGCCACCAGAAACCGTGTGAGCGTGGATTGCGCATTGGCGAGTTCGGGCCGGAGAAGCCCAGCCTCGGTCAGCGCAGCGACAGCGGCGCCGAGATCGGGAGCGAAGGCGGCGCCATTGCGCAGCTGCAAGTAGTGGATGATGAACTCGAGATCGACGAGCCCTCCGCGCGCCAGCTTCACGTCCAACGGCCCTTTGGCGGGCTTATGCGCCGCCATCGTTGCGCGCATCTCCAGCACTTCGATCCGAAGTTTCTCGACATCGCGTGGTGCGCTGAGGACTTGGCGAACTGCCATGTCCACCTCGTCGCGCGCCGTTTCCGACCCATAAACCGGACGCGAGCGGGCAAGCGCCATGTGCTCCCATGTCCAGGCTTGTTCGCGTTGATACCGCTCAAAGCTGTCGAGACTCGCTGCGGGCGGTCCTTGGCTTCCCGACGGCCGCAGCCGCGTATCCACTTCGAACAGCGCGCCTTCCGCCGTTGGCGCCGAGAGCGCAGCGATGATGCGCTGACTCAGCCGATTGTAATATCGGGTCGGTCCGATAGGCCGCCTGCCGTCCGACTCTCCGGCAACGTCGCCGGTGAACAGGAACACGACATCCAGGTCAGAGGCATGCGTCAGAACGCCGCCGCCGAAACGGCCGAGAGCCAGAATGACGAGCTCGGATCCGGGGATGCGGCCGTGCGTCTCCTCAAAATCAGCGCGCGCCGCCTTGGTCAGCACACACGTGGCCGCTTCGGCTATTCGCGCGAGACCGGCTCCGATAGCGATGGGGTCGGCGGTGCCGTCGATGAGTTGCACACCCAGTGCGAAGCGCCACTCTCCGACCTTACGGCGCACGGTGTCGAGGATGCGCTCATATCCGTCGTCCGCCTCGAACCGCGAGAACTCTTCGATCAGCTCTGGTACATCGCCGGGGAGCTCTAATGCACTGGCGTCAATCAGCGGGTCGAGAAGGTCGGCGCGGCGTGCGAGTGCATCGGCGAGCGGGGCCGCAAGGCTCAAGATGCGCGCGAGGCGTACAGTCAGGCCAGGCCGCGCTTCCAAAAGGCGAAACAGGTTGATGGCGCTGGGCAGATTGTCGAGCAACTGCTCCCAGCGGGCAAGGGCACGCTCGGGCTCCGGGGACACAGCGACTGCGGCAAGCAGATCGTCGCGGATAGCCTCGAACGCAGTGCGCGCCGCGTCAGATCGCAAGGCGCGCATCTGGCCTGAGGTCCAGCTCTCAATCCGTGCTGCTGTTGTTTCGGGGTTCGGCAAACCGAGCCGAACGAGTGTTTCTGGGAGCGTCTCGGCAGGGAGTGCGCCGGCGCTCGCCGTCGAGTCCTGCGTAGGGATGAGCGAATCGTATAGAGTGCCCACTTGCGACGTGATGGCTGCGACTTCCTCTATCAACGCGTCTCCGTCAGTCATCCCGTCGAGTTGGGCTACATTGTCGAGCGCATCGGCATTCAAAGGTAGTGCGTGCGTTTGCTGATCGCTGACCATCTGCAGGCGATGCTCTATTGTCCGGAGCCGGTCATAGCTTTCTCCCAGGAGGACGGCTTCCGCGCGCGGGATCAGGCTAGCATCGGCAAGAGCGTCGAGTGTCTCGCGTGTTCCGCGCAGCCGCAGGGCCGGGTTGCGGCCACCGTGGATGAGCTGGTGAACTTGCGCGTAGAATTCGATTTCGCGGATGCCGCCACGGCCCTTCTTGAGGTCGAATCCGGGGCCTGCCTCGGGCTTGCCGCGGGCGCTGGCACGGATTTGCGCCGTCAGGCGGCCAATCTCGTCGATCGCGCCGAAATCCAGGCTGCGACGCCAGATGAAGGGCCGGATTGCCGCCAGGAAGTCGTCGCCTGCCGCGATATCTCCTGCACAGGCGCGCGCCCGAATGAAAGCGGCCCTTTCCCATGAGAGTGCGGAGGTTTCATAGTGAGTAAGCGCGGCGTCGATCGAGATGGCCAGCGGGCTGACTTCCGATGCAGGACGGAGCCGCAGGTCGACGCGGAAGACGTAGCCCTCCGCGTCGACGGTCGACAACGTCTCGACGACCGCGCGGGCCACTCGCTGGGCAGCCTCACCAGGCTCGTCGCGCTCTCGGCGCGGCAGCAGCGCGGGGTCGTAAAGGAGGATGGGATCGATATCAGAACTGTAGTTCAGCTCGCGCGCGCCATGCTTGCCCAGCGTCAGGGCGAGAAAGCCCGCTGGCTGCGCAGCCGGATCGAAGTCCGGCGCGCGGCGGCGAATGCCGGCGGCGATAGCGGTGTCGAGAGCATGGTCGGCGAAGTCCGACAAGGCGCGCGTTACGGTCAGAAGCGGGAAGGCGCCTGCAAGGTCGCCGATCGCCAGAGCAAGAGCCAGCGCCTGCTTCTGGCGTCGCAAGGCCGTCCCTGCCTCGGAAGCGCTCTCGCCGGCTGCCTGAGCCCACGCCAGCGCCGCGGGGCCATCGCCTGCCGCGAGCAGTTCGGTTAGTTCGGGAAGTCGGTCCAGCGCCCGCGCAAGGTAGGGGGAGTGCGCATGCGCGCGTGCCACTGCGCCGGTCCAATCAGCGCTGGGAAAGGGTGTCGCACTCATCCTGCCGATCATGGCCTCTGCTGCCCGCCGGAACAACCCTTCGAGGCCGCCGGCAGACTTGTGTGCAGTCAGGCGCTCTGGCACGCTGCTGTCATGATCAGCATCGTCTCCAAGAAGTCGTTTCTGTCCTCGCTCTGCGTTCTGGCGCTTGCCGCCTGTTCAGGGGCACAGCCGATCGGTGGCGTGGGCACGGCCCTTCCCCCGCCAAGCGACACGCCGGACGCGACGCCTGCCTCGGCGGGCGCCAATGTTTCGCTTGAGCTGATGAAGCGGATGACCGAGCGTCTCTCTGCGGATGACTTCGAGGGCCGGGCGCCGAGCACCGCCACGGAGCCTAAGGTTCTCGACTACATCGTCAGCCAGTTTAAAGCGGCGGGGCTGGAACCCGGTGCCAATGGCGAGTGGTTGCAACCGGTGCCGACGGTCGAGATCACGGCGCAGAAACCAAGCGCACTGCGGGTGAGCGGCAGCGGAACGCCGATGAGTTTTTCTTTTGGCGACCAATGGGTGGGTACGAGCTATCGCGTCACCCCCAGCACCAAGCTCGAGAACAGTCCCCTCGTCTTCGTCGGCTATGGCATCGTGGCGCCCGAGCTAGGCTGGGATGATTATGCCGGCGTCGACATGAAGGGGAAGACCGCGGTCATCCTCGTCAACGATCCAGACTACGCAATGGAAAGCGAGGACGGCCTCTTCAAGGGCCGCCGGATGACCTACTATGGCCGCTGGACTTACAAGTTCGAGGAAGCGGCACGGCAGGGCGCGGCGGGAGCCATTATCGTGCACGATACCTTCCCCGCAGCTTACGGCTGGAACGTCGTCAACTCCAGCTGGACCGGTCCGCAGTACTACGTCCAGACGCCAAACGAGGCGATGGACCAGACGCAGGTCAATGGATGGGTCCAGAAGGACGTGGCTGAGAAGATCCTTTCCGCTGCCGACCAGGATCTTGCGACCCTCACCAAGGCGGCGCAAGCCAAGGGTTTCAAGCCGATCCCGCTGGACCTGAATGCGAGCGTCTCGTTCGAAAACACGATCCGTAAGTCGAACTCGCATAACGTCGTCGGCATATTACCGGGCAAGACACGCCCGAACGAGTACGTCCTCTATTCCGCTCACTGGGATCACCTGGGGCGCTGCACCCCTGATGCGACCGGAGATGACATCTGCAATGGCGCAGTGGACAACGCGACTGGCGTGGCGGCGCTGGCCGCTCTTGCCAAAGCCAACGCAGACGCGGGACCTACTGCGCGCAGCCAAGTCTTTCTGGCAGTGACGCTGGAGGAATCGGGTCTGCTCGGCTCCGAATACTACGCCCAGAACCCGATCTATCCGCTCGAACGAACTGTTGGCGGCGTCAACATGGATGCGCTGGCTCCCGGTGGCCGCACCCGTGACTACGCGATGGTGGGCGGAGACAAATCGGAGCTGAATGATCGGTTCCGCACCGCCTTGCGTGCCCGCGGTCTGGTCGAAGCCGCTGAGGATAGCCCGGAGAAGGGTGGTTACTACCGCTCCGATCACTTCAGCCTCGCCAAGCGCGGCGTGCCGATGTTCAACTTCGGTCGCGGTATCGATCTTGTCGAGGGTGGGAAGGCAGCCGGAAAGGCGGCCGAGGACGACTATACCGCCAACCGCTATCACCAGCCCGGCGATGAGTACGCGCAGAGCTGGGACTGGTCTGGCATCATGCAGGACATGGAGTTGCTCTACTCGCTCGGTCGAGATCTCGCGGACAGCACCGCTTGGCCGAACTGGCGCCCGGCGGACGAGTTCCGCGCGATTCGCGATAGGAGCTGCGCGGGCGAGGGCGGTTGCTGATCCAGCGTGTCCCGGTGGTAGGCAGCCCTCAGGTAGCTATGATGAATCGGACGCCGCTCACGAAATAAGAGGGAACAGCTTTGCCGCTTTCGTCGAGTGCGGGTGAGAAGCGGGCGTTGCGCATCAAGAGCTCGCATGTGACCTTGTCGAAAGCCTCATCGCTGTAAGAGCGTTGAATCTGGCAAGCGGTTGGCGTTCCCGTTTCGTTGACGGAGAGACGGAAGTTCACCAGGCCCTGCTTGCGAAGCAGGATCATGCTTCTTGGATAGGCACTGGAGGTGATCCACGAGCGAGGCTTGCTGAGCGGCTTGGCGGGCGCCGAAAGCCTGCTCTGCTGAACCGGGTCCAGGCCCCATGATCGCACCAGGTCATCCGTGCACTTGCGCAGAGCCGCGAACGCTTTGTCGAGTGGTCCGGTGCGGAACGTGACATCACGCCCCCGGAAAGAGACCGTGAGCGAGGTGGCTGCGGCTTCCTGTTCGGGCGTGATGGAAAGCCGTTCGGGTTCGTCTTCTTCGCTCTCCGGCCACGGCCGGATGGCGGTGCTGGAGATGGTAAGACTGGCTCTGCCGTCGTCCGCCTTGCCGGGCATCGCTCCTTTCACGATGATCCGCTCGCCGTCGCCATAGCGGAGACGTAGCATGCTTCCTTGCTCGTAGTAGCGCAACTGGTCGCTGATCAGAACGAGTTGGAACCTGTCCGACGGTTCGAACCGCTCCATCATGAGGAGATCTGGTTTGGTCGCGTCGCCATACCCTCGTAGCAGCATGCACGACTGCGCCGCGTAGTGGACGTTCCACGGCCCTGTCGGCTCGAGGCCGGCTGTAGTCGACGCCATGGCGCCCGAAGGGTTTGCTGATGCCGATATGACTGCGGCAGCAAGAAGGAGTTTGCGTCGGACTTGGCCCGTCATGCTACCATCCACGAACAGTGCTCCGGACCACTTTGCCGCAAATTGTTTCACTACAAAGAAAAATCCGGCCGTTGCCGACCGGATTCTCTTTATCTGCAGCGCCGGGGGGGATTCAGAGCTTGCCGGTCAGCTCCGGCACGATCGTGAACAAGTCCCCTACCAGGCCGATGTCCGCGACCTGGAAGATCGGCGCGTCCTCGTCCTTGTTGATGGCGATGATGGTCTTGGAGTCCTTCATGCCGGCAAGGTGCTGGATGGCGCCCGAAATGCCGACTGCGATGTAGACTTCAGGCGCGACGATTTTGCCCGTCTGGCCGACCTGATAATCGTTGGGAACATAGCCCGCGTCAACAGCGGCGCGGCTCGCGCCAACAGCGGCGTGGAGCTTGTCCGCCAGCGGGAAGATGACTTCCTGGAAGGTATCCGCGTCCTTGAGCGCGCGACCGCCGGAGACGATGATCTTGGCGCTGGTCAGCTCAGGACGCTCGGACTTCGCGAGCTCGGCGCTGACGAAGCTGGAGAGCCCTGCGTCACCCGTACCGGAGACGGTCTCGACGCTGCCGGAGCCGCCGCTCGTCGCAGCCTTCTCGAAGGCGGTGCCGCGCACGGTAATGACGAGCTTGGCATCCGAGCTCTCAACCGTGGCGATCGCGTTGCCGGCATAGATCGGGCGCGTGAAGGTCTTCTCACCTTCCACCGAGAGAATGTCGGAGATCTGCATGACGTCGAGCAGCGCAGCCACGCGCGGCGCGATGTTCTTGCCCGTGGTGGTTGCCGGGGCAACGAACGCATCGTGGTCGCCCATTAGCTGGACGATCAGCGGGGCGACGTTTTCTGCCAGAGCGTTGGTATAGGCGGCGTCATCCGCAAGATATACCTTGCTCACGCCGGCAATCTGCGCAGCGGCATCGGCAACGGCCTGCGCGCCGGAACCAGCGACCAGAAGGTTGACATCACCGAGCTTGGAGGCCGCCGTGACGGCTGCGAGTGTGGCGTCCTTGAGCGCCGCGTTGTCGTGTTCGACCCAGACTAGCGTCTTCATCGTATCAGTCCTTTCAGCCCTTCACCGCACGGTTCGGGCGAAGTCGGGAACCCGCGGTGCGAGCGCCACAGCGGCGCTCAACGCCAGCGGGAGGTTGATCAGTTGGCTACGCCCATGTCCTTGAGCTTGTTCACCAGCGTGTCGACGTCCGGCACCTTGATGCCAGCCTGACGCACCGGCGGCTCCTTCACCGTGACAGTTTTGAGGCGAGGCGCAATGTCGACGCCGTAGTCAGCCGGGCTCTTGGTATCGAGCGGCTTCTTCTTCGCCTTCATGATGTTCGGCAGCGAAGCGTAGCGCGGCTCGTTAAGGCGCAAGTCGGTGGTGACGATAGCGGGCATCGACAGCTTCACCGTCTCGAGGCCACCGTCGACTTCACGCGTGACCGAGACGCTGTCGCCTTCGATTTCAACCTTGCTAGCGAACGTGCCCTGAGGGCGGCCGAGCAGGGCAGCGAGCATCTGACCGGTCTGGTTCGAATCGTCGTCGATCGCCTGCTTGCCGAGTACGACAAGGCCGGGGTTCTCCTCAGCGACGACTGCCTTGAGGATCTTGGCGACGGCAAGTGGTTCGACTTCGGCATCGGTTTCAACCAGGATCGCGCGGTCGGCGCCCATGGCGAGCGCAGTGCGCAAGGTTTCCTGCGCCTTCGCCGGGCCGACGGAGATCGCGACGATCTCTTCCGCCTTGCCCGCCTCCTTGAGGCGGATCGCTTCTTCGACCGCGATTTCGTCGAAGGGATTCATGCTCATTTTGACGTTCGACAAGTCGACGCCAGTGCCGTCCGCCTTGACGCGCGGCTTGACGTTATAATCGATGACCCGCTTGACGGGCACGAGGATCTTCATACGGTTCGGTCCTCTCTGCGGCGGCGCGGCAGCAGTTTAGCCGCGCGATTAAACAGTACGCGGCACCGCCATCGCGTCCCTTGACGCGCGCGTCAACCCCTGCCGCGGTGATGCGGGGCGATCACCGCCGGGGCCGAAATGCAGAAGGGGCTCGCCGCGCGGTGCGGCGAGCCCCTTTCCGTACGAAGCATGCCTCAGCGGTTAGGCGACCGCCTTGACCTCCGCGACGATCTTGCGGGCTGCGTCGCCCAGATCGTTTGCAGGGACGATCGCCAGGCCGGAGTTGGCGAGGATTTCCTTGCCCTGCTCGACGTTGGTGCCTTCCAGACGGACGACGAGGGGAACCTGCAGGTTCACTTCCTTAGCCGCCGCGACGATGCCGTCCGCGATGATGTCGCACTTCATGATGCCACCAAAGATGTTGACCAGGATGCCCTTAACGTTCGGATCACCCAGGATGATCTTGAACGCCGCGGTCACCTTCTCCTTGCTGGCGCCGCCGCCCACGTCGAGGAAGTTGGCCGGGAAGCTGCCGTTGAGCTTGATAATGTCCATCGTCGCCATGGCGAGGCCGGCGCCGTTAACCATGCAGCCGATGTCGCCATCGAGCTTGATATAGGCCAGGTCATACTTCGAGGCTTCCAGCTCAGCGGGGTCTTCCTCGGTCTCGTCCCGCAGTTCCATTACGTCGGGGTGACGATAGAGCGCGTTCGAATCGAAGCTCATCTTGGTGTCGAGGACGAGCAGGTTGCCGTCCTTGGTCTCAACCAGCGGGTTGATCTCGACCATGTCACAGTCAAGGTCGAGGAAAGCGGTGTAGAGCTGCTTGGCGAGCTTCTGCGCCTGCTTGTTCAGCTCACCCTCAAGCTTCAGACCGAACGCGACGGCGCGGCCGTGGTGCGGCTGGAAACCCTCCGCCGGATCGATCGTGATGGTGACGATCTTCTCGGGCGTGGAATGGGCGACTTCCTCGATGTCCATGCCGCCTTCGGTCGACACGATCATGGCGACGCGGCCGGTGGCGCGATCGACCAGCATCGAGAGGTAGAATTCCTTTTCGATGTCCACGCCGTCAGTCACATAAAGGCGGTTCACCTGCTTGCCGGCGTCGCCCGTCTGGATGGTGACGAGGGTGTTGCCCAGCATTTCCTTGGCATTGGTCTCGACCTCTTCGATCGACTTGGAAAGGCGTACCCCGCCCTTGGCGTCCTGGCCCAGCTCCTTGAACTTGCCCTTGCCACGGCCACCAGCGTGGATCTGCGCCTTCACGACATAGAGCGGCCCGGGGAGCTTCTTGGCGCCTTCGGCGGCTTCCTCGACGGTCAAAGCGGCGTATCCGGCGGGGATTTTCACGCCGTACTTTGCGAGCAGTTCCTTCGCCTGGTATTCGTGGATGTTCATTCGCTGGTTCGCCTTTTGCTGGAGTTTCGCCACATCTGCTGGCGCAGCGCCTGGGGAGGGCTTGTGCATTGCCGCATAAGCATATCGCTCCCCGCTTGAAAAGGGCCGCTGAACTTCCGATTTTTCCGCTATAGGATAGCGTGCCCAACAAGAACTCCCCTTTATGATAGATCGCGCCCGTCTGGAGAGCATCGTGCGCGAGGCTGGTCGCATCGCTCTGGCCGCCTGGCCGGGGGACGGACACGCGTGCGAGGTATGGGATAAGGGGGCAGACAGCCCCGTCTCAGCCAGCGACATCGCCGTCGACACCTTCCTGAAACGCGAGCTTGCGGCACTGCTGCCTTCTGCTGGCTGGCTTTCCGAGGAAACCGCCGACGCACCTGCGCGCCTTGACCAGTCTCTGATCTGGCTGGTCGACCCGATCGACGGCACGCGCGACTACATTCGCGGACGAACCGGTTGGGCCGTTTCGGTCGCTCTGGTCAGCAGCCGGCGGCCATTGCTCGGCTGCCTCTTCGCACCCGTGAGACGGCGGGAGGAGGGGGGTGAGCTATGGCAGGCCGAGGCGGGTCAGGGGGCGTGGCGCAATGGTGAACTTCTGTCTGCCAGTCGCCGCGTCGCGCTGCCAGGCGCCCGGGTGCCGGCCAAGGTGCTTCCTCGCGAAGACGCCGATCTCCTCAGCGTGGAGCAGCCCAACTCCATCGCCTTGCGCATCGCCATGGTGGCGGCGGATGAGGCGGATCTCGTCGCAACGCTGCGCTGGGGTTACGAATGGGACATTGCCGCTGCCGGTCTCATCGCGCGCGAAGCCGGCGCGGCCGTCACCGATGCCTTTGGCCAGCCGCTCAACTACAACAAGCGCGACCCGCGCGCATTTGGCGTGCTCGTGTCCTCACCGCCCATGCATCCCGCTGCGGTCGAACGCCTGGCGGACCGTGCGCAGCGACTTTCTGTCTAGGTCTTGTACTCCCGCGCCGTGTTAGCGGACCTGCCGTGCCGAGGCTATCATGGCCTTCGCTGCATCCTTGGCAGAGGCGGCAGCTTTGCGCGGGCATTCAGGATCAGGATTGAAGGGGAAAAGGCTGTCGAGCTGCTTGCAGGCGTCGTACGCAACGCGTTCGATGCGGGTTACGAGCCGCTCGCCATCGCGCGCCTCCGCTAGATCGAGATCTTGATACAGCACGGGGATCTTCACCGATGCAGTGGCGATCGGGGCGCCCGTATAAGGTGATCGTTCGGCGGGCACGGGTATAGCGCGCGGCGCCATGACCACGATGCCGCCATCTTCCGCCGGTGCGGCAATCGCAGCTCCACCAAGAGCAAGCGGGACGATGCCCATCAACCCGGTGACAATGATCTTTCGCAGCATGATAGTCGCTCCACCTCCGCTATGCTCCGCCTCATTGGCGGTTCGCGGACGGGCGGTCATTGATCACGCGCAAAACGAAAAAGGCCGCCGCAGTGACGCGCCGGCCCTTCCGGTTGGTTCGGTCCGGAACGCTTAGCGCGCGCTCTGAACGTCCTGTGTGGTCACGGGCGTGATCTTGATCTCCACGCGGCGGTTGAGCGCGCGGCCCTCTGCAGTCGTATTGTCCGCCACAGGGTAGCTCTTGCCCATGCCCTGCGTCTGGATGCGGGCCGAAGACACGCCGCGCGACATCAGGTAGCGTGCCACGGCGTCGGCGCGGCGCTTCGAAAGATCAAGGTTGTATGCGTCCGAGCCGGTCGAATCGGTGTGACCATACACGTCGATGAGGCTGTCGGGGTACTGCACCATGCTCTGCGCCACCCGGTCCAAGCTCTGCTGGAACGAGGGGCTGATCTGGGTCGAATCGACTGCGAATGTCACGTCGGGCAGGTTCAGGAGAATGCCGTCGCCCTGCTGGCTGACGTCAATACCGGAACCGGCGGTCGATTCCCGCAGCTCCTTGATCTGCCTGTCCATCTGGTAGCCCACGACACCACCGGCAACACCACCGATGCCCGCGCCTACGATGCGAGCCGTCTTGCCGCCAATGACACTGCCAAGCAGATAGCCCAGGCCAGCACCGCCGGTGCCGCCTATTGCAGTCCGCGAGATCTTGCGCTCACCGGTGTTGGGATCGGTTACACAACCGGAGACCGCCACCAGCGATAGGGCTGCAGCAGCGGAAGTAAGAAGGCGGGGAGTTTTCATGTCAGGCCCTTTCCTGCAAAATCGGCATCGCGCCTTATGTGCGTTTGTGCACATTAACGGCATCTGGATGACAGGCGCGCAACGGTTCGTCGCTGTTTGAGTTCCAGTGTCCGCTGGTGGTTCTACGAAAACACTGCGGAAGCCCCCCTTCGCGCCGCGCTGTTTGTCTGCTAGCGCGGGACTATTGTGACGCCATTCCCCTGGACCGACCTCGTCGTCATCGCCGCGCTGATCCTGCTGAACGGCCTGTTCTCAATGTCCGAACTGGCGATCGTCTCAGCTCGAACGGCTCGGCTGAAGGTTTCGGCAGAAAAGGGCAGCAAGGCCGCCAGCACGGCCATGGAGCTGGCGCAGGACCCGGGCAAGTTCCTGTCGACCGTGCAGATCGGCATAACTCTTATCGGTATTATTGCGGGCGCTTACTCCGGCTCAAGCCTGGGAGGGCCGGTGGGCGAGCGGCTCGCCGCACTCGGGGTTCCCGTCCGCTATGCGCCCGAAGCGGGCTTTGCGCTGGTCATTGCCGTAACCACCTACGCCAGCTTGGTAATCGGCGAATTGGTGCCCAAGCAACTCGCCCTGCGCGCAGCCGAGCCGATAGCACTGATCATGGCCGTGCCGATGCTCCTGCTGGCACGGGTCATGGCACCAGTCGTCTGGCTGCTCGACCGCTCCTCCAGCGTACTCCTGCGCCTGTTTGCGGTGCGAAGCGGGGGCGAGGGCCGGCTCACGTCCGAGGAACTGCACATGATCTTCGCCGAAGCGACACGCTCAGGCGTGATCGAGGAGGGCGAACGCGCGATGATGGCCGGCGTGATGCGCCTCGCAGATCGCCCGATTCGTGAGCTGATGACCCCTCGCCCGGAGATCCACTGGATCGATTCGGAAGCGAGCGAAGAACAATTGCGTACCCGAATCACCGTATCCCCTCATGCGCTGCTGCCAGTGGCGGAGGGGTCGCCCGACAATGTCGTTGGCGTTCTGCGCGTGCGTGATGCCCTTGCCATGCTGTTGGAGGGAAAGCCGGTCGAGATGAGCGAACTCATGCGCAGAGTTGAGGTCATTCCCGATCAGATCGACGCCATGGACGCGCTCAAGGTTCTTCAGCGCGCAGAAGTTCCCATGGCGATGGTTCGGGATGAGTACGGTCACCTCGAGGGTCTGGTCACACCCAGCGATGTGCTCGCGGCGATCGCCGGCACTTTCGTCAGCCACCAGGATGAAGGCGACGAGCCGCTTCTGGTGGAGCGCGAGGATGGCTCTCTGCTCGTTTCAGGTGCGATGCCGGCCGACGCGCTGGCTGACCTTCTGGGCATCGACTTGCCGGAGGATCGAGAGTTCGCGACGACAGCCGGCTATGTTCTCGCCGTGCTTAAGCAGCTTCCGCAGGAGGGGCAGTACTTCGATACGCAAGGGTGGCGCTTCGAAGTCGTCGATATGGATGGCCTGCGCATAGACAAGCTGCTTATCGCTCGCCAGCAAGCAGCCCAATCCGCCGATGAGCCTGTCGGCAACGCCTGAGCGAGAGGTAACCTCCCCCTCAAGACGTCGCTACATGTCTGAAACATCGCAGCTCCGGCGGAGCTGAGACGGACTTCGGTCCTTAGCCGCCGATCGCCACTTGAGCGTTAAGCCCGTCACCTTCCGGCGCGGCGAGGATCTGCTGGGTCACTCCTCCCTTGGCGACGGAATGCGTCGCGAGATCGCCAACCGTGGAGCGGATAGAAGGCGCTGCCGTGCCGGCGAGGGCGAGCGCGTTGGTCTCGATCTCGCTGCGCGCTGACGGTCCGCCGAACAGTGCGTCCAGCGTCTGGCCCTGCAGGGTCGCTTCGGCCGGGCGCGGCTCACCCTGCTGCGGAGGGGTGAGCGAAAAGTCGGGCGGCACCACCAGCGGAGTCTGGCGCTGAACAGCGAACTCATCGGGACGGCCACGATTGAAGAGGCCGCCGCTGCTGCAGCCTGACAGCAGAACCGCCGTCGTGCCCGCCAGGACAATCATCTTCAGGACCTTGGACTTGCGCATCGATTCAACTCTCCGGAGCGGCCTGCGGCGCTGCCTCGGGCTTGTCGCGCGAAAGCAGGGAGCGGGCAAGGATAATCAGGACGCCGATGGTGATCGCCGCGTCCGCGAAATTGAAGATAAGAAACGGCCGGAACTCACCGAAGTGCAGGTCTGCATAATCGACCACGAAACCGTGGTTCCAGCGGTCGACAATGTTGCCGAGCGCGCCGCCAAGTACCATTCCCAGCGGCACGATGTCTCCCAACAGGCGTTCGCGCAGCATCCAGACCGCCACGAACAGCGCGATCCCCGCGGTCACGGCAACGAGCAGGAAGCGCATCTCTATCGATCCTGCGGTGAGCAGGCCCAGCGAAATGCCGTAGTTCTCAGTCCACCGGAAATCGAAGAAGGGTAGCACCTCGACAAGCCGCACTTCGCGCAGCTTCAGGATGCGCCCGACCAGAACGACCTTGATAGCCTGATCGATGGCGAAGATTGCAAGAGCGAGCAGTATGCCAAAGGTCCGCCTGCGCCACACGGTATTCATAGCGGCGTCTCCAGCGTGCTCACCACGTCATCGCAGCGGGCGCAGAGGGCGCCATCATCCTCGACTTCGGGGAGATGGCGCCAGCAACGGCCGCATTTGTGCTTCTCGGTGGGCGCGACCGCCACACCGTCGCCCTGCCCGCGCGAGACTGTCGCAGTGATGAACAACTCGGCAAGATTGGCCTCGGGCGCGGTTTCTGGAACGGTCACTTCGGCGGCAAGGCTGGAGCCGACGATCTTCTCGCGGCGCAGCGGCTCGATCGCTTCGGTAACCTTTTCGCGCAAAGCTCGCAGCTCGGCCCAGCGCGCGAGGTCGGCCTCGGCGGTCGGAAATTCGGGCCATTCGAGCAAATGCACGCTGCCCCCATCGGGATAGCGGGTCTGCCAGACTTCTTCCGAGGTGAAAACCAGCACCGGCGCGGCGTAGCGGAGCAACGCCTGGAACAGCGTGTCGAGCACGGTGCGATAGGCGCGGCGCTTGGGGTCTGTGGCCGCATCGCAGTAGAGGCTGTCCTTGCGGATATCGAAGAAGAACGCGGACAAGTCCTCGTTGCAGAAGTCGATCAGCGCGCGGACGTAAGTGTTGAAGTCGAAGTCCGCGACCGCCTGGCGCAGCGTGGCGTCGAGCCGGCCGAGCAGCGCCAGCACGTAGCGCTCCAACTCTGGCATTTCCGCCACCGGCAGCGCTTCCGCCGCGTCGTAGTCAGCGAGCGCGCCCAGCATGTAGCGGAAGGTGTTGCGCAGCTTGCGGTATTGGTCGGCCACGCCCTTGAGGATCTCGTCGCCGATGCGGTGATCCTCGGTGTAGTCGACCGAGAGTGCCCAGAGGCGGATGATGTCGGCGCCGTTGGTCTCCATGACCTTGAGCGGGCTCACCGTGTTGCCGAGCGACTTCGACATCTTGAGGCCCTTGGCGTCCATCGTGAAGCCGTGGGTCAGCACTGCGTTATACGGCGCGCGGCCGCGCGTGGCGCAGCTTTCCAGCAGCGAGGACTGGAACCAGCCGCGATGCTGGTCCGACCCTTCGAGGTAGAGGTCGGCCGGCCACGACAGCTCGGGCCAGCGGCCGCTTTCCAGCACAAAAGCGTGAGTGGAGCCGGAATCGAACCAGACATCCAGAATGTCGGTGACGCGCTCATAGTCTTCGGCGCGATACTGGTCGCCCAGATACTCCTGTGCGCGTTCGTCGGACCAAGCGTCGACGCCGCCTTGCATGACCGCTGCGATAATCCGGGCGTTGACCTCGGGATCGGCGAGGTACTGGCCGGTTTCGCGGTTCACGAACAGCGTGATCGGCACACCCCATGCGCGCTGGCGGCTGAGCACCCAGTCGGGCCGGCCTTCAACCATCGCGCCGATGCGGTTGCGGCCCTTTTCGGGTACGAAGCGCGTGTCGGCGATGGCCTGGGTCGCGGTCTGGCGCAGAGTCTTGCCGTCGCTCTCCCGATCCATTGGCACGAACCACTGGGGGGTGCAGCGGTAGATCACCTTGGCCTTCGACCGCCAAGAGTGCGGGTAGGAGTGCTTGTAGTCCGCACTCGCGGCCAGGAGCCCGCCGGCTTCGCGCAAGTCCGAGCAGATCGCGCCGTCGGGGGCGTTGAACTTGGGGTTGATGACCGAGCCCTGGCCGCCGAGCCAGGTCCAGTCGGCGCGATACTTGCCGTCGGCTTCGACCACGAACTTGGGGCCGATGCCGTGCGCCTTGCACAAGTCGAAGTCGTCCTCGCCATGGTCGGGCGACATGTGGACGAGCCCGGTGCCGCTGTCGGTGGTGACGAAGTCGCCGGGCAGCAGCGGACGCGGCTCGGCGAAGAAGCCGCCGAGGTGGTGCATCGGGTGGCGGGCGAGGGTGCCCGCAAGGTCGGAGCCTTTGCCGCCCCAAACAACATTTAGCTTGGTTGTATCGAGCAAACCGCGCTGACCAGCCTGGCCAATCAGATCGCGCGCAATGACAAGCGTCTGCCCACCATCGTTGAGAGCGACATACTCAACTTCCGGCCCATAAGCCAAAGCCTGGTTAACGGGGATCGTCCAAGGCGTCGTAGTCCAGATCACCGCATGCGCGCCGACCAGCTCCGGCACCGCGCTCTCGATGATCTCGAACGCCACGTCGATCTGCGTCGAGACGATGTCCTCGTACTCGACCTCGGCCTCGGCCAGCGCGGTCTTCTCGACGGGCGACCACATCACCGGCTTGGCGCCGCGATAGAGCTGGCCGCTCTCCGCGAACTTGAGCAGTTCGGAGACGATCGTGCCTTCTGCCTGCGGATCCATCGTCAGGTAGGGCTTGTCCCAGTCGCCGTTGATGCCAAGCCGCTTGAGTTGCTCGCGCTGCACGTCCACCCACTTGGTAGCATAGGCGCGGCACTCAGCGCGGAACTCGACGGGATCGACCTCGTCCTTGTTCTTCTTTTTCTTGCGGTACTCTTCCTCGACCTTCCACTCGATCGGCAGGCCGTGGCAGTCCCAGCCCGGCACGTACGGCGCGTCCTTGCCCAGCAGCGTCTGGGTGCGGATCACCATGTCCTTGAGGATGTGGTTCAGCGCATGTCCGATGTGCATGTCGCCATTGGCGTAAGGCGGGCCGTCGTGGAGAATGAATTTTTCGCGCCCCGCGCGAGCTTCGCGCGTCTTCGCGTAGAGGGCCTGCTCCTCCCAGCGCGCCAGGATGGCCGGCTCCTTCTGCGGAAGGCCGGCCTTCATCGGAAAGTCCGTCTTCGGCAGGAAGACGGTGGATCGGTAATCGCGCTCTTCGGTCATGATCCGACGGGCCTTAGCGATGCATAGAGCTTCCTGCAATTTCTGCTTGGATCAGCCAGCCGTTCGCTAGGTCATTGCTCACGAGGTTGGACCCGAGACCCAGAATGCACGCTCACGGTGCCACGGCCATGTTGTCGATCAACCTTGCCTTGCCGATGCGCGCCGCGACCAGAAGCCGCATCGGCGCATGCGAACGGATTTCGAGGGGAGCAAGGCTGCTGGCATCTCGCAGCTCGGCGTAGTCGATCGAAGAAAAACCGCTCGCCAGAAGGCTACGCTCGAGTTGCGCCAGAACCTCGGCAACGTCGTCGCCACTCTCGATCGCCGTTACCGCCGCTTGCATGGCAGACGGAAGCGACGCGGCTTGCGCGCGCTCCTGAGGGATGAGGTAAGCGTTGCGCGAACTCATGGCGAGCCCGTCAGCGTCGCGCCGCGTCGCCACGCCGATGATGGCGTCCGCGCTGGGGCGTGTGAGATCGAGGTCGCGCGCCATGCGGCGGATGACGGCGAGCTGCTGCCAATCCTTTTCGCCGAACAGCGCGATGTCCGGCATAACCTGATTGAAGAGCTTGCACACGACAGTCGCCACGCCGTCGAAATGGCCGGGACGGCTTGCCCCGCAAAGGCCTTCGCTGACGTCGCTGACCGAAATACTCGTGGCGAACCCTTGCGGGTACATCGTCGCCACATCGGGTGCCCAGACGAGATCGACACCTTCTGCTTCCAGCAAAGCGCAATCGCGCTCCATCTGGCGCGGATAGGCGTCGAGGTCTTCATTTGCACCGAACTGGAGGGGATTGACGAAGATCGAGACCGCCACGCGCGCAGCCCTGCTCCTGGCCTCGCGAACCAGCGTAAGATGCCCGTCATGTAGTGCGCCCATCGTCGGCACCAGTGCAAGCGTTCCGTCTGCACGCAAAGTCTCGACTGCGCTTCGTAGTGGATCAAGGGAGTGGATCAATTGCATTGACGGTGGGCGCTCCGATATGAAGTCCTGAACCGGACCCGAATGCGCGGATTAGCCGCCGCACGCTCGGCCGGGCAATGCATTTAGGGAATTTTCCGTGACAGCGCATCGCATCGTCTTCGCCAATGAGAAGGGCGGAACCGGCAAGTCTACCACCGCGGTTCACGTCGCTATCGCGCTCGCCTATCAGGGCGCGAGTGTCGCATGCATCGATCTCGACCACCGCCAACGCACGCTGTTCCGCTACATGGAGAACCGCCTCGACACCGAAAAGCGGCGCCAGATCAGCCTGCCGGGCACGCGCTTCGCGGTTTACGACGGCACCAGCGTCGAGGAACTCGAAGAGCTGGCGGAAGCGATTGCGGAAGAACAGGATTTCCTGGTGTTCGACACGCCGGGCCGCGACGATCCGCTTGCTCGGCACGTCGCCACGACGGCGGATACGCTGGTCACTCCGCTCAACGACAGCTTCGTGGACTTCGACCTGATCGGCCAGGTGGAGGGTGAAACCTTCAAGGTGAAGAAGCTGTCTTTCTATGCCGAACTGATGTGGGAAGCGCGCAAGAAGCGTGCGCACTCGACCATCAACCAGCAGCGGCGCGAGCTGGACTGGGTGGTGGTGCGCAACCGCACGCAGCATGTCGAAGCGCGCAACATGCGACGTCTTGAGGGCGCGCTGCAGGAGCTGTCGAAGCGAGTTGGGTTCCGCATCGCTGGCGGCTTGTCCGAACGCGTGATCTTCCGCGAACTGTTCCCCTCCGGGCTCACGTTGCTCGACAAGGGGCACCTCGGTGATCTCGGAACCAGTCATCTCGTGGCCCGGCAGGAACTGCGCAGCCTGGTAGCAGGGCTCAACCTGCCGGTTCCGAAACGCTCTGCTGTGCAAAGTGACGGGAACATGGCAGTCGCTGCGGAATGATGAAGCTCCTTGTCCTTGTTGCGTTCGTATTGGTTGCATGGAGACTGTTCACCGGGCGCTGGCCATGGCAGCCAAAGCTGGTTTCGAGGTCTTCGGCCGTGCGGCAGCAGGCGCGTACGCTTTTAGGTGTGCGGGCCGGAGCAGCGCGGCAGGAGATCCTCGAGGCGCACCGCCGCCTTCTCGCTACGGTGCACCCGGATCGCGGTGGCAGCAATGAACAGGTTCACGAGGCGAATGCGGCAAGGGACGTACTTCTCGCCGACTTGCCTCCTCACGTGCAGGAGTGACGATGAGCTATACCTTCGATCCCACGGTGCTTCGCGAATACGACATTCGCGGCATCATCGGCGAGACGCTGAGCATTGACGACGCGCACGCCATTGGCCGTGGCTTCGGCACGTTGCTGGCGCGCGAGGGAGGGAAAAAGGTAGTCGTCGGCTACGATGGTCGTGTCAGTTCGCCGATTCTCGAAAAGGCGCTGATCGACGGCCTCAACTCCAGCGGCATCGACGTCGTCAGCGTCGGCATGGGGCCGACGCCGATGCTCTACTACGCCGAAGCCTCAATGGAAGATGTGCAGGGCGGCATTCAGATAACTGGCAGCCACAATCCCGCCAATTACAATGGCTTCAAGATGGTATTTATGGGACGGCCGTTCTTTGGAGCGGACATCCAGAAGATCGGGAGCATGGCTGCCGCGGGAGACTGGGACGACGGGAGCGGCTCCAGCGAACAGGTGGACATCCTTAGCGAATACGTCACTCGCCTGCTCCAGGGCCTGAGCGGGTTGCCCGCTGGTAGGCTGCAGAGCCTGCGCATCGGCTGGGATGCCGGCAACGGTGCCGGGGGACCCGCCCTCGAACTGCTCACCAGCCGTATGCCGGGCGAGCATTTCCTTCTCTACACCGAAGTCGACGGAAATTTTCCCAACCATCATCCTGACCCTACCGAGGAGAAGAACCTCGCAGACCTCAAGGCTTTGGTCGCGGAGAAGAAGCTCGATTTTGGAATTGCTTTTGACGGAGATGCTGACCGTATCGGTGCAGTCGACAGCGAAGGCCGGGTGATCTGGGGCGACCAGTTGCTGATGATCTACGCGGAGGATCTTCTCCGGATGCAGCCGGGCGCCACCATCATCGCCGACGTGAAAGCGTCCCGCGCGCTGTTCGACACTGTCGCGCAGCACGGGGGCGAGCCGCTGATGTGGAAGACCGGCCACTCGCTGATCAAATCAAAGATGAAGGAGACCGGCGCACCGCTCGCGGGCGAGATGAGCGGCCATGTGTTCTTCAAGCACGACTACTACGGTTTTGACGATGCGCTCTACGCAGCGGTTCGGTTGATCGCCGCGTCCGCGCGGCTCGGCAAGTCGGTCACGGAGTTACGGGGCGACATGCCCCCGATGCTCAACACCCCCGAAATGCGGTTCCAGGTGGACGAGAGTCGTAAGTTCGCCGCCATCGAGGAGGTGAAGCAGCGCCTCGCCAGGACCGATGCGGAGGTTAACGGCATCGATGGTGTGCGTGTGAACACGACAGACGGCTGGTGGTTGCTGCGGGCCTCGAACACACAGGACGTGTTGGTGGCTCGCGCCGAGAGCGACACCCAGGAGGGCCTGGATCGACTCATGCGGCAGATCGACGAGCAGCTTGCCCTCTCAGGGCTGGAGCGCGGCCTGCAAGCCAGCCACTAACCGCAGCCTGAAGCCTCTCGCCAGGGGTAAGTGAACATGAAAGGGGAGCCACAAGGCTCCCCTTTCATGTACCGACCGTCAGCTTGGCTTGTCGCTGCTGCGAGGGGCGCTAGCGTTGATTACGCCAGCCGTTGCACTTGAGCCTATGCCATTGGTCGTGTTGGCGGCTGTCGTATCGTTCCCGCTCGAGAATTCGGAGTCTCGCTCCTGAGTGGCGGCATCCGACCGGCCATTCTCGCGCCAGCCGCTTGTCGAACCTGAGCGATAGGCGCCAGCGCTTCTATCCTGAACACGCAAGTTGTTCTGGACATGCTTGACGCCGGAGAGGCCATCCACGCAATCTTCCGCCCGCCGCTTCGCCTGACGGCTATCGACGGTGCCGTCCAGCGTCACCTCGCCGTCCCTTACGGTGACCGTGATATTGCTGGCATCCACGGTCCAGTCATGCGTGAGGTGATCGTTGGCATCTTCGAAAATGCGCTCGTCCGAGCGGGTGTAGTTCGCCGGACCACGGCCGCGGTGATCCTCGCGCGTATCCATTTCACGCTTGTCCATTTCACGGCGGCGCGACGCATCATCGTCACCGAACCAACTCGCGACTTCGTCACCAGCCCGCTGAAGAAAGCCGCGGCTTTCTCCATAGTCACGCCAACCGCTGTAGTCGCCACTGCGATCGTGATCGTGATCGCTGCGGAACCAGCTGGAGACGCCATAGCTCGGGCGATACGATTCGCTCGACCGCATGCCTCCGGAAGGGCTGTCACGATTATAGAAGTCGCGGCCGCCGTAGTCCTCGCTGGTGAAGTTGCCGAAGTCGTTTCCGCCACTCGCATCGAAGTCACGCGGGTGGTAAACCTGCTCGCGAGGACCTGAGCGCGGGGACCGCCTGCGCATATTCCAGTCCTCCTGGGAGTCATAATCTTCGCGGTAGGGCTCGCCCTGACCGGAAAACCGGTAGCCGGACTGACGATAGCTGCGGTCGCCTCGCCCGTCGTCCTGCCAATCTCCGCCGGGCTGGCGATGGTCATCAGATTGCGACTGGTAGGGCTGCTGCTGCCTGTAATGGGCTTCGTCGCGGTACGCACCGCTACGCTGCTGGCTGCGTCCATAGGGTTGTTGACGGTCTCGATCGCTCATCGAAAAATCTCCTTCTGGTGTTCGGGAGCCCGTTGCGGTCTGGGTCGCACTACAGCTCCGAGCCGCTCAGCTCCATCGCGTTCTCCCCGATACTGATACAACGCGACGCGCGCCCGTATGGTCCACCGCCCGGCGTAGTCGCCGCTCGCCCGGACGCTCCAGCTTGCCGCGGGTGCCGTTCGTCGCCACCTTTGGCTCGATGCAGCAGCAAGGAACCCTTCCTTCCGAAATCGATGCGTGGTTCACTGCGCGTGGCTGGCGTGTTCGGCGCCACCAGTTTGAGATGCACGCAGCTTCCGAGGCTGGGCTGCACGCCCTGCTTGTCGCGGACACTGGCGCAGGCAAGACGCTGGCTGGCTTCCTCCCGACGCTTGCCGCGTTCTGCCCTTCACGGCTTGGTGCGGCGCAGCCTCCGGAGGGATTGCACACACTGTACGTCTCACCCCTCAAGGCGCTTGCGCATGACGTGCAGCGAAACCTGATCGCCCCCATCGCCGAAATGGGCTTGCCGATCGTGGTCGAGACTCGCAGCGGCGACACGCCATCGGATCGCAAGGCGCGGCAACGCGCTCGCCCGCCGCACGTTCTGCTCACTACGCCCGAGTCGTTGTCGCTGCTGCTAAGCTACCCCGAAGCGGAAACGCTTTTCGCCGGCCTCAAACGCGTTGTCATTGATGAGGTCCACGCCTTCGCCACGGGCAAGCGCGGCGATTTGCTGGCGCTGGCTTTGTCCCGGCTGCAGGCGATCGCGCCTGAACTGCAGCGCGTTGGGCTGTCGGCCACGGTGGCCTCGCCTGAGGCGTATCGCGCGTGGCTGGCGCCTTGGGGCGATCTCGACAGCGTTGCGCTTGTGCAGGGCGAGGAAGGTGCGCAGCCGCAAGTCACGATCATGCTGCCGGAGGAGGAACGCATCCCCTGGAGCGGCCATGCCGCGACCTGGGCCATCCCGCAGCTGTACGAGCAGATCCGCGCGCATTGCACCACGCTGATCTTCACCAACACGCGGTTTCTTGCCGAGTACATCTTTCAGTGGCTGTGGGATGCCAACGAGGACAACCTGCCGATCGGCATACACCATGGCTCTCTTTCGAAAGAAGCCCGCCGGAAGGTGGAAGGGGCGATGGCGCGGGGCGAACTGCGCGCGCTCGTTTGCACCGCAAGTCTCGACCTGGGGGTGGACTGGGGTGACATCGACCTCGTTGTGCAGATGGGAGCGCCGAAGGGATCTTCGCGGTTGCTCCAGCGCATTGGTCGGGCAAATCACCGTCTGGATCAGCCTAGCAAGGCCGTGCTGGTACCGGGGAATCGCTTTGAGTTCATCGAGGCGGTTGCTGCTGTGGAGGCAGTCACCGAGGGCACTCGTGACGGCGAGGACTTCCGGCCCGGCGGACTCGACGTACTGGCCCAGCACGTCATGGGCTGTGCCTGTGCCGGCTCCTTCGACGAGGAGATGCTTCGAGCCGAAGTCCGAAGTTCGTTACCCTACGCGTGGGTTGACGAGGCGACTTTTCGGCGTGTGCTCGAGTTCGTGGCAACCGGGGGGTACGCGTTGCGCTCGTACGATCGGTTCCAGCGCATTGTGCGGGATCGTGACGGCTCCTGGCGCCTCGCTCATCCCCAGCATGCCGCACGGCACAGGATCAACGCCGGTATCATTGTCGATAACGAGATGTTGGACGTGCGGTTTCGCAATGGGCGATCGTTGGGCAAGGTCGAGGAAACGTTTGGCGCAGGTCTGCGGGCGGGGGACACGTTTCGATTTGCCGGCCTCGATCTGGAGGTGGAAGGTGTGCGCGATCTCGAATTGCTCGTGCGGGCCGCTCGCAAGTCGGCTGCGATCCCGAGCTACTCAGGTCTGCGTCTGCCCATCAGCGGCCATCTGGCTGATCGCGTGCGGACTCTGCTGGCGGACCGTGCAGGGTGGGCTCGTTTCCCCGACGACGTGCGCGAATGGCTTGAGGTGCAGGACTGGCGTTCGCATTTGCCGGAACCGGGAAGGCTGCTCGTCGAGAGCTTCCCGCACCGCAGTCTCGCGTACACCAGCTACTACACGTTTGAGGGGTGGAATGCGAACCAGTCGCTCGGCATGCTGCTTACCCGGCGTATGGAAGACCGAGGCCTGGGGCCCCTCGGCTTCGTGGCGACCGACTATACGCTTGTGGTATGGGGGCTGAAGCCGGTTGAGGATCCCGCCGAGCTCCTCTCACCCGATATCTTGACCGAGGAGTTCATCGACTGGGTGCAGCAGTCGCATCTTCTGCGGCGCGCTTTCCGCGAGGTGGCGGTGATCTCGGGTTTGGTGGAGCGGCAGCAGCCCGGCAAACGCAAGTCGGGGCGCCAGGTCACCTTCTCCACGGACCTTATCTACGACGTCCTGCGCAAGTACGAACCCGACCACCTGCTGATTCAGGCTGCCTGGGCTGATGCACGAGCACGCATGACGGACGTGGGCCGTGTGGGGGACGTACTTGATCGAGCCGCCAGGGAAATCGACCATGTGAAGCTTGATCGCATCAGTCCTCTGTCGGTGCCGGCTCTCTCGATGATCGGGCGGGAGAACCTGCCGTCGGGGGAGGCCGAAGAGGATATACTGCTTGAGGCGGAAAGTCTGGCCAGCTTGGCCATGCGCACCGAACCGCTCGACGACGACGCTGAGCTTTCCGACCTGAGCTGAGGCACTGGCCCCGCGCTGCAGGTGCGAGGCAGGTGGTGCCGGTTGAGTGAGCGCAAAAGAAAAGGGGCGGATTTCTCCGCCCCTTGTTGCCCGTCCGGGACCGGTTTGCGTTTGCGCGCCTTACTTGTCGAATTCCGAGTATTGCTCGTTACCGACGAAGCCGAACTTGGTGACCTGCGAGCTCTTGATGATGTTGAGCACCTTAGCCGAGAGGTCATAGCTGGCCTGAGCTTCGGGCTGGAACTGAAGTTCCGGCTCGACTGCGTAAGTCAGCGATTCCTGCAGGTTGCCGAGCAGCATCGCGCCATCGATTGGCGTTCCGTTCCACAAGATCTCGTTATCGGGCGTGATCACGACCTTGTTCTTGATCGGATCGACCGGCGGCGGCGTATCCGTCGGCGGTGCCGCAACCGGAAGGTCGATGTCGATCGAGTGGGTCGCCACCGGGATGGTGATGATGAACATGATGAGCAGCACGAGCATGACGTCGATGAGCGGCGTCGTGTTCATCTCCATCATCGGCGCGCCGTCGTCGCTGCCTCCTGACATTGCCATAGGGAGTACTCCTGGTTTCTATCTTAGGCTGACGTCACGCGCCGGGATCGACGGGGTTCGAGATGAAGCCCACGGTCGGATAGCCCGAAACCTGCACGTTGTAGATCGCACCGGCCACACAGCGCCACGGCGCTTCCACGTCGCCGCGGATATGAACCTGCGGGATGGCTTCCGGATTGTTCTTGAGCGCTTCGGGGCCGCCTTCACGCTTTACGATGTTGTCCAGACGCTCGAAGGCGCGGTCACGCAGTTCCTCGGAGCTCACGGGCGTGATGTTATTGAAGTACACGCGGCATTCGCCGTTCCGTGAGGCGCCTTGGAAGCCCGGCTCGCCGGCGGCGCGGCCCGCCGCATCAGTGGTGGAAACCGTCAGCAAGAGGTTCTCGACCTTGTCTTTCGATTCAGCCGATTCGATGATCGGAATGCGTAGCCTTTCGATCGTCTGGATCGCGACCGGAACCGCGATGAGGAAGATGATCAGCAGCACCAGCATCACGTCGACGAGCGGCGTCGTGTTGATGTCGGACATCGGTGCGTCTGCACCGCCTCCGCCCGTAGAAATCGCCATAGTCTTATCCTAGTTCCTAGCTTTGCCTCGGGAGAGGGCAGTGGACGCGCATGCCCGCCCACTGCCTCTCCCGTCCGCACGATGGACGGGCACCCCGTCCATCGCCCGCATAGTCTTACGACTTGACGGGGGCTGCGGCAGGCTTGGCGGTCGCAGCAGCCGGCTTGGCGGCAGTCGACGCAACCACAGGCTTCACGTTGCCACGCGAGCTGATGTTGGCCAGGACGTCGCTCGAGAAGCCGGTGAGCAGCTCGGCGATGCGCTTGTTGCGGCTCTGCAGATAGTTGTACGCGAGCACGGCGGGTACGGCGACGAGCAGACCGAGAGCGGTCATGATGAGCGCCTCACCGACGGGGCCAGCCACCTTGTCGATCGATGCCGAACCGGCAAGGCCGATGGCGATCAGAGCGCGGTAGATGCCGACGACGGTGCCGAACAGACCGATGAACGGAGCGGTCGCGCCGACGGTGGCGAGGAACGGTAGGCCCGAAGCAAGGCGAGCGTTGATCGTCGCTTCCGAGCGAGCGAGCGAGCCATGCATCCAGTCATGCGCTTCGAGAGCATCGGTCATCTTCGAGTGCTGCTCTTCGGCGGCAAGGCCATCGTCAACAATCTGGCGCCAAGCGCTGTTCTTCTCGAGCTTGGTAGCGCCTTCGCGAAGGGTCGGAGCCCTCCAGAAAGACGTGCGCACGGCTTGGTACTGACGAAGGATCTTCGACTGTTCGAACCACTTGGTGAACAGGATGTAGAACGAGCCGAACGACATGATCGCAAGGATGATGACGGTCGCATAGGCGATGAAACCGCCCTGTTCCAGCGCCTCGGCAAAGCCGAACTTGTTCTGCGGGGCGCCCTGAGCACCAGCGGCGAGAAGGTCAAGGATAAGCATGCGGTTGAATCCTCTTAAGACAATAAAGCGAAGGTGGTTGGCCGCGCAGGTCTGCGCAGCCTAATCATGTCACCGTGGAATTTCCCAGCGGATCCGGTTGCTGTAGGTGCTCTGCACCGGCTCGCCGTTTTGCAGGGCGGGCTTGAAGCGCGCGCGGCGACTCACGTTTTTGCAGGTGGCCTCGTCAAGGTCTGGCGAGCCACTTGAGCTGGTGATCTGGCAATCAACCACGCGTCCGTTGGTGTCGATCGTCACCCGGAAGCCGGTCGTGCCGGTCCGCTCTTCGCGAAGGGCACGCTGCGGATAGTCATCCGGAGTGGCCCAAGAGCCGGGGTTCCCCCGTGGCTGAGCCGCGGTGGTCGGACCCTTCGGTGCCGGTGGCGGCGGCGGGGCGGGAGGCGCAGGAACAGGAGCCGGCGGCGCCAGAATAAGTGCTGGCGGAGCAGGCGGCGCAACCCGGACCGTCTCGATCGCGGGCGGCTTCGTTGCGACATTGATCTTCACCGGCGGAGCCACCGGAGGCGGTGGAGCCACATCGGGCTGCTTCTGCTCCGGCGGAGGTGGCGGCGGTTCCTCCTTCTTCGGTTCTTCTTCCTTGATGTCCACGGTGGTCACCTTCTGAATGACCTGTTTCGCCGCTTCATAGGCGAGGCCGGTGACGAGCGCGTAACCAATGAAGATATGTACCAGCGCAACAATGACGATCGCGGTAATCTTGTTACCGCTCATCGATTGGTCAGCGTAAGCCATTCAGATACATCACTCCATCTAACAGCCCGGACGACGTCCGGGGCACCCATGTGCACCGCCGCAACGGCACTCATGAAGAAACTGTTTATATCCACCCTGACGGCTGACGGCCAACCCATAACGAAGATATTCGTTTGAGCGAACCGTGGGGCGATTTTTAAGCTATTAGCCCCGCTTTTGCGCATTTCCTTAGCGGTGAAGCCCCACCCGTGCAACGACCTTCTAAGGTGCGGCGCGGTTAACACGGGATTCAGCGCGAAATTGCCGATAGAAGGGGTGAATTGGCGATCGGTGCGCACCATGTCATGCGGTTCAGCCGCGCACCAACGGAGATGATGTGTACATGTCGACCTTGCGACGCCTTGCGCCCGCGCTTCTCGCCGCCGCGCCCCTAGCGGCTTTCAGCCCCGCCGCGCAGGCTCAGGCATCCTTGCTTCCGCCGGCAGCCGGCGTGACGTACGCCGACCTTGCAGACTTGGCTGATTCGGCTCCGCTTGTCGTGCAAGCGCGCATTCGCAAGATTGTCCCCATCGAGGATTCGCGGGCCCCGGGTCTGCAACCCGGCAAGAGCCGGTTCTACGTTCAAGCAGAGACGCTTGCGCTCATTACCGGGAGGACGCCGATCGGTGAGTCCTTTGCCTATCTCGTCGATCTGCCTCTCGACGCCAACGGCAAGCCGCCGTTCCGCAAGAAAGACGGGGTTCTTCTCTTTGCCCGGCCGGTACCGGGGCGGTCCGGCGAACTGCAGTTGGTCCAGCCCTCCGCCCAAGTCCCCTGGAGTGAGGCCACAGAGGCGCGCGTGCGGGGGATCGTAACGGCGCTGCTCGCTCCTGATGCACCGGGAGAGGTAACCGGTGTGCGTGAGCTCATCCATGTTCCGGGAACGCTTGCCGGGGAAGGGGAGACGCAGATTTTCCTCAACACTGCGGATTCGTCGGCCGCATCCATCACTGTGCGCCACTACCAAGATCGACCTTCGGAATGGGGCGTCTCGTTCTCGGAACTCGTGGCCGACGTGGGCCGCCCGCCGCAACGCGAGAGCCTCGAATGGTATCGGCTCGCCTGTTTCTTGCCGCAAGACCCGCCCGTCGGCGCCAACTTGTCCGAAACGCTGGAAGCCCGCCGCATGGCGGAGGCCGACTATCGAATGGTGATGAACGCCCTAGGACCCTGCCGCCGCACGAGGTGAAGGATAGGCAAAAAACGGAAGCGAGGTGTTGGTGTAGCCAAGCCGCTGGCATTCGCGGCGCCTCTGCCTTAGTGCGCGCTCCCGAAAGGGAGCACCATGGCTGAACCGCTGAACATCGCCCTCGCCGGCCTCGGAACTGTTGGATCCGGCGTCGTGCGCCTGATCGAGACCAATGCCGAACTGATTGCCCGCCGCGCCCGTCGTCCGATTCGTATCGCGGCAGTCAGTGCGCGTGACCGCAGCAAGGACCGCGGCGTCGACTTGTCGCGCTATCAGTGGCTCGACGACCCCGCTGAGATGGCCCTGCGCCCTGAGATCGACGTCGTGGTCGAGATGGTGGGCGGTTCGGACGGACCGGCCTTGGCCTTGGCACGCAACGCGATTGCCGGGGGCAAGTCTTTGGTGACCGCCAACAAGGCGATGATCGCGCACCATGGTCTGGAGCTTGCCGCCGCTGCGGAGCAGGCGGGCGTTGCGCTCAAGTTCGAGGCCGCAGTTGCTGGCGGCATTCCCGTGATCAAGGGTTTGAGCGAAGGCGCCGCAGCGAACGCGATCGAGCGCGTCTATGGCATTCTCAACGGCACCTGCAATTACATCCTGACCACCATGGAAGCCACCGGTCGCGACTTCGCCGACGTGCTGGCCGAGGCGCAGCGCCTTGGTTATGCGGAAGCCGACCCTACGTTCGATGTCGAGGGTGTCGATGCGGCGCACAAGCTGGCGATCCTGGCCGCCATTGCGTTCGGTGCGCGTCTGCGCTTCGACGCAGTGGAGACAACCGGCATTACCGGCGTGCTGGCTGCGGACATCGCGCAGGCGCGGGCGCTGGGCTACGTCATTCGCCTGATCGGCACCGCGGAGATCGACCGCGTCGGTACGGCGCCGGGCTTGTTCCAGCGTGTGCGTCCGCACCTGGTGCCGTGCGATCACCCGCTCGCAAGCGTGGACGGTGCCACCAATGCAGTCGTTGCCGAAGGCAACTTCATGGGGCGCTTGCTGTTTCAGGGAGCCGGTGCGGGAGATGGACCGACGGCGAGCGCGGTCGTCGCGGATCTCATCGACATCGCACGAGGGGAAAAGGGCGCTGCTTTCTCGATGCCCTCGCACGAACTGGAAGCCCTTGAGCCGGCGCAATCAGGACACCGGATGGGAAGGGCTTATATTCGCTTCACTGTCCCGGATCGTCCCGGTGTCCTGGCCGAGATCACGGCCGCCATGCGCGACGCCGGCGTCTCGATCGAGAGCTTCATTCAGAAAGGCCGGGGCGAAGCTGCGGGCGAGGTAATCGTAGCTCTTGTCACGCACGAAGGTCCCGAATCAGCAGTGAGTGAAGCTCTGCGGATTCTTGAGGGCTCCGACGCCTTGGCCGCACCGCCATTGGTGATGCAGATCATCACTTGATGCGTATCAAGGTGCGCGGATCTCGCCTTTAGCGATCCTGTCGGCATCCGATCCTGCGGGCGCTTCGGGAATGCTCGCAAGGTCGATCATGTAAGCAGGAGGCGGTGCGCAGCAGATCGTCGCGGTGGCCTTGCCCTTGAAGATACCTCCGCCGGCGACATCCGGGGGGCTAAGCCGCCCGTCGTCCGTTCCGTACTTGGAAGTCGGATCGATGTCGCTGCTCGATTGTGCGCGGAACTGCTCCTCGTCCTGCGCGCATACGACGATGTCGTTACCTCTGGGCGCCTCGCAGCGTGGCCGCAGGGGTGGGGTAAGCCGCCCCTGGTTTGCCATGAGCTTACGGGCGACAGCCCGGTCTTCAGCGGACACCTCTTGCGCCGAACACGGTAGCGGGAAGGTAGCTGCCGCAATGGTCAGCGCCAGCAGCGGGGTGCATCGTCTCGACAATCCCGGTTCCCCTGTTTAAGCGCTTCGTGCCCTATCAGCACGCCGCCACCGCTTAATCCGGAGTGAACATGCCGCAAAAGCCGACACCTGCAAGCAAAGTTCTCGATCGTGTATTGGTGCTCGAAATGGTCCGTGTCACCGAGGCGGCCGCGATCGCAGCATCGGAACTGATCGGCCGCGGCGATGAGAAGGCGGCTGACCACGCAGCAGTGGAAGCCATGCGCAAGGCTTTCGACGAGCTCTACATGGACGGCACCGTGGTCATCGGTGAGGGCGAGCGTGACGAAGCGCCGATGCTCTACATCGGCGAGAAAGTCGGCGGAGCGCCCGGGACGGGGCCCAAGATCGACATCGCGCTCGACCCGCTCGAGGGCACGACGATCACTGCGAAGGCCGGCCCCAACGCGCTGGCGGTGCTCGCCGCCGCAGAGGAAGGCTGCCTGTTGAATGCGCCCGATGTCTACATGGACAAACTGGCCGTGGGACCGGGCTACCCCGAGGACGTGATCTCGCTCGACAAGAGTCCGACCGAGAACGTCGAGGCGGTCGCCGCGGCCAAAGGCGTGCGACCCGACCAGATCATCGTGTGCGTCCTCGATCGCCCACGTCATTCCGAACTGATCGCGGAATTGCGCGGGCTGGGCTGCGGCGTAGTCTTGATCGGGGATGGCGATGTGGCCGGCGTCATCGCGGTGACGGACGAGAACACCACCATCGACTTGTACATGGGGTCGGGCGGTGCGCCGGAAGGCGTGCTGGCCGCTGCAGCGCTGCGCTGCGTCGGCGGACAATTCAACGGCCGCCTGCTGTTCCGCAACGACGATGAGCGCGCCCGCGCGCACCAGTGGGGTATCGAAGACCTTGATCGCATCTACAAGCTGGACGATCTCGCGAAAGGTGACTGCATCTTCGCGGCAACCGGCGTCACCAGCGGCTCACTCCTGGATGGCGTGAAGCGCCTCAAGGGCGGCAAGATGACGACTGAGAGCGTCGTCATGCGCGCCAGCTCGGGCACAGTTCGCTGGATCCGCGGCGAGCACCGTAAGTGAGTAAGCCTCTGCGCCGGGGACCAGTGCCCCGGCGCGTATTGCAATCGCGTGACGCATGACTAGAGGCAGGGGCGTTTCGACGCGCTGGTCAGGCGCCCGCTGAGGAATTCCTGCGATGAAGATCTTGTCCGGCAACAGCAATCTGCCTCTCGCGCGTGCGGTCGCAGGGTACCTTGAACTGCCTTTGACCGACGCCAGCGTCCGGCGGTTCGCCGACGAGGAGGTCTTCGTCGAAATCCATGAGAACGTGCGCGGAGAAGACGTGTTCGTGGTGCAGCCCACAAGCTACCCTGCAAACGACAACCTGATGGAGCTGCTGATCTGCATCGATGCGCTGCGCCGCGCCTCGGCCAAGCGCATTACCGCAGTGGTGCCATACTTCGGCTATGCCCGGCAGGACCGGAAGCCTGGTCCGCGTACGCCGATTTCCGCCAAGCTGGTTGCGAACCTGATCACGCAGGCGGGAGCGGACCGCGTGCTTTCCGTCGATCTTCACGCAGGGCAGATCCAGGGGTTCTTCGATATCCCGACGGACAACCTTTTTGCCGCGCCGGTCATGTCAGCCGACATCCAGGCGCGCCTCGGCGGGCAGGAACTCACTGTCGTTTCGCCGGACGTCGGTGGCGTGGTCCGCGCTCGCTCCCTGGCCAAGCGGCTCGATAATGCGCCGCTGGCCATCGTGGACAAGCGACGCGACCGGCCAGGTCAGTCCGAGGTGATGAACATCATCGGCGACGTAAAGGGGCGTACCTGCATTCTGATCGACGACATCATCGATTCGGGCGGCACCTTGTGCAACGCGGCGCAAGCTCTGCTGGATGAGGGCGCGGAAAGCGTCACCGCTTACATTACGCACGGCGTTCTGTCAGGCGGTGCTGTGGCGCGCGTGAACAATTCGGCCCTGAAGGAGTTGGTGATCACCGATTCCATCCTGGCCACCGATGCAACTCGCGAATCCTCTCGTATCCGCAGCTTGACCATTGCGCCGCTGCTGGGCGAAGCAATCCGCCGCATCGCTGACGAGAGCTCGGTTTCCAGCCTGTTTGACTGAACGAAGCTTATTCCCAGGGGCGCTTGGCCCCTGGGGCAAGGCGTTCTAGCGTCTCGAGCCGACGGGCCTGACGGGCGTCCAGCGAACTTGTCAGCAATGGTTGCGCCAGCGCTTTGAACCGGCCTGGCGGCATGCCGAACAGTTCCGTAAACTCGCGGATCAAGTGGCTTTCGTCGTAATAGCGCAAGGCGAAAGCCTGCCCTTCCTCTTTATCGGCAACGCCCCGTAAGAAGCTCGCCATGTCGAGCGCTCGGGCGCGCTTAAGCACTTGCTTGGGGGGCATCCCGAAGTCGCGGCTCACGAGCCTTTCGAGGCGTCGCCGGTCTACTCCGATTTCACGCGCGGCTTGCGAGATGGACATCGCGGGATCCCTGAACGCGATTTTCTCGAAGTGAGCCGTCACTGGGTCAGGCTCTGCGTTCGGCAGCGTGGCGAGATGATCGCGAAAGAACCCCTCGAGCCTGACCAGCCAGTCCTCGGGCGTTCCAGCCGGGTTGATGAGGGATAGGATATGTTCGCAGCAGTCATCCGGGGGAGAAATGACCCTGTCGACCAAGTCTGGTCCGTTCAGCTCGATCAGTGCGTTACAGGCGCTGGGCCGCAGCGCCACGATGAGGCTGACAATCGAGCTGGTTACGCGCAGCGATCTGAGGCGGGACTGAGGCCCGCAGAAAAGAACGTTACGCGCTTGGTGCTGCTGCAGGCCGGCAAGCGTCTCCACCTCACAATCGCCCGCGAGCTGCACACGCAGGCTTGGGGTCTCGGAAAACAGCCCGCACGAGAGTGTCTCTCCCGGGGGCAGATCGATCTGGATCACACCAAGCCTTGCAATCCAGTCAGCCAAATCACTGGCGGGGGCGCGGTTGTATGAAAGCGGCAGCCCGTTGCGTGTATAACCGAGTTCAGGAACGGAGCGGGAATCGACCGCTGATCGCGCCGTATGAGTCATGCCTCCTCAACTTCAATCTGCCCCAGGTTGAGGATAGGACAAACGATGGAGATGTGACAATTGTTTCGCCGCGGTTGTATCGGGTGCCGACTAGATTTTCTTACAGGGGTTGCCAGCTGTACGGCTTGCCGCGCTCCGGAGGGAGTGTAACAGATACAGGATGAACCTAGACGCTGAACTCGCCCTCGCTATTCGCCTCGCCGATGTGGCGGGCGCTGCCATTCGTCCGCATTTCCGTTCCGGGCTGGAAGTGGAAAGCAAATCCGACGCATCGCCGGTCACGATAGCGGACCGAGCCGCTGAGGAAGCTATGCGCCGCACCCTCAAGGCAGAAGTCCCACGCGATGGCGTCATCGGCGAGGAATTCGGCACGGAGGAAGGTGCCAGTGGGCGCACCTGGGTGCTCGATCCCATTGATGGAACAGTGTCGTTCTTGGCGGGCCGCCCGATCTTCGGCACTCTGATCGCGCTGCTGGTGGACGGCTGGCCAGTGCTCGGGGTCATCGACCAGCCGATTTTGCAGGAGCGCTGGGTGGGTGTCAGCGGACGCCCCACGCGCTTCAACGGATCCGATGCCCGGACGCGGCCTTGTCCCAAGCTGGATCGGGCGGCTTTGGCCACGACCGGACCGCAGTATTTCGACGATCATGAAGGTGAGCACTTCATGGCTCTGGCAGCGCGAACCGATCACAAGCGAATGATGATGGGCGGCGACTGCTACAACTACGGCTTGCTGGCGAGCGGCCATCTTGATGTAATCTGCGAAGCCGGGCTGAAGCTGCATGACTGGGCGGCGCTCGTGCCAATCGTGGAGGGTGCGGGCGGAACGATGTGCGATTGGAATGGCGAGCCGCTCCATGCAGGGTCGGACGGGCGCGTTCTCGCGATCGGCGACCCAGCCAGACTTGAGGACGTGATCGAGGCGATGACCTGCCACCACTGACGTCCACCGGGGCGCTGTTCCTCCGGAACATGCCCCGCCGGGTGTCCTGCTCGGATGCGCCTTGGGTGGCCGCGAAATGGACCGCGGCCGGTTCAGAGATGGTTGAGCGAGACTACCTGCTGAGTTGGACAAACGAGCAGACACGTCTTCATTTCGAGAGGCAATGACGCTGGTCGGCATTGACCGTGCAGAGCGTGCCTGTCATCGCGCCGCGCCATGACTGCGAACAAGCCCGGTGATCCCACGACTCTCAATCGGCTTTACGGCCGCGCCAAAGGCAAGGCCCTGCGGACGGGGCAACAGGCCTTGGTCGAGGAGCTATTGCCCCGAATAGCTGTGCCGACGGAAGGTCCAGTGACCGCCGAGCGCCTGTTTGGGCGTCCCTGCTCCCTGCATTTCGAAATCGGCTTTGGTGGTGGCGAACACATGGCCGGGCGTGCCGACATGCTGCCGGACCATGGGTTCATCGGATGCGAGCCTTTCGTCAACGGCGTGGCGCAAGCACTCGTGCATGTGTCGGGCGACAACGGAGCAGGTGCGCCGCTGGGTAACGTACGCATCCATCACGGTGACGCTCTGGAGGTGCTTGCTCGCATTCCCGACGGAGCGCTCTCGTTTCTTTACCTGCTACATCCCGACCCCTGGCCCAAGGCGCGCCATGCCAAGCGGCGGATGATGAACGATGGTCCGGTGCGGATGTTCGCTGCCAAGCTCAAGCCGGGCGGCGAGCTGCGCTTCGGCACCGATCACCCGATCTATTTACGCCACGCACTCATGGTGATGCAGCGCCACCGGGCGCAGTTCGACTGGCTCGGCGAGAAACCCGCTGATTTCCTTCAGCGTCCAGGCGGTTGGCCCGAGACCCGGTACGAAGCCAAGGCCCGCAAGCAGGGTCACGAGGTCTGGTACTTTCGATATCGGCGGCGCTGACGCGCGATATCTCGCGCGTCAGCTGGTGAAGTTTAGAAGCCGGCGCGGACACCGAAGACGACGTTCCGCCCCCGAAGCGGAGATGCGTTCTTGATGAACGAAGCGTGGTTGAACGCCAGCTCGTTCGTCAGGTTGGTGGCTCTCACGAAGAACTCGCCCCGCGTTCCGGCGCCCAGGTCCATGTGATAGGCGAGAGTGGCGTTCACCATGTTGTAGCTGGGAGTCGCCGCCTCGAACTCAGCGGTCTGGTCCTGGCTGAAGACGTGGAAGTACTCGACGTCTGCCGAAAGCGGGCCGAAGTCGCCATCAAGCCTGCCGCCGAGGCGGCCTGCAGGGATGCGGGGCAGGTTGCCACCATCGTCCTTGATCTTGGCGCGCACGTAATCTCCGAAGATTGCGGCGGCGAAGTAGGGCGCGAACTGGTGCCGAACCTCTCCGTCAATGCCGCTGAAGGTCGCATCCACTCCGGTGTAGCGGACAAGGCGGAAGTCTTCGAAGCGGTCGAGAGTGTCCGCATAGATGTAGTTGTCGAAGTCCTGATGGTACACGCCGATGGTAAAGGTCGTGTCGCCGTCCGTCTTACGGAACGTCAGGTCTACTGAGCGCGATGTCTCTTTGCCGAGAGTCGCGGAGCCGATCTCATAGGTATTCGTCGCCAGGTGGACGCCCCGGGCATAGAGCTCCTGAACATTCGGTGCGCGCTGTGAGCGGGCAAGCGACAGGGCAAGCGAGTAGTCGTCCTTGATGGTCCACACAGTTGCGCCCGAGACAGAGAAGGGGTTGTGCTCGGCCCGCCTGTTGAGCGAAGTTTCGATGCTTTGCCATTCCTGTCGTCCGGCAAGCTCGAAGCGGACCGGACCCGCTTGCACGGTCTCCATCAGATAGAGCGCCGTGTTGCGGGTTTCGCTGCGGGGCAGGAAGGCTTCTTCGCCAAGTGCGCTGAAGTCGCTTTCCGAGTGCTGGACGCCCAGAACACCACGAAGACCTGCTATGGGCTTGTGCGTCAGCTCGAATCTGATGTCGTGAGCCTTGTTCTTGAAAGTGGTGGCGATTTCATCGTCTTCGATTTCGTCGTGCTCGTAATCCGTGAACGACATCCGGAACCGCACCTTCTCGAAGCCGGGCAGCGGGTCGCGATACTCGCTGCGAATGTCGAAGCGGTTGCTCCGCAGCTTTACGATCGGCACCTCATCATGTTCGTGCTCATGTTCGTGATCATGGTCGTCATGCTCATCCGCCTCATCGTCATGCGAGCCGCAGTGCAAGCTGAGCCCGTGCGGATGGCAGCCTTCGTACTCGTGCTCATGGCCGGGAAGGCCGTACTCGCTGCGCTGACGCGTATAGGCGAAGCCCAGATAACCTCCGGCGCCGACCCATGATGCGCCGAGCGTCACCGTGTTCGTGTCGTTGAAGGAGCCGTGCACGCGATCTTCGCCGAAGCTGCTGGGAACGCGGTAATCTTGGGTATCGCGGTAGACGCCTTCCGCGCGAAGGGCGATCGGGCCGACCGCGACCGTCACGCCCCCCACAGCGGAGCGTTCCTTGTCAGCCGTCCCCAGCCGGCCTTCTGCAGTTGCCGTGATGCCGCCTTCTGGCAGACTTGTCGGCACCTTCTCGTCCAGAAGGTTGATCGCGCCGCCAATGGCTCCGCCGCCGTAAATCAGCGCTGCAGGCCCGCGCAGCACCTCGATGCCACGGAGCAGCAGGGGCTCGGTTGAGATGGCGTGATCCGGCGAGATCGTCGAGGCGTCCTGAAGGTTCGAGCTGTCCGACAGCGTCTGTACGCGTGGTGCGGTTTGCCCCCGGATCACCGGGCGACCGGCGCCGCCGCCGAAATTATCGAAGTTGATGCCGGGCTGCCCGGCCAGCGTTTCGCCCAGCGTTGCCTGGCGGCGATGCACCAGTTCGTCGTCCGTGAGTGTCAGCACGGGAGTGGCGGTCTCGTCAGCGCTCTGCTCCAGCGGCGAAGCAGTGACGATGATTTCTTTGGTTCCGGAACTGCCGGCCTGCGCGGCTTGGGCCGCGTGGGGCAGGAAGGCCGAGAGCGATACGGCCGAGAACAGGATGCTGCGAATTTTCACCAGGGAGACCTTTTACCTGCGGGAATGCAGCTCCTCTATGTTACGTTATATCGTTGTTCAAGTGGGATCGTGCAGTTACCTTCCGTTAGTACCGACTTCGGGAAAGCGGAGCTTGAGCAGCAGCAAACACATTTCGTCTGGACCACGGCTGAGAAAGTCTAGTATATAGGTGGACAATAGGATCTGGAGCCGTTGCGCATGGACATTGGTAGTTTTGATCCCGCTGCAATCTTGCCGTTTATCGCCATCGGATTCGCTGCGCAGATCGTCGATGGCGCCCTGGGCATGGCGTTCGGGGTGATTTCAAATACTTTGCTCGTCGCCGTTCTGGGGGTGCCCCCGGCCTTGGCCTCCCAGCGCGTGCACTTGGTCGAATGCTTCACGACCGGCATTTCGGGCATCAGCCACCTCATCCACGGAAACATCGACAAGAGGCTGTTCTTGCGCCTGCTTGTGCCCGGCGTGATTGGAGGCGTTCTGGGGGCGTACGTCCTCTCCTCGCTGGATGCGAGTGCGGTGAAGCCTTTCGTGCTGCTCTATCTTACGGGCATCGGCATCTGGCTGCTGGTGCGCGGTGTTCTGTACCCACCCAAGCTGAAAGACGCGAAGCTCATCGCTCCGCTCGGTTTGGTAGGGGGCTTCCTCGATGCAGCGGGCGGCGGAGGCTGGGGGCCGGTCGTGACTTCGAACTTGCTGATTCAGGGAGCCGATCCGCGCAAGGTCGTAGGGACAGTGAACTCAGTGGAGTTCTTCCTGACGCTCACGGTCTCGCTGGCGTTTATCCTGCACTTGGGGATTGCCGATGTGGCTGGGGCAACGCTGGGCCTGCTTGTCGGAGGCGTGGCGGCGGCCCCGATCGGTGCTTGGGCGGCGAAGCGTATTCCGGCCAAGCCAATGCTGATCATGGTAGGCGTCGTGCTCACCCTGACCAGCGTGTTCGGAATCTACAAGGCCTGGTTCTGACGCCAGCTGTAGAAACTCAAAGCGCTGGGCCCGCGGCCCAGCGCTTTAAACTTTCTATCCGGTAACCCCTGCTGCTGCCAGGACCGCGCTCGTCAACACGTCTGGGGCGATCGCGGTCATGGGAACGACCTGCACCGGCTTCTCCATGCCGATCAGCATCGGGCCGATGGTCGTTGCGCCTGCCAGCTCGCGAAGCAACTTCGCGGAAATGTTGGCGGACTGCAGGCCGGGCATCACCAGCACGTTCGCCGGCGCCGAAAGGCGGGAGAACGGATACAGCTTCATGATGTTCGGATTGAGAGCGGCATCGGGTGCGACATCGCCTTCGTATTCGAAGTTCTGCTCTTCCTGGTCGAGAATCTGCACCGCTCCCCGGATGTTATCGAGCCAGCGCCCCGAAGGATTGCCGAACGTGGAGTAGGAGAGGAACGCCACACGCGGCTCATGGCCGAGGCGCCGTGCGACGCCTGCGGTTTCCCGGGCGATAAGTGCAAGCTCTTCAGAGCTGGGTCGCTCGTTTATCGTCGTGTCCGCAAGGAACACGGTGTAGTTCTTGCCGACGATCATGTGGATGCCGAACGGTAGCGCATCCGGCTTGGGATCGAGCACGCGCCGCACTTCCTTCATGGATTGTGCGAAGGGGCGCGTCATGCCGGTGATCATCGCATCGCCCACGCCCAGCTTTAGCAGTCCGGACGCGAAGACGTTGCGGTCCTGGTTCACCATGCGGCGGACATCCCGCTCAAGATAGCCACGCCGCTTGAGCCGCTCATATAGCATCTCGACCATGGGTTCCACGTGGTTGGAGACGGCTGAGTTCTCGATCTGGTAGCTCTGAGGTTCGCTGACGCCGAGCTCCGCCATCTTGTCGAGCACGGCTTGGGTACGGCCGACGAGCACTGGCTCCCCGTAGCCGAAGTCGCGGTACTGGATGGCAGCGCGCAGCACCACTTCGTGCTCGGCCTCAGCGAAGATCATCCGCTTGGGATCCTGCTTTACCTGTGCGTAGACGTTCGTGAGCACCGAAGTTGTCGGATTGAGCCGGCTTTTCAGCGCGTGGCGGTAAGCGTCGAAATCCTCGATCGCGGTTTGCGCAACGCCGCTGTCCATTGCCGCCTTCGCGACGGCAGAGGAGACTCGCTCCATCAGCCGCGGATCGAAAGGCGCGGGGATGATGTATTCGGGCCCGAACTGATGATTTTTGCCGTAAGCGGCTGCGACTTCCTCGGGCACTTGCTCGCGCGCCAACTCAGCGATGGCGCGTGCGGCGGCCACTTTCATTTCCTCATTGATGGCGGTCGCCCGCACATCCAGCGCCCCGCGGAAGATGAAGGGAAAACCAAGCACATTGTTGACCTGGTTCGGATAGTCCGAGCGGCCGGTGGCGATGATTGCGTCCGGCCGCACGGCCTTAGCATCATCGGGCATGATCTCGGGAGTCGGATTCGCCATGGCGAAGATGATCGGCTGGTCGGCCATTTTGGCGACCCATGCCGGCTTGAGCGCGCCGGCAGCGGACAGGCCAAGGAAGATGTCGGCGCCGACAAGCGCTTCCTCCAGGCTACGCGCGGTGGTGGGAACCGCGTGCGCACTCTTCCACTGGTCGACATTGTCCCGGCCGGGATAGATTGGGCCGGAGCGATCGCAGACGATCACGTTCTCGTGCCGCACGCCCATAGCCTTGACCAAGGCCGTGCAAGCGAGTGCCGAGGCTCCGGCACCGTTGACCACCACGCGCACATCCTTCAGCGCGCGCCCGGTAATGTGGCAGGCGTTGAGCACGCCGGCTGCCGCGATGATCGCGGTGCCGTGCTGGTCATCGTGCATGACCGGAATTTTCATCCGCTCGCGCAAGGCTTGCTCGATGACAAAGCACTCCGGCGCCTTGATATCTTCAAGGTTGATGCCGCCGAAGCTCGGCTCCATCAGCGCGACAGCTTCGATGAAGGCATCTGGATCTTCGGTCGCGAGTTCGATGTCGATCGAATCCACGTCGGCGAAGCGCTTGAACAGCACCGCCTTGCCTTCCATCACGGGCTTGGAGGCGAGGGCGCCCAGGTTGCCCATGCCCAGAATGGCAGTGCCGTTCGAGATGACGGCCACGAGATTGCCCTTGGCGGTGTACTCGTAGGCGTCGCTCGGGTTGTCCGCGATCGCCTGCACGGGGATCGCGACGCCCGGCGAATAAGCCAGCGACAAGTCGCGCTGTGTCGCCATCGGCTTGGACGCTATGATCTCGATCTTACCAGGGCGGATCGTCCGGTGATAGAAAAGCGCCTCGCGCTCGGTGAACTGGACCCTGTTTTCGTCGGACACGCGTAATCTCCCGCAGAAGCGCCTGCCCCTAACCAATGTTGACTGCTCTTGGTAGGGGAAAGCTGGTCTGCCTGGGTTTCCAAGTCGCAGTCAGCGGCGCTAACCGTCCGGCGATGGGAGAAACTGCGGCTCCAACGCCCATGATGGCGCAGTACCTGGCCTTGCGCGAGGAAGCCGGCGATTGCCTGCTGTTCTATCGCATGGGAGACTTCTTCGAGCTGTTTTTCGAAGATGCTCAGAAAGCCGCCGCAATCCTCGACATCTCGCTCACCAGTCGCGGCGAACACGCCGGTGCGCCGATCCCGATGTGCGGCGTTCCAGTCCATTCGGCGGAGGGCTATCTTGCACGCCTGATTCGCGCGGGGTGCCGAGTCGCTATCGCCGAACAGACCGAGAGCCCTGCGGAGGCCAAGAAGCGCGGCGGATCCAAAGCACTTGTGGCGCGGGACATCGTGCGCTTCGTCACCGCTGGCACGCTGACCGAGGAAGCGCTGCTGGAGCCGCGTCGCGCCAACGTGCTGGCCGCCGTGTGCGAGCTGCGCGGCAGCATAGGCCTTGCCGCTTGCGACATCTCCACCGGACGGATGGAGCTGGAGGAATGCGCGGCCGATCAAGTAAGCGCCGCGCTGGCCCGGGTGGGGGCGAGCGAACTGGTCGTGCCGGAGGTGTGGGAAGGCACGCCCGATGGCGCCATTGGGCGGCCCTCGCGGGACTTCGCCAGCGAAACGGGCGAGGCAAGCCTGAAGGCCATTCATGGCGTCGGCACGTTGGACGGGTTCGGCATGTTCTCGCGCGCCATGCTAGCGGCGGCAGGAGGGCTGATTGCCTATCTGGACCACGTCGGACGCGGCAAACTGCCGCTTCTCTTGCCGCCGGAAGTACGCAGCAGCGGCACGGCTCTGGCAATGGACGAGGCGACCCGCGCTAGTCTCGAAATCCTCCAATCCTCGCAGGGTGGACGCAAGGGGAGCCTGATCGATGCTGTCGATCGTTGCGTCACGGGGGCGGGCGCCCGCCAGTTGGCCGACGATCTCTCGGCGCCGCTGACTGACCGCATCGCCATCGCGGAGCGCCTTGAATTGGTAGCCTGGCTCTACGAGGATGCCCTGCTGCGCGAGGATCTACGTGGTGCCCTGCGTGCGCTGCCGGACATTGGCCGCGCGCTTGGCCGAGTGGTTGCAGGGCGCGGATCGCCTCGCGATCTCGGGCAGCTACGCGATGGTCTGAGCGGCGGCCGCAGGCTGCATGAGCGTCTCGGGCGCAAGGGCGAGCTACCTGCACTCCTGGCGCGCCTGATGCCTGCAATGGCGGGCCACGGCGCGCTGGTAGACCTTTTCTCCAGGGCGCTCGTATCCGCGCCCCCGACCGAGCGCGGGCAAGGTGGCTATATCGCCGAGGGCTATGACGCCTCTCTTGATGAACTGCGCAAGACCGCCGGGAACGCGCGCCGCGCCATCGCCGCGTTGGAAGCGAAATACCGCGACGAGACCGGCGTTGCCGCGCTCAAGATCAAGCACAACAACGTGCTCGGCTACTTCGTGGAAGTGCCGCAGCGCCATGCCGACAAGCTGCTCCTGCCGGAAAGCGGCTTCACGCACCGGCAAACGATGGCGGGTGCGATGCGCTTCAATGCGCTGGCGCTGCACGAGGAAGCGAGCCGCATTGCCGAAGCAGGTGCTCACTCGCTCGCGGCTGAGGAAGCGCACTTCGAGGAGCTGATCGGCACCGCCGTTGCTGCGCGCAATGCGATCGCGGCAACGGCCGCGGCGCTCGCCCGCATCGACGTAGCGGCGGGCCAGGCAGAGCGCGCGGCAGAAAGTGGCTGGTCCCGGCCCGATATCGTTGAGGAGCCTTGCCTCGAAATCGAAGGCGGGCGTCATCCGGTAGTCGAGGCGGCGCTGGCGGCGCAGAGAGAGCGCTTCGTCGCGAACGACTGCCGGCTGTCTCCGCAGGACCGGCTCTGGTTGATCGGCGGTCCCAACATGGGCGGTAAGTCGACCTTCCTGCGCCAAAACGCGCTCATCGTCCTTCTCGCGCAAGCCGGCGGCTTCGTGCCCGCGCAGGCCGCCAAGATCGGCCTTGTCGACCGCTTGTTCAGCCGCGTCGGCGCTTCGGACAACCTGGCGCGCGGGCGTTCCACTTTCATGGTCGAGATGGTGGAGACGGCTGCGATCCTGGCGCAAGCGACGGAGCGCAGCTTCGTGATCCTCGATGAGGTCGGCCGCGGCACATCCACGTACGATGGGCTGGCGCTGGCCTGGGCGGTGGCCGAGGCGGTGCACGAGACCAATCGCTGCCGCTGTCTGTTCGCGACTCACTATCACGAGTTGGCGCGACTGGCGGAGACCTGCGATGCCCTCTCGCTTCACCATGTCCGTGCGCGCGAGTGGAAAGGCGAACTTGTCCTGCTGCATGAACTGGGAGAGGGACCGGCGGATCGCAGCTATGGCCTTGCGGTCGCCCGGCTGGCCGGCGTGCCCGCAAAGGTGGTTTCGCGTGCCAAGGCGGTGCTCGACAAGCTGGAGAAGGGCCGTGCACAAACGGGCGGTCTCGCCGCAGGGTTGGGCGACCTTCCGCTATTTGCTGCCGCCGAGGCCGCACGCGAGGAGGCTTGCGATACCTTGCGTGAGCGGCTGAAGGACGTCGACGTCGATGCGCTCAGCCCGCGTGAGGCGCTGGAGTTGCTCTATGAACTCAAGCGCGAGACGGCGGCGGACTGATCCTCCCGCTTGAGGAGGATCAGTACCGGCCGGCCCTCACCTGCTGGGGACCGGCTTCTCGCCCGAGTAGTCGTAGAAACCGCGGCCGGATTTGCGTCCGTACCAGCCGGCCTCGACGTACTTCTGTAGCAGCGGGGCGGGGCGGTACTTTGGATCGCCCGTAGTCGAATGGAACACCTTCATGATCTCGTAGAGAGTGTCGAGACCCACGAAATCGCACAATGTTAGCGGCCCCATCGGGTGGTTGAGGCCGATCTTGCAGCCCGCGTCGATGTCCTCCACCGAGGCGAGGCCCTCACCCAGAACGAAGATCGCTTCGTTCAACATCGGACACAGGATGCGGTTGACGACGAAGCCGGGCGCGTCGCCAGCAAGCACGACGGTCTTGCCGAGCCTCTCGCCAAAGGCCTTCATCCGGTCGATCGTGTCCTGCGACGTCGCGAGGCCGGGGATCACTTCGACCAGGCCCATCACCGGTACCGGATTGAAGAAGTGCAGCCCGCAAAAGCGCGCCGGGTCGGGCGAGTTCGCAGCCATGCGCGTGATCGGTATGGAGCTGGTGTTCGACGCCATGATCGCGTTGGCGCCCAGAACTTTGCCCGCGGCCTCGAAGATCTTGGCCTTGATGTCCTCGCGCTCGGTCGCGGCCTCGATGATCAGGTCGGCCTTCGCCATCGGCGCGTAATCGCCGACCGGGGTGATGCGGGCGAGCAGCGCGTCGGCGTCGGCCTGGCTGATCTTTTCCTTGGCGACCAGCTTGGAAACGCCTTTGCCGATGCCTGCCTTGCCCTTCTCGGCGAGTTCGACAGAGACGTCCGACAAAATCACGTCCATCCCCTTGGACGCGACGGTCTGGGCGATGCCCGCTCCCATGATACCCGCACCGATGATCGCGACTGTCTGCACGCCAAGCCTCCCTTTGTGAACTGGTTCGGCGGCTGCGTAGCGGCAATGTCAGCGCAAGAAAACTGGAAGAGCGGCTAGCGCGTGCTCAAGCCAACCGTCGTTCACGCTGGGCGAAGGCTAGCGATTAGGTCAGCGATTCTGGCCAGGAACCCACAGGACATCGCCACCGGCGTCCGCGTTGACTGCACGGGCCAGCACGAAGAGGTAGTCGCTCAGCCGATTGATATAGGCGAGCGCGGCGGGGTTGGTGGGTTCTTCGGCGGCCAGAGCGGTCACCGCACGCTCGGCGCGGCGGGTTGCGGCGCGCGCGATGTGCACCCGTGCGGCAGCCTCGGTCCCGCCGGGAAGGATGAAGCTGCGCAGCGGCTCCATCCCATCGTTCAACGCGTCGATCGCACTTTCCAGCCATTCGGCCTGCGAAGCGACGATGCGCAGCGTCATTTCACCAGGCGTGAAGTCTTCACCGGGGGTCGCGAGATCGGCGCCCAGGTCGAACAAGTCGTTCTGGATGCGCGTGAGCACCTCTGCATGTGGGCTACCCTGAAGAGCGCAGACCGCCAGACCGATGGCGCTGTTCGCTTCGTCGACAGCGCCGATCGCTTCCATGCGCGCGGCGTACTTGGGCAAGCGCGAGCCATCGACGAGGCCCGTGGTGCCGTCGTCGCCGGTGCGCGTGTAGATCCGGTTGAGGCGGACCAAGGCTTAGCGCGAAGCCGCGAGCAGCACCGCGACCACAATGACCGCAAGCGCCTGGTACTTGATGCGCGCGAACATCATCTTGTTCTGCATCAACTGCATCTCGGTCGCGCCGGTTCCGGCATCGCTTTCGAGATCCATCTTGGTGCTTTTGAGGAAGGCAATGATGCCTCGCACGAGGCTGACCACGACCATCGCCACCAGGGCGATTATGATAGGGACAAGGATATAGCTCATGGCTCACTAGGTAGGGTGTGGGCGAGCGAAATGCCAGTGGGCAGCCTCCCGTCCCGAAGGGCATTTGCCAGCGCCTTGCCGTCCTCTCCCGCACGGCGGCGATCCGTGAGCGAGGGAGCGCCGCGCCGCTTGGCGAGCTTGCGTCCGTCCGGCTCTACCAGCAGGCCATGATGGTGCCAGGTGGGGACGGGCAGGTGGAGCAGAGCCTGCAGGAGGCGGTGCACGTGACTGGCGGCGAACAGGTCGAGCCCGCGCGTGACAAGCGTCACCCCGTCAGCCGCGTCGTCAAGGGTTGCAGCGAGGTGATAGCTGGCCGGCAAGTTCTTGCGCAGAAGGACCACGTCTCCAAGGGTCTCGGGCGTTGCACGTTGCCGGCTGGCCACTGCATCGACCCACTCGAGCGGCCCTGTGACGGCGAGTGCTGCTTGCATGTCGAGGCGCCAGGCTGCTCCAGCGGGGTTCACGTTACGGTGCTTGCAAGTGCCGGGATAGACAGGACCGTCCGGGCCGCTTTGCGTTGCAGAGACTGCGATCTCCGTCCGGCTGCAGCGGCACGGGTACAGCAGACCCATTGCCTTCAGCCACTCTCCGGCATCCGCATAAGTGGAGAGCCGGCTTGACTGGAACACCGGCGCCTCATCCCAGGCGAGGCCAAGCCATGTAAGATCAGCGAGGAACTCCTCGACGAATTCCGGGCGGCTTCGCTCCCCATCGATATCTTCGATTCGCAGCAGGAATGCGCCGCCGCTTGATCGGGCAAGATCATGTGCAACAATGGCCGCATAGGCGTGGCCGAGGTGCAGCGGACCGTTGGGACTGGGGGCAAAGCGGGTACGCATCCCGCAGGGTCTACTCGTGTGGGTCAAGGGCGCAAGTTACCGGCGGTTGTGGATTGAGTGAGCCGATAAGCATCTGCGGCTTGACGTTCCTTCGCACAGGTGCTGATGAAGCAATTATGGTTTGCCATCAAACCGCAATGTCGGCCTGCGACAGGAGGCCATGCTCAAGTCGGAGCTGATGGAGCGCGCGGCTTGCTTCCGCAGCGCGGAGGGGGATCCCTCCCGAAGCCTTTCCGATTGCCCTGCTTTGGTTCTGAACGCGGATTACACGCCGCTCTCCTATTACCCGCTGAGCCTTTGGCCCTGGCAGACCTCGATCAAGGCGGTCGTGCTGGAGCGAGTGGACATCGTCAGCACCTATGAGCGGGTGGTCCACTCGCCGAGCTGGTCGATGCAGATCCCTTCGGTCATTGCGCTTCGCCAGTACGTAAAGCCCTCCGAGTTTCCGGCTTTCACCCGCTTCAACGTGTTTCTGCGCGATCGTTTCAGCTGCCAATATTGCGGCAGCCAGCATCACCTCACCTTCGACCACGTCGTCCCCCGCAGGCTGGGCGGACGCACCAGTTGGGAAAACATCCTTACGGCCTGCGCGCCGTGCAACATGAAGAAGGGCGGACGCACGCCGAAGCAGGCGAAGATGCCGCCGATCGTACAGCCGATCCGGCCGACCAACTGGCAGCTTCAGGAGCGTGGCCGGGCCTTTCCCCCCAACTATCTGCACGAGACCTGGCGGGACTGGCTCTACTGGGATGTCGAACTGGAGGCGTAGGCGTCCTCAGTGAAGCGTCGCTGGCAAATCGCCGTCTTCCTGCCGATCCACGACAGTGGTGATCGCCACGTCCATTGTCACGTTGCCGATCGTGCGCATCAGGTCCGGCAGCATTTCCACCGCTACGAGTAGCGCCAGCGGTTCTACCGGTACACCCATCGCAATGGCGACGGGCCCCGCCGAAGTGACGAAGCTGATGGCGCCCGGCAGTGAAACAGCGCCGAAGGTGGTCGCAAATGCGGTGAGCGCTCCTGCTGCCAGAGCAGCGGGCGTGAGCGTGACACCCGTCAGGTGCGCGGCATAGATTACAACGGCCATGTTCATGCCCGGTCCCGTCGAGCGGAACAATGCCACGGCGAGCGGCAGTACGAACTCGCTCGTACTTTCGCGCAAGCCAAGTTTGCGGCAGGAGACCAGCATCGCCGGCAGGCTCGCGAGCGAGGACTGGGTCGAGAAGGCGACAGCCTGAGCCGGCAGCAATGCCCGCGCGAATCCGGTCAGCGTACGGCCGCCGGCGACTATCGCGAGCACGTAGCCGCCAATGAAAACAACACCGCCCACGCAAGTCACGATCACAATGTAGTGGGCCAACGCCTGGATGGCGGCGCCGCCACTGCTGGCAGCGACGGCAAAGGCAAGACCGAACACACCCACGGGCGCGACGGCGAGGACCCAGCCGATGACCACCATCATGGCGCCGGCGATCGCCTCGAACAGCACGGCCAGGCTGCGGCGCGGCGCTTCGGCCAGCCGAGTGGAAGCGACGGCGAAGAGTGCGAAGAAGACGATCACCGGCAGCATCGCATTCTCGGCGGCGGCTGCCACGATGTTGCCCGGGATCAGTGACGCGAGGAAGTCAGCGATCCCGGGCACGGGGCCGGGATCCGCACTTTGCGCACCGATCGCGGCGGCGGCATTGGCAGGCACGGGCGAGAGCTTGAGCACCAGCGGTGTGAGCACGGCGCCAAGGACAGCGCTCGCCGCGAGTATCCCAAGAATAAGCCCCAGCGCCCGTCGAGCGGTTGTGCCTCCTCTGGCTGCGGCGATAGTCTCCACCACGCCATTGAACAGCAGCGCCGCGACCAGTGGCAGGATCGTCATCGTCAGAGCTTGAAGCCACAGCTTGCCGACCGGCCCGGCGACCGCAAGCACCGGCGCTGCCGTGGAGGTGCCCCTCAGAAGCCATCCGGCCGCAAGGCCAAGCGCAAGACCCAGGAAGGTGAGACCGGCGGGCACCCGGATCTCGGGCATGCGGGTCGCGCTGCTTTCAGCCTTCATATCGCTCCTACGGGTCTCGAAAGAGTGACTCTAGCAGCCCATCGCGACATAGCAATTTGTCAGCAAACCCGCGATAGGGAGGTCCAGGTAAGGAGCGCAAATGGGCAAGCAGTTCTTCGGCACCGACGGTATCCGCGGGCGCACAAACGCCAGCGTTATGACGGCAGTCACCGCGATGAAGGTCGGGCAGGCCGCTGGCACCCGGTTCCTGCGCGGCGATCACAGGCACCGGGTCGTCATCGGCAAGGACACTCGGCTTTCCGGCTATATGCTGGAGAACGCTATGGTGGCAGGCTTCACTTCGGTCGGCATGGACGTGGTCCTGCTCGGTCCGATGCCGACGCCCGCCGTGGCGCTTTTGACGCAGGAACTGCGCGCCGACGTGGGCGTGATGATCTCGGCCAGCCACAATCCGTATGAGGATAACGGCATCAAGCTGTTCGGCCCCGATGGTTTCAAGCTCTCCGACGCGGATGAGCTTGCGATCGAAGCGATGCTGGCTGAAGACCTCGCCCTTGCATCATCGGACGAGATCGGCAGAGCCCGTCGCATCGACGACGCGCGGGGGCGTTATATTCATGCCGTGAAGCAGTCGCTATCCAAGGCGATCCGGCTGGACGGGCTGAAGATCGCGCTCGATTGCGCCAACGGCGCGGCCTACCAAGTGGCGCCCTCCGCATTCTGGGAACTCGGCGCCGAAGTCTTCGCGCTGGGCGTTGAACCGAATGGGCGGAACATCAATCTGAACTGTGGTTCGACACACGTCGGCGCGTTGCAGGAGACGGTCGTCTCTTCCGGCGCCGACATCGGCATTGCCCTCGATGGCGACGCCGACCGGCTGATCGTGGTCGACGAGAAAGGCCAAGTCGTCGACGGCGACCAGATCATGGCGCTGATCGGCAGCGAATGGGCAGCGCAAGGGCGCCTTTCCGGCGGAGGCGTGGTCGCCACGGTCATGTCGAACCTGGGGCTTGAGCGATTCCTGCGGGGACGTGGGCTGGGTCTCGTCCGTACAGCCGTGGGCGATCGTCACGTGCTCGAAGCGATGCGCAAGGGCGGCTATAACGTGGGGGGCGAGCAGTCCGGTCATATGATTCTGCTCGACCATGCTACGACCGGCGACGGTACCGTAGCGGCGCTTCAGGTTCTCGCCGCGCTGGTGCAGTCCGGCAAGCGGGCAAGCGAGTTGCTGCACTTGTTCGACCCCGTCCCCCAACTGCTACGGAACGTGCGTTTCGCAGGCGGCAAGCCGCTGGAGGCGGATAGCGTCAAGGCCGCGATTGCCGACGCGGAAGCATCGCTGAACGGCAACGGCCGCCTCGTCATTCGTCCGTCCGGTACCGAGCCCGTCATCCGGGTCATGGCCGAAGGCGACGATGCCGGCGAAGTGGAGGCCGCAGTCGCCTCCATTTGCGCCGCAGTTGAACGGGCGGCGGCCTGATGCTGGAGATGCGCCCCGATTGCGAGCGCTGCGGCACCGATCTTCCCGCCGAAGATCCCGGCGCATTCATCTGCAGCTTCGAGTGCACATTCTGTGCCGAGTGCGCTGAAGCGCTCGACGACCTGTGCCCCAACTGCAAGGGTGAGTTGGTTGACCGGCCTACGCGGGCTAAGCAGCACCAGGCGAAGAGTCCGCCGGCAACGCAACGGCGCTTCAAGGCGGTATGACCGCGCAGACATCCGCTCCACCTCGCGTCCTTTCTATCGCCGGGTCCGACAGTTCCGGTGGTGCAGGCATTCAGGCGGATATCAAGACGATCACGATGTTGGGCGGTTTCGCGATGACGGCGATCACCGCGATCACTGCGCAGAACACGCTTGGAGTGACAGGCGTGGATGTCGTCTCGCCGGAAATGGTCGCAGCGCAGATCGATGCCTGTGTCGCGGACATTGGCGTGGATGCGGTGAAGATCGGAATGCTGGGATCCGCGACCGTGGCGCACACCGTGGCGGACCGGCTGGAGCAGCTGACTGTTCCGGTGGTCTTCGATCCCGTCATGATCGCCAGCAGCGGCTCCGTGCTTGCCGATGCAGACACAATCGCAGCCTTCGAACGGCTGATGAAGCTGGCTGCGCTTACTACCCCGAACGTGCCTGAACTGGCCGCGCTTGGCGGGTCTGACGCCATGGCCACTCGAAACCTGGCTTATCTCGCGAAGGGTGGAGATGCGCCTGGCGCTGTGGTCGTGGATAGGCTGCTGCGCCCGGGTCTGCCCCCGGTTGAGTGGCGCGCGCCGCGTATAATCACGCGTCACAACCATGGCACCGGCTGCACTCTCTCCAGTGCCATCGCGACGGAACTTGGACGCGGTCTCGATCTGCAGGAGGCGGTCGAAAGAGCGCGCCTATTCGTACGGGCTGCACTTGAAGCCGCGCCGGGCCTGGGCGCGGGCCATGGGCCGATGGGTCATCAGGCCGTGCGCTTCTAAACTGCGGAACGCTGCGCTCCTGACGGTTTTGCAGATGACCCTTGTGTCACCTCCCTCTTATCGCTGGCGGAGGGGCGTTCAGTCTCGGCCCATGGCTATGGCAAGGTCGCTCAGCGCCCGCGATAGCCCTTTCGCAAGCTCCGGCGGCTCAGGTGCGACATCGGCAATGGCGCGCTGCATGGCCTGAGCCCACTGCTCTGCAACGGCGCGATTGATTTTGAAGGGCGCGTGCAGGCTCATCATGCAGCGGCCTGGATTGGCTTCAAACCAGTCGCGCGGGCCGCCGGCCCACCCCGCAAGGAAAAGCGGCAGACCCTTGCGCACCGGGGCAAGGTCTGCCGCATGCATGGCTCGCAGCTCCGCATAAGCAGGATCGCTATCGACAAGGTCGTAGAAACGATTGCAGATCGCCTCCATGGTTGGATGGCCACCCAGCCGGTCGAAAGGCGTGGCAGGCTTGGAGAGCGTGTCGTTGGTCACAGGCGGGAGGTTTTCGGTCTGGACATGAGCCTTGATGGGCGAAGTTGGGCGGCGCAACATTGATCCGGATCAAAAGACACTATCAATCTCGGATCATGCCTCGCAAGGCCTCGATGCGGTCGGCCTCATGCGCTGGCTTGTCGGCGCGGATGCGGTTGATGCGGGGAAATCGCATGGCGAGACCCGACTTGTGACGCTTGCTGGCGTGGATGGAATCGAACGCAACCTCGAATACTAGGCTCCGGTCCGTCTCGCGCACGGGGCCGAAACGATTGACCGTGTGGCTGCGCACGTAACGGTCGAGCCACTTCAACTCTTCATCGGTGAAGCCAAAGTAGGCTTTGCCTACCGGCAGCAGTTCGGCGCCTTGATCCGGGTCGCCATCCCAGCAGCCGAAGGTGTAGTCCGAGTAGAACGAGCTGCGCCTGCCATTGCCACGTTGTGCATACATCAGCACGCAGTCGACCAGCAGCGGATCCCGCTTCCACTTGTACCACAGCCCCGTGCGGCGCCCTGCGATATAGGGCGAATCGCGGCGCTTGAGCATGACGCCTTCGATGGCATCGTCTCGTGCCCGCTCGCGAATGGCGGCGAGTTCATCAAGGGTGGCGGCCTCGATTACTTGGCTGAGGTCGAAGTGCTCAGGCTCCAGGCGCGGCATGAGCGCCTCAAGCCGGGCGCGTCGCTGCTCCCAGGGCAACTCGCGCAAGTTCTCGCCATCGAGGATCAGTACGTCGTAAAGGCGCACGAAGGCGGGGTAATCAGCGAGCATTTTCTTGCTCACGACTTTGCGACCGAGGCGCTGCTGCAGAGCGTTGAAGCTCGCAGCGCCGCCCTGAGTCTTGTCGTTTTCTGGGCCGCCCTGATGCGAGCCGCGGACCAGCAGTTCGCCATCCAACACCGCTTCGAAAGGCAACGATGCTGCCACCTCAGGGAACGTGCCGGATATGTCGTCTCCTGAGCGGGAGTAGACTCGCGTCTCACCGAGACCTTCCGGATTATTTGCTCGCACCAGCTGAACGCGGATGCCGTCCCATTTCCACTCGGCCGCATACTCCGCCATGTCGACCACGGTCTCGTCGAGCGGGTGGGCAAGCATGAAGGGCCGGAACAAGGGGATACCTTCGGACGAAGGGGCTTCCTCACCATGCGCGGCCCAGGCGAAGAGCGGCTGGTAGGGCGGGGTTTGGCCGTGCCAGTGCTCTTCCACGTCCTCAACGGTGACGCCGAACGCCTGTGCGAAAGCGGTCTTGGCAAGGCGTGCGGAAATGCCGATGCGCATGGCGCCGGTCGCCATCTTGAGCAGGGCGTAGCGGCCATTGGCATCAAGGCGATCAAGGAGCTTCGGCAACTCCGACATCACGTTGGCGCGCGTCATCTGTGCGAGCGCGTCTACCGCTTCGGAGACACTCGGAGGCGTGGGGGCGGCGTCCGGCTCGGGCCAGAGCAGGCTTGCGGTCTCCGCGCTGTCGCCCACGAAATCCCGGCTGAGAGCCCACAGTATGGGATCAACTCGCTCGCTCAGAAGGTTGCGGATGGTCGATGACTTCACCGCGGGAAAGTTCAGCCCGTCGGTCAGTGCAGCCAGCGCCCAGCCGCGGTCCGGGTCCGGCGTTTCGCGCAAGTAATCGGCAAGCAGCTTGAGCTTGGCGTTGCGACTGCGAGTATAGACCAGCGCGTCGAGAAGAGCGGCGAACTCTTCCATTCAATCGTCCTCTTCCTCATACCCCACCAGGGCCAAAGCCTTGGCGCGGCGCTGGTGAAGCTGGCACCAGCGAAGCATGGCTTCCTCGCGGCCATGGGTGATCCATGTCTCGTAGGGGTTCACCTCCTCCACGGTCTGCGTGAGTTCATCCCAGTCGGCGTGGTCGGAGATGACGAGAGGGAGTTCAACCATCCGCTGGCGGGCGCGCTGTCGTACGCGCATCCAGCCAGACGCCATGGCGGTGATCGGGTCGGGCAGGCGCCGGCTCCAGCGATCATTAAGCGCGGAGGGCGGACAAACCACGAGGTGCCCGGCGATGTCGTCTTTTGTGGCGTCACTCACCAGCCGCAGGTCGCCAAGGTCAACGCCCAGCTCCTCGTAGAGCCGGCACATCCGCTCCATCGCGCCATGGAGATAGATCGGGGCGGTGTGCCCGGCGCGGCGCACTTCGGCCATCAGCCGCTGTGCCTTTCCCAATGCATAGGCGCCAACGAGCACACAGCGCTCCGGATTTGCCGCAAGTGCCTTGAGCAACTTGGCGACTTCTTGCTCGACCGGTGGGTGGCGGAACACGGGGAGGCCGAACGTGGCTTCGGTCACGAGCACGTCGCAAGGCGTGACCTGGAATGGCAGGCAAGTCGGATCGGGGCGGCGCTTGTAATCGCCCGTGACAATGATCCGCTCGCCCGCATGCTCCAGCAGGATCTGCGCAGATCCCAGGACGTGACCGGCTGGCAGCCACGTCGCGTCCACTCCGCCGCCCAGCGACAGGGTCTCGCCATAGGCAACGGGCGTCGCCCCTTCATCAGTTGCGTAGCGCAACTTCATGATCGCCAGTGTCTCAGGCGTAGCGATCGTTTGGCCGTGACCGCCTCGGGCGTGGTCGGCATGGCCGTGCGTCACTAAGGCGCGATCAATTGGCCGCGCGGGGTCTATCCAGCAGTCTGCGGGTACGACGTGGATCCCCCAGGGTTCGGGTCGGATCCAGGAGAAATCGCGGGCCATAGATAGCAGAATGGGGCGGAACCTCTGCGGTTCCACCCCATGCTTGAGGGCAAACGTGCTCTCGCGAGCTTACTCGTCCGTGCTCGTCTCCGATTCCGAGCCCGCCTCAGACGCAGGGCCCTTGGCTGGCGCTTTCTTCTTCTTCGCCTTGCTCAGCTTCGGCGGCGCCGGAGTCAGTTCGAAGGACAGCGCCTTTTCCTTGACGGACACGTGGACTTCGCCCCCGCCCGCCAGCTTGCCGAACAGCAGCTCTTCGGCGAGCGGTTGCTTGACCTTTTCCTGGATCAGGCGGCCCATCGGGCGGGCACCGTAAAGCTTGTCGTAGCCGCGTTCGCCCAGCCACTCGCGCGCATCCGAGTCGAACTGGATGTGCACGTTCTGGTCCGCCAGCTGCAGTTCGAGCTGGAGGATGAACTTGTCGACCACCCGGCTGATGGTGTCCTTGCCGAGGTAAGCGAAGGGCACGATCGCATCGAGGCGGTTGCGGAACTCAGGCGTGAACATCTGCTTCACCGCTTCGTCCTGCGCATCCTCGCGCGACACATCGCCGAAGCCGATACCCGAACGCGCCATGTCGGATGCACCCGCGTTCGTGGTCATGATCAGGACCACGTTGCGGAAGTCGACGGTCTTGCCGTGGTGATCGGTCAGCCGCCCGTTGTCCATCACCTGCAGCAGGATGTTGAACAGGTCGGGGTGCGCCTTCTCGATCTCGTCCAGCAGGAGGACGCAATGCGGGTTCTGGTCGATCGCATCGGTCAGCAGCCCGCCCTGGTCGAAGCCGACATAGCCCGGAGGTGCACCGATCAGGCGGCTGACCGAGTGGCGCTCCATGTATTCCGACATGTCGAAGCGCTTGAGCTCGATGCCCATGATCGTGGCGAGCTGCCGCGCGACTTCGGTCTTGCCGACGCCGGTCGGGCCCGAAAACAGGAACGAGCCGATCGGCTTGTCCGGATCGCGCAAGCCTGCACGGCTGAGCTTCATCGCCGTGGAAAGCACGCCGATCGCCTTGTCCTGGCCGAACACGACGCGCTTGAGGTCGCGATCGAGCGACTCGAGTGCCTTCTTGTCGTCCGAGCTGACCGACTTGGGTGGGATGCGCGCCATCGTCGCGATCACCGCTTCGATCTCACGCGCGGTGATGGTCTTCTTGCGACGGCTGGGCGGCACCAGCATCTGCATCGCGCCGACTTCGTCGATCACGTCGATCGCCTTGTCCGGCAGCTTGCGGTCGTTGATGTAGCGGGCCGACAGCTCGACCGCCGTCTTGATCGCATCGGGCGTGTACTTGACCTTGTGGTGATCCTCGAACGCGGTGCGCAGACCTTTCAGGATCTTGATCGTGTCCTCGATCGTGGGCTCGTTCACGTCGATCTTCTGGAAGCGCCGCAGCAGCGCGCGGTCCTTCTCGAAGTGGTTGCGGAACTCCTTGTAGGTGGTGGAACCGACGCAACGGATCGTTCCGCCCGACAACGCCGGCTTGAGCAGGTTGGACGCGTCCATCGCGCCGCCGCTGGTGGCGCCAGCACCGATCACGGTGTGGATCTCGTCAATGAACAGGATCGCGTGCGGCATCTTCTCCAGCTCGGAGACGACTTGCTTTAGCCGCTCCTCGAAGTCACCGCGATACCGCGTGCCCGCCAGCAGCGAGCCCATGTCGAGCGAGTAGATTACCGCTTCTTCCAGCACCTCGGGCACTTCGCCTTCGACGATCTTACGCGCGAGACCTTCCGCGATCGCGGTCTTGCCCACGCCGGGATCGCCCACGTAGAGCGGGTTGTTCTTGGAACGGCGGCAGAGGATCTGGATTGTGCGGTCGACTTCTGGACCGCGACCGATCAGCGGGTCGACCTTGCCCAACAGTGCCTTCTCATTGAGGTTCACCGTGAACTGGTCGAGCGCGGAGTCCTTCTTGTTCCCACCCTTCGCATCGGACTTTTCCTCGGCCTGCGGGGCTTGATCTTCCGACCCCTTGGCGTTGCGATCCTCGATGCGGCGACCGCCCTTGCCAATGCCGTGGCTGATGTAGCTGACCGCATCGAGCCGGCTCATGTCCTGCTGCTGGAGGAAGTAGACAGCATAGCTATCCCGTTCGGAGAACAACGCCACCAGCACGTTGGCGCCGGTCACGGTGTCCTTCCCGGATGACTGGACATGGAGGATGGCGCGCTGGATCACGCGCTGGAAGCCGGCAGTCGGGGCGGGATCGCCCTTCTCCTCGGTCTTCAAGGATTGATATTCCTGGTCGAGGTACTGGCGTACAACGTCGCCAAGATCCCCCAGGTCCACACCGCAGGCCTGCATGACCTGGGCTGCGTCGGCGTCGTCGATCAGCGCGAGCAGCAAGTGCTCGAGCGTTGCGTATTCGTGGCTGCGGTCCGACGCATGCGACAGCGCGGAGTGCAGTGTCTTTTCAAGGCTTTGCGCGAAACTGGGCATTAGTGTTCTTTCGTTGGGTAGGATCGCGCTCCGTGCCGGGGACCGATTGCTCGGAAAACCGAAGGTCAGCGCTCGTTGCGACCAATATAGGAACTTGCGTCACCGTTTCGAGATAACGCGCCCGGCTCAAGGCTGCTTCGGCCTGAAGAGAGATTCAGCCGCCAGCATGTGAGCGGCAGTTTTTCCCCGGTGAGTCCTGATCCGGTCGATCTCGGCCTCGAGCAGAGCAATGCGTGCGTCGAGTTCATCCAGCGAATAGCTTTCAAGGCTCTCGCTGGCGAGGAGGCTGGCGGCACCGAAGTCACCCTCGGTCGACCGTCGCCGCGGTCGCTCGTCGTCGTCCATTGCCATGCAGCATCGGACCGCTTTTCCCGAGTGTCAACGGTTGAAAACACGTACCCATCACTGTTCCCTTGTGGCAACACAACGATATGTACCAAGCCGTCCCCGATGAGATGATCGCCCTCGCCATTACGGCACCGGGCGGTCCGGAAGTCCTAGTGTCCCAGCAGGTGCCGGTACCAAAGCCGGGACCAGGCGAAGTGCTGGTGAAGGTTGCCTTTGCGGGCGTGAACCGGCCGGACGTGCTTCAGCGGCAAGGACTTTATCCCGCTCCGCCAGATGCTTCGCCACTGCTGGGTCTCGAAATCTCCGGCATTGTCGTGGCACGTGGTGAAGGTGCCGATTCGCTGCAGGAAGGGGCACGCGTCTGTGCGCTCGTGGCCGGTGGCGGGTATGCCGAATACTGCATAGCCGACGCGGGGCAGTGCCTGCCCATCCCTGATTCGCTGCCGCTTGATCAAGCGGCTGCACTGCCGGAAACACTGTTTACCGTCTGGCACAACGTCTTCGACCGTGGCTGGGCCATGGAGGGTGAGACCATGCTGGTGCATGGCGGGACCAGCGGTATTGGCACGATGGCGATCATGCTGGGGAAGCTATTCGGGCTTAAGGTGATCGTAACATGCGGCAGCGAGGCGAAGTGCCAGCGGGCGCGCGAAATCGGGGCTGATCTTGCGATCAACTACAAGGACGCGGACTTCGTAGAGGAAGTCGCCAGAATGACCGGTGGGAAGGGGGTGAACCTCGTGCTCGACATGATCTCGGGCGACTATGTTCCGCGTAATCTGAAGTGCCTTGCCGAGGATGGCCGCCACGTCACCATCGCGGTGCTGGGCGGGGCCAAGGCACAGATCAACATGGCCGTCGTGATGAGCCGCCGTTACGTGCTTACCGGTTCCACGCTGCGGCCGCGCCCGGCCTCGTTCAAACGTTTGCTCGCACAAGAGATCGCGTCGCAAGTCTGGCCTATGGTCGAAAGCGGTGATCTGCGTCCGGTGATGGATGCGTGCTTTCCTCTGGCACAAGCGGGCGAGGCCCACCGTCGCATGGAGGCCGGCGACCACGTCGGGAAGATCGTGCTGGAGGTATAAGAGTGCTCTCGCTACGTTTCCTACCCAGGAGGGCTTGAATGGACCGGCTGACGCTTCACGAAGATCCGCGTAGCGGCAACTGCTACAAGATCCGGCTCACCGCTGCGCTGCTGGGACTGCCGCTGGAGCGGCGACAGTATGACATTCTGCGCGGGGACACGCGCACGAAGGAATTTCTTCAGAATGTGAACGCCGACGGCCGCATACCCGTCCTCCAGATCGACGACCGTTTCCTGCCCGAAAGCAACGCTGCCTGCTGGTACCTGGCGGAAGGCTCTACTCTGGTGCCCACCGACCGGTTCGAGCGCGCTGACATGCTGCGCTGGATGTTCTTCGAGCAGTACAATCATGAGCCGAACGTCGCCACTTTGCGGTTCTGGCTCCTGTTCGTGGGCGAGGCGAACCTCAGCAGCTTTCAGCGAGATCAGATCATGGTCAAGCGTGCCGGGGGTGAAGCGGCTCTGGGGATGATGAACGACCACTTGTCCAAGCGGAACTGGTTTGTGGGCGAGCGGGCGAGTCTCGCAGACATTGCTCTCTACCCCTACACTCACGTTTGCGAGGCCGGCGGTTTCCGCCTCCGCGACTATCCTGCAGTTTGTGCTTGGCTCAACCGCGTCTCGGGACTGAAGGGCTACGTACCGATGAATTGAAGGGCGGTGTATCTCACCTGCAATCCGTCATCAGGGGGAGTTGGGCGACAAAACTCGCACTCTTGCTTGCCGAATCCACAAGATCGGCCTAGATTATCCCGGTTAGGCCGCTCCGCGAGGGGCGGCCCTTATTGTTTTTACGCCTTCGATTACATGGTGATCGAAACTCATCGGGACCAAGAGACATGAGCCAGCCCACACCGCTGATGCCGCACGCGACCGCCTCATGGCTGGTCGACAGCACCGGCCTCACTTTCGAGCAGATCGCCGAGTTCTGCGGTCTCCACATCCTCGAGGTTCAGGCCATGGCCGACGACCTCGCGTCGAGCAAGTACACCGGCCGCGATCCCGTGCGCTCGGGCGAACTGACGATGGAGGAGATCGAAAAGGGCCAGGCCGATCCATCCTACAAGCTCAAGATGCACAAGGCCCCCGTCACCGTCAGCCGCACCAAGGGCCCTCGCTACACCCCGGTGTCGAAGCGACAGGACAAGCCGGATGGCATTGCCTGGATCCTGCGCCACCATCCCGAGGTATCCGACGCGCAGATCGGCAAGCTGATCGGCACCACGCGCAACACCATCGCCGCGATCCGCGATCGCAGCCACTGGAACATCGCGAATATCACGCCGAAGGACCCGGTGACGCTGGGCCTGTGCTCCCAGCGTGAGCTGGACGCCATTGTCGCGAAGGCGGCGAAGAAGGCCGGGATCGAAGACGATGGACGGGACGACGAGCGCCTGGGGGACGATCGCGAGGCGTTGATCGAAGAACTGCGCAAGGAGCGTGAAGACGCAGTCCGCGCAGCCGGCGAAGCGGCACAGGAGGCGGAAGCCGCCGCGTGGCTGGAAGCCAAGCGCGCTGCAGAAGCTGAAGAGCGCGGTCGCTAGAGCTTTGTAAAGGGTCCCGGCCTGGCGCCAGGTCCCTTGTTCGATCATGCAAAGAGGCTGGCATCCCCGGGGGTGCCAGCCTCTTTGCGATCGGTAATATCAACTGATGATGACCGGACGTGCGGCTCGGAGCAACGCCGCGCTCCGGGCTTGAATGGCCGCCTTACTCCGGCGCAGCCAGTATCAGTCTCGCCTCGTTGCCGTCCCGGCTTCGCGCGATTGCTTGGCTCTGCGCGTTCCTGGGCGTGAGCCGCCCGTCCAACTGCGCGCCCTGTTCGATGGTCAGGGCATCGTAAGTGATATCGCCCCGTACGCGGGCGGATTGCAGGATGACGACTTCCCGTGCGCTCACGGATCCCTCGATGCGTCCGGCGATGCGCACCTTCTCTGCCGTGATCGCACCCACCACCTCGCTGCCCTCGCTCTGGACGAGAGTGGTGCAGCCAATGTCGCCGTGCACGCGCCCTTCCAGGTGAAGGTCTGCAGTCGCGTTGATATTGCCGGTGATGGCGGTGTCACTGCCGAGAAGGGAGAACGTCGCCCCGTTGATGGGGCGGTGGCTACCGATAGGTTTAGGCATGGGGATGATCTTCTTGAGCATGGCGGGCGGCCTCCAAGAAGGTCCGCGGGTTAACAGGCTTATCGTTCAGGCGAACCTCGAAGTGAAGGTGCGGGCCGGTCGAACGCCCGCTGCTGCCCATGGCGCCGATGCGGGCGCCCGTATCGACCTTTTGACCCATGCGCGTGCCAAAACCCGACAAGTGCGCATAGCGAGTCATCAGGCCGTTGCCGTGGCTGATCTCGATGCAGTTCCCGTAGCCCTGCTTTTCACCGACGAAAGTGACAGTACCCTGGGCCGCGGCATAGATGGGCGAACCCATTGGTCCCGGGAAGTCGAGTCCCGCATGGAAGGCAGCACTGCCGTTGAAGGGGTCGCTGCGGTAGCCGAAGCTGGAGGACACATAGGCAACGTGGGCAGGCTGCACTTGCGGCACGCTGGCGAGACCGGACACGAGGGCATCCATGCGAGCCAGACTGGTACCGAGACGGCGGAACCGCGGATCGAGCGAACCGTCTTTCGACGTGGCGAGCCGCAGAAGTGGACCACCCTCGGCGGTCCCGGAGCGGGCAGAAGCCAGCACGATCTCCGGGTTGAGACCCAGATTGCGCATCGCTTCCTCAGCCCTGGCAGCCCGACGATCTGCATAACGCGTCAGCCGCTCTACCAAGGCGAGCTGGTCTGCTTCCAGACGCGCAAGCACGCTCGCCTCCGGAATAGCGGCACTGATCTTGCTGAAGGCCTCCCTGCTGCTGCCCGTGGCTGCCCGCTCCTGCCCGATCTCCTCGGCGGGAGCATCCAGGTGGGCTTCGACGAGGCGCTGGATGAAGTCCTGACGACGCGCAAGGTCAGACGCGAGAGACGTCATTTCCGAGCGGTAGGTCTTCACCTGCTTCTGCGTGCTCGCGATTTTGGCTTCGCGTTCAAGCAGCCGATAATGCTGACGGCCATCGGACAACTGCGATAAGGCCATACTCGCCATCACTACCAGCCAGGCGCCGAGCATGAGGATCAAGGCCAAGGCGCCTAGAGCCTGCACTCGCGTTGAAACTTTGATAAATCGGACCTGCCCCTGCGACCGCATGAAAAACTCGCGGTCAGGAAAGATGGCCCGCAGGCGCGCTGTGAGCGCACGAGCGGCTACAGTTTTCAAGTCGACCCCGCGTGTTAGCATTCTTTTGTCGAGCCGCGCCCTACCGACGGGATCACCGTTTGGCGAATCCACCCGACCCGCTGCGTTGCGGAATCTCGTCCAATCGACCTCAGTGCGGGTTAAGTGGAGGAGAAAGCCGGGAACCCTTCGGAATGTCTCCTCGGTGTGACGTTCGCGGGGGTCACTTCACCGCACACGCCTCGGTGACACCGCCTCTGGGTAGTGTTAGGCGAGGTCCATGAACATGGAGAGCCCCGTTACGGAGTCGCCCCAGGTGCTGGTCACCCGGTTGGCTGAGGCAGCCCGCGCGGCGCAACGCGTTGTTGCGCTTATGTCGGATGCGCAGAAGGCGCAGGCGTTGAAAGCCGCAGCCAGCACATTGCGGGACGACGAGACGGCAATCCTCGCGGCGAACAAACGTGATCTCGAAGCGGGCGAGGCGAAAGGGCTTTCCGGCGCGATGCTGGACCGGTTGAGGCTCGACGGTGCCCGGATTGCCGCAATTGCAGATGCGATTGATCAGGTCGCCGTACTGGCAGACCCCGTCGGCGAGGTGATCGACCGTTGTGAGAGGCCGAACGGTCTCGTGCTCTCACGCGTGAGGATTCCCATCGGCGTCATCGGGATCATCTACGAAAGTCGCCCCAACGTCACCGCTGACGCCGCCGCCTTGTGCTTGCGTTCGGGCAATGCGGTGCTGCTGCGCGGAGGTAGCGAGGCGCTTCATTCCAATCGCGCGATCCACGCTGCGATGGTGCGGGGGTTGGAAAGCGCCGGCGTGCCAGCAGCGACTATCCAACTTGTGCCGACGCAGGATCGCGAGGTCGTAGGCGCGATGCTGACGGCGGCCGGACTGATCGACATGATCGTGCCGCGCGGCGGCAAGAGTCTTGTCGCACGCGTCCAGGCGGATGCGCGGGTACCCGTACTCGCTCACCTCGACGGGATCTGCCACACCTATGTGCATCCGTCTGCCGACCCGGGCATGGCGCGCGCGATCGCAAACAACGCCAAGATGCGACGTACGGGCATTTGCGGCGCGATGGAGACTCTGCTGCTCGACGTGCAGTTTTCAGACTCCGTGGCGCTTGTCGGTGAGCTGCTTGACGCTGGCTGCGAGTTGCGCGGGGATGCGAGAGCGCGCGCGCTCGATCCGCGTATCGTTGCGGCAAGCGAGGAAGACTGGGACACCGAGTACCTGGACGCGATTCTCTCGGTGGCGGTTGTCGACGGTCTCGATACGGCCATCGCGCATATCGCGGCGCACTCTTCGCATCACACCGATGCGATCGTTACCGGCGAGGATCCCGCCGCGGAGCGGTTCCTTGCGGAAGTCGATAGCGCCATCGTGATGGTGAATGCTTCCAGCCAGTTTGCCGACGGCGGAGAATTCGGCCTGGGCGCAGAGATCGGTATTGCCACCGGTCGCCTTCATGCGCGTGGACCGGTCGCGCTCGAAGGCCTCACGACTTACAAGTGGCAGGTGCGCGGGACCGGACAGACCCGGCCCTGAACGCGGCGAGTGCTATCTTCTGAAACATAGAGGTATCCCTACCGGCCTGCTCGGCGGCAGTTTCAATCCGGCGCACGGTGGGCACCGACGCATCTCGCTGATGGCGGCAGAGGCGCTTGGCCTTGCTGAAGTCTGGTGGCTGGTCTCACCCGGTAACCCGTTGAAGCCTAGAGAGGGAATGGCTCCCCTGGCCGCGCGCTTTGCCTCGGCGCGGGAGCGGGCGCGCCGCGCTCCGATTCGCGTCACTGCGATCGAGCGCGAGTTCGGCACGACTTACACGCATCAAACACTGCTGCGATTGGTTCGGCGCTATCCCAAACGGCGCTTCGTCTGGCTCATGGGAGCCGACAATCTCGCCCAGTTCCACCGCTGGCGCGACTGGCAGAGCATCGCGCGCCTGATGCCGATTGCGGTTATCGCGCGTCCGGGCTATGATGGGGCTGCCCTCGCGAGCCCCGCGATGGCCTGGTTGGGCCGGTACCGGAAGCCTCCCGCCAGCTTGAGACTCCGGGAAACGTGGAGCGCCCCGGCGCTGGTGACCTTGCGTTTCGATCCTGACCCTCGTTCGGCTACGGCGCTTCGTCGCGCCAATCCGAACTGGACCGACAGTTTGTCGGGCAGGAGCCTGCGCGATCAGGTCACTTATCACTCTATCCCCGGAGAGGCCGCGTGAGCGGACGGGTTGCCCAAAGCCCACGCGACCCCCACTTCATAGTTCATGCGTACCGCAAACGTCATCCGGAACGGCCGAGACTTGTTCGGTTGCGGTAGCGCGCCACCACAGAGAGGAGCTGACTACCCCTAAAATGCCACAGGCACACCTACAGCCGGTCCGTACCGGCACCGCGACCCCGGTCATGACCGGAACGGACGATCCGCTTCTTGCCATCGTCCTGCAATCGCTAGACGACGACCAGGCCCAGGACGTCGTCACCATCGACCTCGAGGGCAAATCGAGCATTGCCGATCACATGGTGATCGCCTCCGGCCGATCCAGCCGGCAGGTGGCTGCGATCGCGCAGAAGCTCGCCGAGCGCCTGAAGCACGCAGGTCATGGCAATCCGCGGATCGAAGGGCTTCCCGCTGCCGACTGGGTACTGGTCGATGCAGGCGGCGTGGTCGTTCATCTGTTTCGTCCCGAAGTGCGCACCTTCTACAATCTGGAGCGCATGTGGGGCTTTGGCGAGGGTAACGCCGGCGCGGCTTGATGCGCGCCTGAGGCGAAGCCGGGCGCTAGCTGGCGCCCGGCCGTGAAGGGGGAATTGCGCGACCGCGCAAGCGACGCGCTGCAGCCATGCTTTTGCACATCATTGCCAGGGGAAAGATCGCTCGCTCGCCCGAGGCGGAGCTGGTGGATCGCTATGCCAAGCGGCTGACCTGGCCTTTTCGCCATACCGAGTTGCCCGACACCGGAGGCCGCGTACCGCCTCCCGCCCACACCCCGTGCCGGCAAGTCCTGCTGGACGAGCGCGGCCGTCTGATGTCGTCGGAGGATTTCGCCACGTTGCTCGGGCGTTGGCGCGATGGAGGAGTTCGGGAAACACGGTTCCTGATCGGTGCCGCCGATGGGCATGGCGACGAGGCCCGTACGAACGCGGACTTGCTGCTCGGATTTGGCGCGATGACTTGGCCGCACTTGCTGGTTCGCGCCATGCTGGCCGAGCAACTCTGGCGCGCCACCAGCATTCTGGCCGGCCACCCATATCACCGCTCCGGATGATCCGCCGCTTTGCCTTTACGCTCGGGGCGGGTGGTGCTGCGCTGACGGCTGTGTTCGCCACAGCCGGTGCGCAAGATGTGCCGATGGCGTTCGAAAGGGATGCTGGCCTGACCCGTCGTGAAATAGCGGCTGCTTTGGCGACTGGTGCGGCGGCGCGAAAGCGCGCCGAGAAGCTGGAAGCGGAAGCCCGGGCAGTGACTCAGCAAGCCGACCGCACCGCGCGCGAGGCGGCGGCGTTGGCCGCGCGGGTGCAGGAAACCGAAGCAGCGATCGCGGCGCAGGAAGCGCAGGTGAGGCTTATTACCGCCGCGCGCGAGGAGCTGCGCGCACGCATGGCGGAGCGGCAGGCGCCGCTTGCGCGCCTCACCGCTTCGCTCCAGCGCTTGTCGCGGCGCCCACCGGTACTGGCGCTGCTGCGACCCGGATCGGTTCAGGACCTCGTCTACATGCGCGCCATGTTCGACACGATGCTGCCTGAGGTGGAGCGCCGGACGGCTGCGCTACGCGCGGAGCTTGCAAGGGCAAGAGCTCTGGAGCAGTCCGCACGTACCGCCGCGGCCCGGCTCCGAGCGACCGAGGGGCAACTTAGCGGAAAGCGGCGTCAGCTGGCAGCCATCGAAGCCCGCCAGCGCCTTGCCAGTCGAGAGGCGAGCGGCATCGCCAGCCGCGAGGCTGATCGCGCATTGGCATTGGCCGAGCATGCGCAGGACCTGGGAGAGCTGGTCGAGGAGATCGGTCGGCAAGGTGAACTGCGCAGCGTGCTGGCGCAGCTTCCCGGGCCGCTGATGCGTCCGGCTCGTCCTGAGGACTCGCGAGTGGTAGAGGCGGAGCACTTTATCGCTCCACCAAAGGGTCTGCCGACCTGGATACTTCCCTTGAATGGACGCCTGCTTACCGGATTTGGAGAGCAAGTTCCCGGTCAGGTCCGCTCGCGAGGGCTGGTTCTTGCTCCGCGGGCGAACGCGCAGGCTGTGGCGCCAGCACCGGGCCGGATAGCTTATGCCGGCCGTTACCGCGGCTATAGTCAGATCGTCATCATCGAGCATTCAGGTGGCTGGGCTTCGGTCGTCACCGGCCTCGCGCGTCTGAACGTCAGAGTGGGTGAGCAAGTCGTGGCGGGCTCGCCGCTCGGCACTGCGGGGCCCGCATCACCCCAAATAGGGGTCGAGCTTCGCCGCGATGGAGAGCCTGTTAATCCCCTGCAATATTTGCGTACGCTATAAGCATCTTTCAGCGTCGACGGTGGGCCACTGGCCATAGCGGGCGTTGAGCACTAGATTGGGAATCGCCCACGGTGGGGTCTGCCCAAGCCCCCGGAAGAAGAGAAGGCCTTCTCGCCTTGATGAAATTCGCACCTCTCCTGCGCGCGTCGATGCTTGTGAGCGCCATCGCCCTCTTGCCCGCGGCTACAGCCGGCCTTGCTGCCGTGGACGCGCGCAGTGGCCCCGAGTTCGGTAAGCTCCTTGCGATTTACCAGCTCGTGAAGGAAAACTACGTCGACCAAGTGGACGACAGCAAGCTCCTCAAGGGCGCGATCGACGGCATGCTCGCCAGCCTCGATCCGCATTCCACCTATCTCGACGGTGCATCGCTGCAGCGCATCGAGACGATGATCGACGGCAACTACACCGGTCTTGGCCTCTCGGTCGTCCAGGAGGACGGTGCGGTGAAGGTGGTCTCCCCATTCAAGGGAAGCCCGGCGGAGAAGGCGGGCATCAAGGCTGGTGACTTCATCACGCACCTGGATGGCGTACTCTACTTCGAACGCGATCTCGACGAGGCGGTCGCCAAGATGCGCGGTGCCCAGGGTACTCCGATTCGGCTGACCATTTTCCGTCAGGGTCGGGACAAGCCTTTCGACGTGACAGTAACTCGCGGTGTGATCGAGCTGGAGCCCGTCACGCACGAACTGCGTGGGGACGTGGGGGTCGTGTCGGTTAACGAATTCTCGCGCAATGTCGGCAGGAACGTGAACAGCGCAATTGCCGACCTCAAGCAGCAGGCGGCGAAAACCCCGGCGGGCAAGCTGGCCGGCGTCGTGCTAGACTTGCGCTCGAACCCAGGAGGGTCGCTGGACGAAGCGGTGGCCTTGTCAGACCTGTTCCTGGACAAGGGTGACATTGTTTCGCAGAGGGGCCGTGTTGCCGGTGAGAACCAGTTCTACCGCGCGGAAACAGTCTACAAGGGTGATGTCATCAAAGGCATGCCGATGATCGTGCTGATCGACGCCGGGAGCGCCTCTGCTTCAGAGATCGTCGCCGGTGCTTTGCAGGACCAGCACCGTGCGGTCATCATGGGTGAGCGCAGCTTCGGCAAGGGCAGCGTGCAGTCGCTGATCGGGCTCGACCGGAATAGCGCGGTCAAGCTCACGACTGCTCGCTACTTCACCCCGTCGGGCCACTCGGTGCAGGAAGGCGGCATCGATCCTGATATTCGGGTGCCGCAGCTTTCCGATCCTGACGCGAAGGCACGTGCCGAGCGGGCGGTGCGCGAATCCGACTTGCGGGGGCACCTGATCAACGAGGCCGCGCTGGATGACAAGGAACTGGAGACCGACAAGCAGGCGGACCCGCGCTTCTCGCTTACCGCGGAGGAGCTCAAGAAAAAGGGCGTCGAGGACTTCCAGTTGCACTATGCGATCCAGACGCTGGATCGAGCCAGTGGCCGCCCAGCGCTCGCACGCAAGAACTGATCGTTCGTGCTGGGGGTGAACAGCGAGCCCTTACGCGCCGCGCGCCTGCTGGCGCTGCTGGCGCCAGCAGGCTTGCTCGCCGGGGCTTACCTCGGCCAGTACGCCTTTGGGCTGTTCCCTTGCGAAATGTGCTGGTGGCAGCGCTACCCGCATTTTGCTGCGATGGCATTGGCGCTGCTAGCATTCTTACTGCCGCCGCGCGTCCCGGTGGCGCTTGCCGGGATCGCGGTCGCCTTGTCTGGCGCTATCGGCGGTTTCCATGCGGGGGTTGAGTATGGCTGGTGGGAAGGTGTGACGGCTTGCACTGCTGGCACTTTCGCTAACGGGGGTGATCCCTTGGCGGCTATTCTGGCCGCGCCTGTTGTCCGCTGCGATGTTGCGCCCTGGTCGCTCTTCGGGATCTCTTTGGCCGGCTGGAACTTTCTTTTCTCACTCGCCGCGGCTTTGGCGATCTTCATTCTACTTGGGCGCGGCAGGAGCAGGACATGACGGTAGCAGGCAAGCCGAACGATCTCTCCGAGCGCATGCTCCGCGTCGACCAGGCAGGCGAATACGGCGCGACCCGGATCTATGCCGGACAGATCGCCGTCATGGGCAACCGCGCCCCTGTCTCAGCCGAGATCGCGGGTATGGCGATGCAGGAAGCGGCGCACCGCGAGGTCTTCGACGCGATGCTGGTGGAGCGGGGAGTGCGGCCCACTGCACTTCAACCGGTCTGGTCGGCGGCGGGGTTTGCGCTTGGGGCCGCAACGGCGCTGCTTGGGCCTGAGGCAGCGATGGCCTGCACAGCCGCTGTCGAGACCGAGATCGAGCGGCACTACACCAAGCAGATCGAAGACCTAGGCGATGACGATCCGGAGCTGGCCGCCCACATCCGGACTTTTCGTGATGACGAGCGTGCGCACTACGACGCTGCCATAGCAGGCGGTGCAGAGAGGGCCCCGGCTTACCCGTTGCTTTCCGGTGCTGTCCGTATGGGCTGTAGGCTCGCCATCCGCCTGTCCGAGCGGATCTAACGCGGTCGAGGCGGGAACCAAACCCTCGCCCTTCAGCTATCATTCAAGGATGGCGGCCCCTATACCGCGAACGGGGTGCCTGTGCCTCGCCCCGACTGGAGCTTGACTTATGTTGCGCATTCTCACCGCCGCCGTTCTCCCGGCCGTCGCCCTTGGAGCGGCTTTTTCCACGTCTGCCCTAGCGCAGGGCGAAGCAGCGGTCGGCAACGAGAGGGTCAATCAGGTCATCGTCTATGGCGACGACGAGTGCCCGGTCTCCTCGGGAGACGAGATCACCGTCTGCGCGCGCAAGCCGGAAGCAGAGCGGTATCGGATACCCGAGCCGCTCCGTGGGATCGACCGGCCGCAGGCTGACGCATGGACCAACCGCGTCACTGCCTATGAGACCGTAGGCCGCCAAGGCATCATGAGCTGTTCGCCAGTTGGCGCGGGCGGGTTCACCGGCTGCACGCAGCAACTCCTCCGGCAAGCTGCCGCAGAGCGTGAGAACGGCACCGACGTGCGCTTCAGCGAACTGATCCAGGCGGAACGTGAGCGGCGGCTTAGCACGATCGACGAGAACGCAGCCGAAGTGCAAGCTCGTGTCGAGGAGGAAGAACGCGCTTATGAGGCGCGGCAGCGGGCGCAGGAAGCTGCCGCCGCCAGCACTTCACCGCAGGTAGCAGCACCTCAAGGCCAGTAAACGGCCCGGAGGTGCCCTGAGGCGCATCAACCGCGGCCGATTTTCAGGAACCGCTCCTCTCGCTGGGCGATCAGCTGGTCAGTCCGGCGGTTGGCCAGCGCATCCAGTTCCTCGTCGATGGCGCTGGCTAGCGTCTGTGCGGCAGCATTCGGATCGCGATGTGCGCCGCCCAGAGGCTCCGGCACGATCCGGTCGATCACTCCCAGTACCAGCAGATCCTGAGCCGTAACCTTCATCGCCTCTGCCGCATCTGGCGCCTTTTCGGGTGTACGCCATAGGATCGAAGACGCGCCTTCGGGTGAGATGACGGAGTAGACCGCGTGCTCCAACATCAGCACCCGCTCGGCACTCGCAAGCGCCACCGCACCGCCCGAGCCGCCTTCGCCGACGATCGCGGCTACCATCGGGACTTGCAAGGCGAGGCAGGCTTCAGTGCTACGGGCGATGGCTTCGGATTGGCCGCGTTCCTCCGCCTCCACGCCCGGAAAGGCACCGGCGGTGTCGACCAGCGTCACCACGGGCAGGCCGAACTTGCTCGCCATTTCCATCAGGCGGATTGCCTTGCGATAGCCTTCGGGCTTGCCCATTCCGAAGTTGTGCTTCAGCCGGCTCGCGGTGTCGTTGCCCTTTTCATGACCGATCAGCATGACCTTGCGGCCGTTAAGCCTGGCAGGACCGCCGAGGATAGCCTGATCCTCACCGAACCGCCGGTCACCGCCGAGCGGCATGAAATCCTCGAACATCAGACGAACGTAGTCGAGGAAATGCGGCCGCTGCGGATGGCGTGCGACTTGGGTCTTCTGCCAGGGTGACAGCTTCGCGTAAGTGCTCTTCAGCAACGCGCCGCTCTTCTTCTCCAGCCGATCGATATCTGCCGTAAGGTCAAGCTGGCCGGTCTCCGCCGTAGCTCGCAGATCGGCGATCCGGGCCTCGAGCTCGGCGATGGGCTTCTCGAAACCGAGGAACGAGATCATGAGCCTGCGCGCCTTGCCAGCCAGTCTTCGAGCCATTTTATGGTGTAGTCGCCCAAGGCAAAATCAGGTTCGTCCATCAGCGCCTGGTGAAGCGGGATCGAGGTCTTCACGCCATCGATGACCATTTCCTCCAGCGCACGCTTGAGCCGCATGATGCAACCTTCGCGGGTGCGGCCCGAGACGATCAGCTTGGCGATCATCGAATCATAGTAAGGCGGCACGCGATAACCTGCGTAGAGCCCCGAATCGACGCGCACGTTGAGGCCACCGGCGGCATGGTAATGCTCGACGAGTCCGGGCGAGGGCGCGAAGGTCCAGGAATCCTCGGCATTGATGCGGCACTCTATGGCGTGGCCGCGAAACTCCACATCTTCCTGTCTGACCGAGAGCGGATGACCTTCGGCCACACGAATCTGTTCGCGAACGAGATCCATGCCGGTGATCGCCTCGGTGACGGGGTGCTCCACCTGAAGCCGGGTGTTCATCTCGATGAAGTAGAACGCGCCTGCTTCCCATAGGAACTCGATCGTCCCGGCGCCGCGATAGGCCATGTCTGCCATGGCACGGGCGACGATGCCGCCCATACGCTCCCGCTCCTCGGCAGTGATGACGGGCGAAGGAGCCTCCTCAAGGACCTTCTGGTGTCGACGCTGGAGAGAGCAGTCACGCTCCCCCAGATGGATTGCTTGGCCTTTGCCGTCGCCAAAGATCTGGAACTCGATGTGGCGCGGATTGCCGAGGTACTTTTCCATGTAGACCGTCGCATCGCCGAAGGCCGCTTTAGCCTCCGAACGGGCTTGGCCCATCTGGCTTTCGAGTTCGCCGGCGTGTTGCACCACCTTCATGCCGCGTCCGCCGCCACCGGAAGCCGCCTTGATAAGAACGGGATAGCCGATCTTTTCAGCCAGCGCCTTGGCTTCCGCGACGTCCTCGACCGCGCCGTCTGAGCCCGGCACCAACGGCAGCCCGAGCGCGCCGGCAGTGCGTTTCGCTTCCACCTTGTCGCCCATCGTGCGGATGTGCTCAGGCTTGGGGCCCACCCAGATCAGGCCATGTGCCTCGACAATCTCGGCGAACTGCGCATTCTCCGATAGGAAGCCATAGCCGGGGTGGATCGCATCGGCGCGTGTGATCTCGGCCGCAGCGATGATCGCGGCCACATTGAGGTAGCTGTCCCTCGCCGCAGGAGGCCCAATGCACACGGCGTGGTCGGCCAAGCGGACGTGCATCGCATCTGCATCGGCGGTCGAGTGCACCGCGACCGTCTCGATACCCATCTCGCGCGTGGCGCGGTGGATGCGCAACGCAATCTCACCACGGTTGGCGATCAGCAGGCGTTTGATCGGCATGATGTCAGGCAATCACGACAAGCGGCTGGTCATACTCAACAGGCTGGCCGTTCTCGACCAGTATGGCCCGGACAGTGCCGGACTTGGGCGCGGTAATCTGATTCATCACCTTCATGGCTTCGACGATCAGCAGCACGTCGCCCGCCTTCACGCTCTGCCCGACGTTGACGAAGTTGGCAGCACCCGGCTCCGCCGCGAGGTAGACCGTGCCGACCATCGGCGATTTCACCGCATCAACCGGTGCCGTCTCTGGAGCGGAGCTCGCTGCCGGTGCCGCTTCAGTCGTGAGAGCAGGTGGAGCCATTGGCGTGGGAGCAACGGTCGCCACCACCGGCGCGGCCTGGCGGACGACGCGGATCTTGCGTTCGCCATCCTCCACCTCAATCTCGGTAAGGCCGGTTGCGGCCAACAGCTCGGCCAGTTCGCGCACGAGGGCGCTGTCGATCTTCACGCTACGTCCTTTCGAGTCAGATAATTTAGCAGGCGCGCGAGAGTCGCCTTCAGTTCGGCGCGCGGCACGACTTGGTCGACCATACCGTGTTCATGCAGGTATTCGGCCCGCTGGAAGCCCTCGGGCAGCTTCTCGCGAATGGTATCGCGGATCACCCGCTGGCCGGCAAAGCCGATCAAAGCGCCGGGTTCAGCAAGGTGGACATCGCCGAGCATTGCGTAGCTGGCCGTAACGCCGCCGGTTGTTGGATCGGTCAGCACGACGATGTAAGGCAATCCGGCACGCGACAACCGCCGCAAGGCAACTGTCGTCTTGGGCATCTGCATCAGTGAGAGGATGCCCTCCTGCATCCGTGCGCCACCCGCTGCCGTGAACATGACGAGCGCACATTTCCGCTCGATCGCATGCTCTGCGGCGCGCACGAAGGCTTCGCCCACGGCCATACCCATCGAGCCGCCCATGAATGCGAAATCCTGAACAGCGAGCACGACGGGCTCGCCGTCGATCGCGCCCTCGGCCGCAGCGAGAGCGTCGGGGTGCGGATTGGAGGCGCGGGCAGCCTTCAAGCGATCGGAATACTTCTTGCTGTCGCGAAAGTTCAGTGGGTTCTCGGGCACGCTGACCGGAGGCAGCAATGTAAAGCCAGGGTCGAGGAGTTGCCCGAAGCGCGCGTTCGCTCCGATGCGGCCGTGGTGACCGCAACGCGGGCAGACCGAAAGGTTTTCTTCCCAGGCGCGCGTGAAAACCATTTCCTGGCAACGAGGGCATTTGGTCCACAAGTTATCGGGCGTGTCCCGCTTTCCGAGCGTCGCCAGTGAATTGCGTACCTTGGTAATCCAGCTCATCGGTCTGCCATCGTCGGGGGCTCGCATCAGGACGGGCCCTGATGCTTGCGGGCGGTCCCCATAGGACTATCGCCCGTGCGATGTAAATGGTGTCCATCGCCAAGCACCTTCCCCAGATACGAGCGAGTTCGCCCATTCTCAGCCTTCGCCGGAACAATCGCTGGGCACATGCGTCCGGTGGATTATGATCGAGCAAAATTCTGACGGGGGCATGTCCCGTTTTGTCCGCCGAACCGCCGTGGCGTTGCTCCTCGTCGGTATTGCTCTGCTGATCTATGCCCTGGCGGACGTGGCGCTGCTGATATTCGGGGCTGCCCTGGTGGCCGTGATCCTGCGGGCACTCGCCGCCCCTCTCCGGCGCTACCTGCATTTGCCGCAGACTGCGGCGGTATTGGTTGCGCTGCTGCTTATAGTGGGGGTTTTTGCCGCAGCAGGAACGCTGTTCGGCATGCAGATGCGGGCCGAATTCTCGGGGCTGGCGGAGCGCCTGCCGGAAGCATGGAAGCAAGTGCAGGCCCGCATTGCCGCTATGCCCTTCGGTGATGAAATCCTCGCAGGACTGAATGGCTTTCAACCCGACGCGAGTGCGATGGCGTCGCGAGTTGCCGCCTTCCTCACCACGCTCGTCGGAGTGATCAGCAACTTCATCTTGGTCTTGTTTGCAGGTGTCTATCTTGCGCTCTCTCCGGGGCTTTACCGGGAAGGCGTGGTCAAGCTGTTTCCGAAAGCACGCGCGGAAGAGGTGGCGTCCGCGACGGGCAACTCCGGGCGCGCGTTACGCTTGTGGCTGCTGGGCCAACTTGTATCTATGACGGTGGTCGGCATCCTCACCGCGGGAGGGCTCTGGCTTGCCGGAGTGCCATCTGCGCTCGCGCTGGGGCTTATCGCCGGACTGGCCGAATTCGTTCCGCTGGTGGGACCGGTGGCTGCAGCGATTCCCGGCATCATGGTCGCGCTCACTCAGGATACGTCGACCGCACTTTGGGCTCTTGCCGTCTATGTCGTGGTTCAGCAGGTAGAGGGCAACATCCTCACGCCGATGGTCGCCAAAAAGGCGGTGTCCGTGCCGCCCGCGCTTACGCTTGTCGGTGTCTTTGCGCTTGGCGCGCTATTTGGCCCACTCGGCGTTCTGTTCTCGGCCCCACTGGTGGTGCTCATCTTCGTGCTCGTGAAGCAGCTCTATGTGCGTGATGCGCTTGGGCATGACACCGTCGTGCCTGGTGAAGATAAGTAGGCGATCCGGGGCTGAAGCGCTGCGGACCCGCTGGAGCTGACCTGATTTCACATGCGAAAAGGGCCCGCGGTTTCCCGCGAGCCCTTCCATCGTAACCGTCGTTACGAAACTTAGCGCTTCGAGAACTGGAAGCTGCGGCGAGCCTTGGCCCGGCCGTACTTCTTACGCTCGACGACACGCGGGTCGCGCGTGAGGAAGCCAGCAGCCTTGACGGTGCTGCGCAGCGTCGGCTCAAACTTGCTGAGTGCCTGGGCGATGCCGTGCTTCACGGCGCCGGCCTGACCCGAAAGGCCGCCACCCTTTACGGTGGCGACGACGTCGTACTGATCGACGCGATCGGTGATCTGGAAGGTCTGCGCGATGACCAGACGCAGAGTCGGACGCGCGAAGTAAACTTCCTGGTCACGGCCGTTGACGGTGATCTTGCCGCTGCCGGGCTTGAGCCACACGCGGGCAACGGCGTCCTTGCGGCGGCCGGTTGCGTAGGCGCGGCCCTGGGCGTCGATTTCCTGCTCACGGATCGGTGCGGCCGGGCCGGTGCGGATCACGGGTGCCTGGACCTGCTCGCCTTCTTCGGCGATCGGCGCGTTGGCGGTGAGGTCCTTGAGGTCGGACAGGCTCTGGACGGTATCGGTGTCGGACATTTACGCGCCCACCTTGTTCTTGCGGTTCATGGAAGCAACGTCGAGCGGCTGGGGCTGAGTGCCCGCATGCGGGTGCTCGGAGCCGCCGTAGACATGCAGCGCGCGCATCTGGTCGCGACCCAGCGGACCACGCGGGACCATACGCTCAACGGCCTTTTCCAGAACACGCTCGGGGAAGCGGCCGGCGAGGACCTTGTCCGCGGTCACTTCCTTGATGCCGCCGGCGTAGCCGGTGTGCTTGTAATAGGTCTGCTGCTTCAGCTTGTTGCCGGTGAAGCGCACCTTCTCCGCGTTGATGACGACGACGTGATCGCCGCAATCGACGTGGGGGGTGTAGCTCGGCTTGTGCTTACCGCGCAGCAGGTCGGCGATGATCACCGCGAGGCGGCCAACAACCAGACCTTCGGCATCGATCAGATGCCAGTTCTTCTCCACCTCGGCCGGTTTGATCGACCGGGTGACCTTCGTGAGCGCCTTCATGGCTGGTCTTTCCCTTGTTTCAGTTCGCGTCGCGACCTCGCCAAGACGAGTCTCACCGCAGCGCGAGAAGGCGGCCCAATCCTTCAGATCGCGCGCAAAGTCAAGCTGAGCGCGGATTTCCCAGGAGGTAAAATAATACCTCCGAGCGCAAGCGGGCGCCTAGTCGCCGATACCTGCCAGCCACGCGAGAGTGCCTGGAGCGCCAGTCTCGCAATGCCACGCCACGATCGCCGGCTCCTCATAGGGGTGCAGTTCGGAGAGACGGGAGACCGCGCGCGCCAGGCGAGCGGCATTGGTCTTGAGAAGGGCGCCAGTTTCCGTGGCACTGTCCTTCTGGCCATTCCAGACGAACCGGCTTTGCATTCCGGGGAGCACGTTGCCGCAGGCGATCAGCGCTTCGTCCAACAAGGTGTCGATCACGGCGAGGGCAGCATCGGCATCCGGAAAGGGGCACCAGATCAGCGCGGGCGTCCGCGCCCCTGTCACCCGCGCCGACCCAGCGCGTGAGCGCCCCATACGGCCGCACACAGGGTGAGAGCGCCAACGAACTGGTGCGCCACTGCGATCCACAAGTTCACGCCGGACCAAACAGTGAAGATGCCGAGAATGATCTGCGTGCCGAATGCGGCGTGGATCGCGACGGAGACAATGCGATTACGCCGCCGCACCTTGCGCGCCATGACGATGAGAACGAGCACTACCGCCCAAGCCCACCAGCGATGGAGGAAATGGACGAGGTAAGGATCGCTCACCAAAGCGTGCCAGGCACCCTGGGACCAGTCCACGCCGTCAGGATAGAGGCGACCCTGCATCAGCGGCCAGGCATCCCAATTCCACCAGCCCGCGCCGGCGACATAGCCCGCGCGCAATCCAGCGAGCAGAGCGCCATAGAAAAGCTGAAGCGTGAGAACGATAAGCGTCACCGTGCCGAGCCCGGTCAACCGCGCGCGCGGCGCGCCGCGTTTGAGCGCGCGTAGATCGAGAGCGGTCCACACCAGTCCGCCCAACGTCGCGAATGCCGTAAGTAAGTGCGCTGCCAGCCGGAAGTGACTCACCTTCACGTCGTTGACGATGCCGGAGGAGACCATCCACCAGCCGATCGCGCCCTGCAGTCCGCCGAGCGCGAGCAGCGCAAGTAGGCGCGGCTTGTAACCTAGCGGGATCGTCCCGCGCATCCAGAACCACGCGAGCGGCAACGCGAACGCAAGGCCGATGACCCTGGCGATCAGGCGATGCACCCACTCCCAGAAGTAGATGAACTTGTAAGTCGCGAGAGTCATGCCCGCCGGACCATTGATCTGGGTATACTGAGGCGTCTGCTTGTAGGCAGCGAATTCAGCCTGCCACTGCGCGTCGGAGAGCGGCGGGATCGCCCCGGTGACGGGCTTCCACTCGACGATGGACACGCCGGACTCGGTGAGCCGGGTCACGCCACCAACGACGACGATTGCCAGCACCAGCAGGGCTACGAAAAGCAGCCAGCGCATCATGGGGAGGATATCGTCAGTGGTGCCAATGATCGGGCGACCGTCAGGAACTCTCATGGCGCACGTCACTGCTCTTTCATTTTATGATGTGCAAGGGGCGCCTGAGTACAAGGAGCGCCTCTAGTATGGGGCCGCTGCTCGGAACCGTTTCGCAACAAGTGGGTTGTAGAATGATACAACGTCACATATGTGAGGCCCCATGCGGCAGGCGCTACTATCGATTCGACACAGGATGGACGGCTTCGGCGTCTTGCTTTCGGGCTTGTGCGCCGTCCACTGCGTCCTTGGCGCCATGCTCGTGGGCATCATGGGATTGGGTGGCCAGTTCCTGCTAGCGCCTGAGATTCACCGGATCGGATTGGCACTGGCCGTCGTCGTGGGCTTTGTCTCCATCGGGCTTGGCGTTTTGCGCCACGGAAGGCTGGAGCCGCTCGTGCTCGGCGTCGTGGGTCTTTCGCTCATGGCTGCAGGACTTATGGTCGAGCACGGCCTGCCCGAGGCGGTGCTGACGATCCTGGGTGTCGCTCTGGTGGCGCTGGCGCACATCCGGAACTTGCACAAGCTGGCTTGAGCGTTATCTCGCGCAGGCATGACCGTTCAACTGCAGCTTACCGTCAACGGCGAACCCCGGCGCATCGCGCCTGGTGCCAGCATCGCCGACCTTGTTTCCAGCCTTGAGCTTGATCCGAAGAAAGTCGCGGTGGAGCACAACGGCGTGATCGTGCCGCGCTCTACGCTAGCGGAGGCGACGCTAGCAGATGGAGACACGCTGGAGATCGTTCACTTCGTGGGCGGCGGCGATGCGTCTGCCGCGGCTGAGGATACGTGGACGGTGGCGGGGCGCACGTTTCGCTCGCGGCTGATCGTCGGTACCGGGAAGTACAAGGATTTCGCTCAGAACGCCGCTGCGGTAGAGGCGAGCGGGGCAGAAATCGTCACCGTTGCCGTGCGTCGCGTCAACGTGTCCGACCCCAAAGCCCCGATGCTGACGGACTTTATCGATCCCAAGCAGATCACTTACCTGCCCAACACCGCCGGCTGCTTTAACGCCGACGACGCCATTCGCACGTTACGCCTGGCGCGCGAAGCGGGTGGCTGGGATCTGGTCAAGCTGGAGGTTCTGGGCGAGGCGCGCACGCTTTACCCGAACATGCGTGAAACGCTGAAGGCGACCGAGGTTCTCGCCTCGGAAGGCTTCCTGCCGATGGTCTACTGCGTCGATGATCCGATTGCGGCCAAGCAGCTAGAGGGTGCGGGTGCCGTGGCGGTGATGCCGCTGGGTGCACCGATCGGGTCGGGCCTTGGCATTCAGAACCGGGTCACGATTCGCCTCATCGTGGAGGGGGCCAAGGTGCCAGTGCTTGTGGACGCAGGTGTCGGCACGGCGTCGGATGCCGCCGTGGCGATGGAACTGGGATGCGACGGCGTCTTGATGAACACCGCCATCGCAGAGGCCGGTGACCCGATTCGCATGGCGCGGGCTATGCGGCTCGCGGTCGAGGCCGGGCGCGAAGCTTACCGCGCTGGTCGCATGGCGACCCGCAAGTATGCAGATCCGTCCAGCCCACTGGCTGGACTGATCTAAGCCGCAGGACGCTGTATCGCCGTCCTCAGGCAATCAGCGAACCTGGCTGGCCCTGTCCTCATCACGGCGGATATCTTCACGCACGTGCTTGGCGCTCTCTTGCGAAACCCGGTCAAGGGCGCGACCCCGCTTGCGGTATTGGAGTGTGGCATAAACGAGTGCCAGTCCAAGGATGATGGGGCCGCCGATAACGACGAATGCCCAAAGCCATTCCATTTCTCGTCTCCGTTTGTCGGATTCAGTCTGTCTTTAAGAGAAATCGGTGGCGCACGCATTCGTTCCGCACGGAACCCACTGGTAGCGCTGGCAGCAGGAAAATCGAGTGCGGATCGCAACATCACGGATACGTGGTTAAGAGCTTCGTAAGGCTATCATGATGAATTGCAGCTCAGATGAAGGGTTGAAACACGCCCTTCTTTCCGAGCGAGGGCATGAGCATGAGCGACGCGGGCATCGTAAGCCTTACGATCAGTGAACTGAAGGAGTTCGCTGGGTTCTCTTCGTCCGAGCAGCGTTACATCAAGCGTAGCCTCGATATCGGGCTGGGCCGCCGCGATGCCCTCAAGCTGTGGGCGCGCGGCTCTGATGAAGTCACCTCCATTCAGCGGCAATACGCCGTCTATGACGACCTCCGCGATCTACGCACGTCTCAGCCGGATAGCAGCGGCTTCGAGGGAGTGGGCGAGTATTTCGGAAAGCTGGTCGGGATGACTGCCTTCGATTTGTCTGAAGAGCGGCTCGAGAGCTTTTCCGCCTACCGGTTTCTTTATGAGCGCCTGCTTGGCGCTAGCGTCCGGCCCTGGCTTCCGGCAGCCTTTTGTGGAGCGGCGGCGCTTCCCCAGATCCATCCTGATCGACGCAAGCTGCTGCTGCGCTCGATCAGCGAAGCGGCCGCCACTGCCTCGGGCTGGTCCGAACGTGAGCCGCGTTTCTATCCTGAGTGGGTGGAGAAGGAAGCGGCCTGAAAGAGCTGGCAAGACGGTAGGTCTTGCCAGCGTCACATTCAGGCTTGATGACTGCCGGTGACAAGGGGAGTCTATCGCTCCTCGATCCGGGAGCCTTTTCATGATCCGATCCGCCTTAGCCCTGTGCGCGGCTTTGCTGGCGTCCGTTTCAGGCGCGGCTACGGCGCGTGATATCGTTTTGACAAACGATGATGGGCTGACCAGCAACGTGGTGGCGCTTTATCGTGCGCTGAAGGCCGCCGGTCATGATGTGATCGTCTCCGTTCCGTGCCAGGATCAGAGCGGAATGGGCGCGGCGATTCGGATCGGCCGGCCGTTGGGCCCGCTCACCGAAGATTGCCGCAATGGGGCAGCCAAGGCTGGTGCTCCCGGCGCAGGCCCCATGACACGTGAAGGGCTTGCAACGGATTTCTTCTACGTTGACGGTACGCCGGTTATGGCCCTGCTCTATGGGCTGGATGTCGCTGCGGCCAAGCGCTGGGGGCACGCGCCGGACCTTGTGCTCTCTGGTCCGAACGAAGGGCAGAACCTGGGAGCGATCATCATCAGTTCCGGAACTGTGGGCAATGTCCAGACAGCAGCCCTGCGCGGCATCCCGGCGATCGCACTGAGTGCCGGATCGAACACCGCGGGATCGCCAGCCGCGCCGCTGGCGAATCCCGCGTCCTCGCAAGTGGCAGCGCGAACGGTGGAACTCCTGAACGCGCTTGGCACAAGCGAGGGAGCACCTTTGCTCCCAGCCGGGATCGCGCTCAACGTGAACTTCCCCAGTCAACTGGAAGGCGCGAACTGGCGTCGGACGAAAGTTGGGAACTGGAATGCTTACCGCTTGCGCTTTGTCGAGAGCATGGCCGACGATGCGCCGCCACTGATGCAGACGATGGCGGAGCACCGCGGCGTCGCGCTGCCGGATTTGCCTGGCGTCGCCATCGCCATGAACGAGTCCGCGCCGGCTCCTTCAGAGCAGAATGACGAGTCGGCGGCGAATGCGAAGGACATCACCGTGAGCGCGCTTCAGGCCGGCTATGGCGCTGGAGGAAGCGGCGAGTGGCTTGACGCCCGGCTGCAATCGCTGGCGGCACCGCAGAGACGCTGACGCGCGAGCTTTAGCCGCCGTAGAGCGCGCCAAGGCGCTCGCCGTAGCGCTCCTTGATCTTATGGCGCCGGATCTTGAGGCTAGGAGTCATCTCCTCGTTCTCGATGGAGAACGGCTCGTCCGCGAACGCAAAGCGGCGGACCTTCTCGATGACCGACAAGTCCGTGTTTACGCGGTCGACCGCGGCCCGCACGGCTGCATGGAAAGCGGAGTTTTGCTGCAAGGCAGTCATTTCCGCCGAGACGCCCTGCGCCTGAGCCCAGCCTTCGGCCCACTCGCGATCGGGTACGACAAGGCCGATGATGTAGGGGCGCCTGTCACCCACAACCATGGCTTGGCCGATCTCAGGCTGGAGCGTCAGCATCGATTCGACCTTCTGGGGCGAGACATTGTCGCCTTTGTCGTTGACGATCATGTCCTTCTTGCGATCGGTGATGCGGATGCGGCCTTTGGCATCGAATGCGCCGATGTCGCCGGTGTGCAACCAACCATCCTCAAGCACTGCCTCGGATGCGGCAGGGTTGTCCCAGTACCCCTGCATGACAAGCTCGCCGTGCACCAGGATCTCGCCATCGTCGGCAATTCGCACGGTGACGCCGGGAAGCGGGGGGCCGACTGTCTCCATGGCGACCCCGGCACCCGGCCGATTGCAGCTGATGACCGGCCCGGCCTCGGTCTGCCCGTAGCCTTGCAGAAGCGTGATGCCGATCGCCTGAAAGAAGTCGCCGATCTCCGGGTTCAGCGGGGCGCCACCGGAAACCAGCGCCTTGAGGCGACCGCCGAACTTGGCGCGGATTTTCGGCCGCAAGGTGGGTGTGAGCAGCAGATCGAGCGCTGCGTCCTTGGGTGATCGGCGTCCCGAGGCGCGTCGGCTGGCCAGCCCTACGGCTTGCCCCATGAGCCAGTTCGCAGCGCCGCCCTGCTTCTGGGCTTGCTTGACGATGCGCGTGCGCAGGACTTCAAACAGGCGAGGCACCACCACCATCATGGTGGGCTTGGTCTCCTCGATGTTGGCGGCCAGCTTCTCCAGGCTCTCTGCGTAGTAGATCTGCCCGCCGAGCCCGATCGGCACGTGTTGTCCGGCGGTATGCTCGTAAGCATGGCTGAGCGGGAGAAACGACAGGAATGCCTCGTCCTTGTCCCACCCGAAATCCTCTGCGATCACGGTGACAGTGCCGGCGACATTCGTCAGGATCATGCCGTGGTGCTGGCGCACTCCGCGCGGAGCGCCGCCGGTCCCACTGGTGTAGATGATGCAGGCCAGATCCGTGCGCGTGATCCCCGCAATACGCGCGTCCACGGCAGCCCGCGCGGTCGGCGCGTCGCCTTGGGTGAGGGTGCGCCAATCGTGGACCTGGAAGCTGCCTTGCCCAATCCGTAGCGGTTCCATTGCGATCACGTGATCGCAGCAGTCGCTTCTGACAACCGCTGGGAGGAGCGCATTGGCGAGTTTCGGGTTCGAGACAATCGCCGCGCGCGCACCGGAGTTTTGCAACACATGCAAGTGATCGCGCACCGTGTTGGTAGTATAGGCAGGCACGGTGACGCAGCCGGCCGCCATGATTGCCATATCGGCGATGCACCACTCCGGTCGATTTTCCGAGACGATAGCCACGCGGTCACCCGGCTGCAGCCCAATCGCGCGCAAATGTTCGGCAAGGAGGCAGACCTGGCGCGCCGTCTCCTGCCAACTGATCGCGACCCATTGCTCGCCCGGTTTGGTCCACAGGAAGGGCTTGCTACCGAGCGCGTCGGCGCGCTGCAGGAACAAGGAAACGAGGTTGGGCGCCTCGGCAAAGTCGCTTAGCTGCATGGTGACAACCCCTGACATCCTTCCCAATGCTACGGGTTATACCCGATCGCTGTCCTACTGCGCCACCGCGCGCCCTTCACTGCGCGGATCGGCAGCGCCAGCCAGGCGCCCGTTGACCACCGCGATAGCGTTCGTCTTCAGCGGTAGTTCCGCCGTGCGGACCTTGTGGCCCAAGTTTTCCAACGCAGGAACCATGGCTTCCAGGCGAGAGCCCTTCTCAACGATGACGGTATCCTGCGGCGAGAACAGCACCGGTAGCGCGAGCGCCTCCTGGATCGGCAGTTTCCAGTCGAGAAATCCGATCAGCGCGCGGGCGACCTGCACCGGTATCGTTGCACCTCCGGCTGCGCCAACGGCGACGAGAAGCTTGCCATCCGGCCCGAAGACCAGCGTTGGTGCCATCGAACTGCGAGGGCGCTTTCCGCCCTCGACGCGATTGGCGACAAGGCGGCCGTTTTGTTCCGGCACCGCGCTGAAGTCGGTTAGTTCGTTGTTGAGGTAGAACCCGCCAACGAACAGCCCGGAGCCGAACGCGCTCTCGATAGTGGAGGTATAGCTGACTGCGTTGCCCTTCCTGTCGACCGCTACGAAGTGCGAGGTGCCATGCTCGGGATAGTGCTGCCCAGTCGCAAAACTCAGCCTGTCCCCGCCAGGTGGATCACCGGCGGTCACAGTAGGCAGTGTCTGGCCGGGAGAGATCGCCTTGCCTCGCTCCAGCAGATACGCGTGGTTCGTCAGCCCAGCGAGCGGTACCGGGACGAAGTCAGGATCGGCAAGGTATAGCTCCCGGTCCGCATAAGCCAGGCGCTGCGCTTCCGCGAAGAGGTGCCATGCGACCGGCGATTCGGGGCCGAGAGCAGCAAGATCGAAGTTCTCCAGCGCCACGAGAATGCCCAGCACGGTGGTTTCGCCCGACGAGGGCGGGCCCATCCCGCAGATCGTGTAGACGCGGTAAGTGCCGCAAGGCGCGGACCGTTGCTTGGCTTCGTAGCTGGTTACATCGGCGAGGGTCATCTTGCCGGCCTCAGCCGGCGTTTCTGCGGCCACGTGTTCCGCGAGTGTCTGTGCAAGAGGGCCGGTGTAGAACGCCTGCGGACCCTGCTGAGCCAGCGCCTCCAGCGTTGCTGCCAGAGCCGGGTTGCGGATCAGCGTGCCGGCCGGGTGCGGCTGGCCATCGGCGCCATAGTAAAGCGCGCGAGCGGCTGAATCGTGCGCGCCGCTGTCCGGCGAGCGCGCCAGCATGGACCGGCCTCGCTCGCTGAGCGTGTAGCCTCCGCGAGCGAGGCGAATGGCAGGCTGGAAAAGCTCCGCCCAAGCCAGCTTGCCGTCTCGCGCATGTGCCTTAGCCGCCAGCGCCACATTTCCGGGTACGCCGACTGAGAGGCCGCTGACCACTGCCTCGCGGCGCAGGAGAGGCTTGCCGTCCGCGTCGAGGAAGCGTTGCGGTGTGGCGGCGGCGGGCGCAGTTTCCCGTCCGTCGATCGTGTAGAGGTGCCCCGCCGCATCGGAGTGTACGTAGAATCCGCCTCCGCCGATGCCTGAACTTTGCGGCTCGACCACGGTGAGGGCCAGCATCGTGGCGATCGCCGCGTCAGTGGCACTGCCGCCCCGGCGGAGCATTTCCGCCCCGGCCTCTGCCGCGCGGGGATCGGCAGCGCTGACCATGCCTTTATCGTAAACATCGTTTTCCCGCGCGGCTGCGGTTGGGGACGGGCCCACGGGAGGAGCCGTCGCGCAGGCGGGGAGAACGAGAGCGCTTGCGAGTGCAAGCAGATGAGCGGGGAAGATTTTCAAGGCCATTGCAGCCGGACGCTATTCGCTTCCTACCGCCTCGGCAATGGAAGTGAACCCATCTCGCTGCATCAGCGACTCCAACCCCCGGCAGATGGAGCGGGCAATTCCCGGCCCTTCATAGACCATGGCCGAGTAGAGCTGGATGAGGCTTGCACCCGCGCGAATACGCTCCCAGGCATCCTGTGCCGTCGCAATTCCGCCGACGCCGATTAGTGGCAGCCCGCCGCCAGTAGCGCGTCGGAAGTCGCGCAGGCGTTGCAGTGCAGGCTCTTTGAGCGGCGCTCCCGAGAGACCCCCCGCCTCTCCGGCATGGCGCGAGCGCAGGGGCGGGCGGGCAATGGTGGTGTTGGAGACGATCAGGGCATCCAAGCCGCGTCCCAGGGCCACTTCGGCAATATCGTCGATGTCCGCCGGCTCCAGGTCCGGTGCGACCTTTAGGAACACAGGCACGCGGGAGCCCAGCGCCTGGCGTTCCGTCAACACGGCGTCGAGCAGTTCGTCCAGCGCGCCCTTGTCCTGCAGGGCCCGCAGTCCCGGCGTGTTGGGCGAGGAGATGTTCACCGTGACATAGTCGGCCAGTGGAGCGACGGCGCGTATGCCGTCGCGATAGTCCGCCACGCGATCCGCGCTGTCCTTGTTGGCGCCGATGTTGATGCCGACGATACCCGATTCGCGGTTTCGTTTCGCCAGCCGTTCGACCGCTGCGGCGGTTCCGCCATTGTTGAAACCCATGCGGTTTATGACAGCGCGATCCTCCACCAGGCGGAACAGCCGTGGGCGCGGATTGCCCGCTTGCGGACGGGGGGTCAGCGTGCCCACTTCGACAAAGCCGAAGCCGAGACCCAGCAAACCGTCCGCGGCGACGGCGTCCTTGTCGAATCCGGCGCCCATGCCAACGGGATTTGGAAAGGTGATGCCGGCGACGGTGGTGGAGAGCGCGCCGGGAGCCGCCGTACCGCGGCCGCCCCCCCGACTTGCCAGTGCCTTCATTGCCAAGCCATGCGCGCGCTCAGCGTCGAGTCGGAACAGAAGCGGACGGATCAGCGGATAGGGCACGCTACGTCCTCTAGACGCAAAGCCCGCCCAAGCTCAATCGCTGGCCGGGCGCACTGAGCAGCAGAGTTGCATTTGTGTCGCACATTCAAGGAATTGAGCAATAAATTAGCGCTGGTGCCTATTTCGCAGCGTGTTGTCGCGATTCTACAATCCATGCTCTCGGCGCCGGAATAAGTGGGGCACGCGACCCGAAGGGCTCGTAGCCATCTGTGCACGAGTTCTTTTAAACTTAGCGGTTCCCCGCCGTGCGTGCGGGGAACCGCTTTTTTCGTTTTGAGCTCACCTAGGTGCCTCTTTCGATGTGCCGGCCCGCTCTGGCCGGGATCGCCATTGAAACCTGAGGTCCGATGCACTAGGTCAAACCGGAGAAGATCGCTCCGATTTACCTGAATCATCATGGGTTGCCGTTTTCATGCGCTTGTCCAGCATGGCTGATTATGCCGTTGTCGTCATGGCCGCCGCCGCGCGGCATTGTGGCGGCACGCGCGTCTCGGCCGTGCAACTTGCGGAGGAGACGGGGGTGCCGGCGCCCACTGTGCAGAAGCTGGTGAGTCGTCTGGCCGGTGCCGGCCTGCTGCGCTCCTCGCGCGGAGTTGGTGGCGGGCTCAAGCTTGCTCGGCCGGCTGCGGCGATCACCGTCGCCGACATCGTCGAGGCGGTGGAAGGTCCCATCGCTCTGACGGCCTGCTGTGATACTGGCCGTCACGATTGCACGCTGGAAAGCGCCTGCACGGTTCGGCCCCATTGGCCTCTCGTCAACGAGGCCGTGCGTGGTGCCTTGGCTGGCGTTCCGCTCACCCGATTGGTGGAGGTGCCTTCCGCGCCTTCGCTTGAACATCATACTTCCGAGTACGCCGCATGACTGATCAAACAGCTCTCGACTCTGGCTTCAAGGACCAGGCTGCACGCGATGCCGCTGCCCGCGTTGCGGACTACGAGCACGGCTGGTCGAGCGAAATCGAGCAGGAGTTTGCGCCGAAAGGTCTTTCGGAAGACACCGTGCGCTTCATTTCGGCCAAGAAGAACGAGCCGGAGTGGATGCTGGACTGGCGCTTGAAGGCCTACCGCAAGTGGCTCGAAATGACGCCCCCGGATTGGGCCAAGCTCAACGTGCCGCCGATCGACTATCAGGATGCGTACTACTACGCCGCGCCCAAGAAAAAGGAACTGCTCGATTCGCTGGACGAAGTCGATCCTGAGATCCTGCGCGTCTACGAAAAGCTGGGCATCCCGATCGCAGAGCAGGAAGTTCTCGCAGGCGTGCGCAAAGTGGCCGTCGATGCAGTGTTCGATTCGGTTTCGGTGGCCACCACCTTCCGCAAGGAGCTGGAAGCAGCGGGCGTGATCTTCCGCTCGATCTCCGAGGCGATCCGGGAATATCCCGAGATGGTGAAGAAGTGGCTCGGCCGGGTGGTGCCAGCGCACGACAACTACTTCGCCGCGCTGAACTGCGCAGTCTTCTCCGACGGCACTTTCGTCTACATCCCCGAAGGCGTGCGCTGCCCGATGGAGCTGTCGACCTATTTCCGTATCAATGCCGAAAACACCGGCCAGTTCGAGCGTACGCTGATCGTCGCCGAAAAGGGCTCCTACGTCTCGTACCTTGAGGGCTGCACCGCCCCGATGCGTGATGAGAACCAGCTCCATGCTGCTGTGGTTGAGCTGGTCGCGATGGAAGACGCCGAGATCAAGTATTCCACGGTGCAGAACTGGTACCCCGGCAACGCCGAAGGCAAAGGCGGCATCTACAACTTTGTTACCAAGCGCGGGCTGTGCCAGGGCGCGCGCTCGAAGATCAGCTGGACCCAGGTCGAGACCGGCAGCGCGATTACATGGAAGTACCCGAGCTGCGTGTTGAACGGCGAGGATTCGGTGGGCGAGTTCTACTCGGTCGCGGTCACCAACAACCACCAGCAGGCCGACACCGGCACCAAGATGATCCACAACGGCAAGGGTAGCCGTTCCACGATCATCTCGAAGGGCATCTCGGCCGGCAAGTCCAACAACACTTACCGCGGCCTCGTGCGCGTGGCGGCAAACGCGGATGGGGTGCGCAACTTCACTCAGTGCGACTCGCTGCTGCTCGGCAAGGAATGCGGCGCACACACGGTGCCCTACATCGAGGTGCGCAATCCCAGCGCCCAGATTGAGCACGAGGCCACCACGAGCAAGATCAGCGACGATCAGCTCTTCTACGCGCAGCAGCGGGGCCTCGACACCGAGGCCGCCGTGGCGCTGATCGTCAACGGGTTCGCGAAAGAGGTACTACAGCAATTGCCGATGGAATTCGCCGTTGAGGCGCAGAAGCTGCTTGGGATCAGCCTAGAAGGGAGCGTCGGATGAACGCCGAGCGCAAGACACTCGGCATCAGCCGCGAAGCCACTCCCAAGGCCGACGTAAAGGTGGGATTCGCCGCTACTGGCGCACGGCTGGAGAAGCTCAAGGAGCGGGCACGTTCGCAGCGCCGCAGCCCAAGCCCAGCGCAGGAAGCGCTGTGGAAGCAGCTGTCGGGTTCGCGGTTGGGCGGGGTGAAGTTCACGCGCCAGACCATCGTCGGTTCGGTGATCGTTGATTTCGCCTGCCCGGCGCGCTGGGTCGTCGTGATGATCTCACCCGAAGACGCGAATGCCGAAGTCGATGCACTGCAGGACAAGAAGCTCAGCGATGTCGGCGTGCGTGTCCTGCGCTTTGCCGAAAGCGAAGTGCTGGCCGATCTCGAGCCAGTGGTGAAGACAATCGCCGCTGAAGTGAACAAGCCGTTCGACAAGCGCGCCGCCGCTCGCCGCAATGCAGCGCCCCGGTTCGAGGGTGCCGAAGGATGACCATGCTCCAGATCTATAATCTCCAAGCCACCGTTGCCGATAAGCCGATCCTCAAGGGACTCTCGCTCCAGATCAATGCGGGCGAGATCCATGCGATCATGGGGCCCAACGGCGCCGGCAAGTCGACGCTGGGCTATACGCTGGGCGGGCGGCCCGGCTACGAAGTGACCGGCGGCTCGGTTTCGCTCGATGGTGCCGATTTGTTCGAGCTGGAGCCGCACGAGCGTGCTGCCGCCGGGCTGTTCCTGGGCTTCCAGTATCCGGTCGAGATCCCCGGCGTGTCCTTCGTCCAGTTCCTGCGCGAAGCGGCCAATGCCCAGCGCAAGGGCCGCGGCGAGGAGCCGCTGTCTGGCGGCGAGTTCCTCAAGCTGGCGCGCGAGAAGGCGGGACTGCTCAAGATGGACATGGACATGCTCAAGCGTGCCGTGAACGTCGGCTTCTCGGGTGGTGAGAAGAAGCGCGCCGAGATGGTGCAGATGGGCATTCTCGATCCCAAGCTGGCGATCCTCGACGAGACCGATTCGGGCCTCGACATCGACGCGCTGCGCATCGTGGGCGAAGGGATCAACGCGATCATGCGCAAGCCCGACAAGGCCGTGCTGCTCATCACGCACTACCAGCGCCTGCTCGACTACGTGAAGCCGGACTTCGTCCACGTGCTTGCAGGCGGGCGGATCGTGCGCACCGGCGGCCCGGAACTGGCTCTGCAGCTTGAGGAAGAAGGCTACGAGGCGGTCGTCGCGTGACGACGCTTGCTCTTCCCACCCGGCGGGACGAGGGGTTCCGCTACTCCGACATCGATGCGCTGGCCACGGTGTGGCCGGTCGCGCGCGAGGAGATCGTGGTTGCCGCAGGCAAGAGCGGTTCGCTGGAAGTGATCGCGACCGGCGATGGCGCCGTCGCCCGTCATCTGGCGATCACGCTGGAGGCCGGCGCGAAGTTCGATCTTCGGGTGCTGTCTGCCGGACCTGCGTTCGGTCGCATCGCCGTTGACGTGACGCTTGGAGAGGCAGCAGGTTTCACACTCGGCGCGGCGCAGCTGGCGACTGGCAGCGAGACGCTGGAGATCGTCAGCGAAGTCATGCACGCAGCGCCGAATTCAACCTCTGCACAGATCGTTCGCACGGTGCTGGCCGGGCAAGCCACGGGCACGTATCTCGGCCGTATCGCGGTGGCGCGCGGCGCCGATGGCACTGATGCCGAGCAGTCCGTTCGTGCCATGCTCCTCGAACGCACGGCTACGGCCAACGCTCGACCGGAACTTGAGATCTACGCTGACGATGTGAAAGCCGCCCATGGCTGCGCCGTTGGCGAGCTGGATGCGCAGGGGCTGTTCTATCTCATGTCGCGCGGGCTGACGCCGCCGCAGGCCAAGCGCCTCATGCTGCAGGCGTTCATTGCCGAGGCGTTTGCCGGCGCACCAGGCGAAGAGACGCTGAGCGCGCAGGCGCTGGAGCGACTGGAGGCGATCCTGTGAGCGAGGCCCGCGTGGACAATGCTGAGCGTGTCTCGACTTCGACCGACCTGCGATCGCAGTTCCCAGGCATGTGGAATCTTGACGGCTCGCCTTGGGGCTATCTCGACACAGCCGCCACGGCGCAGAAGCCGCAGGCGGTGATCGATGCTACCGTCCGCGCCATGGGCGTGGACTATGCGACTGTCCATCGGGGCGTCTATGCGCGCTCTGCGGAAATGACGCTGGGCTTCGAAGCTGCGCGTCGGCGCGTGGCCGCATTTGTCGGCGCGACCGAAGACGAAGTGGTGTTCACGCGCGGGGCGACCGAGGCGATCAACCTTGTCGCGAATACATGGGGCGTCGAGAACCTGAAGGCGGGCGATCGCATTCTGCTTTCCACGCTGGAGCACCATTCTAACATTGTGCCCTGGCAACTCCTGCGCGAGCGTACGGGCGTGGAAATCGATGTTTGCCCGCTCACGCAGGATGGACAGATTGACCTTGACGCTGCCGCTGCGATGCTGACGCCAGCGCACAAGCTGGTGGCCTTCGCGCACGTATCGAACGTGCTTGGCTCTGTGCTCGACATCGGGCGAGCAGCGGAGTTGGCGCACGGCGTCGGTGCGAAGCTGCTGATCGACGGCTGCCAGGCCGCACCGCGCATCAAGCTCAACATGCACGCGCTTGGCTGTGACTTCTACGTCTTTTCCGCGCACAAGCTTTACGGTCCCACCGGCATCGGCGCGCTGTGGGCTCGGGCAGAGATTCTCGAAAGCATGCCGCCCTGGCACGGCGGCGGCGCGATGATCGAAAAGGTCACCTTTGAGCAGACCACTTACGCCTCGGCGCCGCAGCGCTTCGAAGCGGGAACGCCGATGATCATCGAGACGATCGGGCTTGCGGCCGCAATCGACTGGCTGGACCAGGTCGGCCTGGATGTGGCGCAGGAGCACGAGCGGGTGCTGGCTGCGAAACTGCGCGACGAGCTATCGCGACGCAATGACGTGACGCTGTTCGGCCCGGCCGATTCCATCGGCATCGTCAGTTTCGCGCTCGACGGGGTGCATCCGCATGACCTCGGTACTATCTTGGACGAGGAAGGCGTGGCGATCCGCGCCGGGCACCATTGTGCTCAGCCGCTGATGGAGCACTTGGGCGTGTCGGCCACGGCGCGCGCCAGCTTCGGGCTCTACAACGACGAAAGCGACATCGAGGCGCTCCTGAAAGGGATCGAGCGCACGCGGAGGATATTCGGCCAATGACGGCAAGTACCAGTGACGAGGATCGCAAGTTCGCGGTCGAGGAAGTTCAGGCGGTCACCCCGCCCCCGCGGGCGCGTGTGGAAGACGCACCCGTCGAGGAGACGGCGGCTGAGAAGCTGGGGCGCAAGCGGGACTATCTGGAAGGCTTTCTGGCTGAGAAGCCGGCGGCTGACGATCCGAACGAGCCCGGCGGCGCGATCTATGAGAACGTGATCCAGGCGCTCAAGGAGATTTTCGACCCGGAGATCCCGGTCAATATCTACGATCTGGGCCTGATCTATGGCGTGGACGTATCCCCGGATGGCGGCGTGGCCGTGATGATGACGCTGACGACGCCGCATTGTCCCGTGGCCGAGTCGATGCCTGGCGAAGTGGAGTTGCGCGTGGCCGCCGTGCCTGGTGTGCGTGACTGCGAGGTCAGTCTCGTATGGGATCCGCCGTGGGACATGGCGAAGATGTCCGACGAGGCGAAGCTCGAGTTGGGGATGTTGTGACCCGCGCTGCGGTTTTCACAACACAAGGGCCGGCCACGCGTTGTGCCGGAAGAAGAGGCTGACATGACCACGGAAACCAAGACACGCCAGCGCCCCGCTGCTGTCATTCTGACCCCCTCTGCCGAGGCGCGAATCGCCGCGCTCATGGCCAAGGCACCTGAAGACGCGATCGGAGTAAAGCTCTCGACGCCGCGGCGCGGCTGTTCGGGCCTTGCCTACTCGGTCGATTACGTCACGGAGGCCAGTCCACTCGACGAGCGAATCGAGACACCCGGAGGCACGTTCTTCATTGATGGCGCTTCCGTTCTCTACCTCGTGGGCAGCACCATGGAATGGTCAGAGGATGACTTCACCGCCGGGTTCGTGTTCAACAATCCCAACGCGAAGGGTGCCTGCGGCTGCGGCGAAAGCTTCACGGTCTGATCGCCAGCTCGCGCGGCATCACCGGCGTTTGAGCGCGGCCACGCAGGCGGCCCGGTCCACTTCCTCTCCGTCGGACGCACGGCGCGCATCGACGTATGAGGCGATTGGTTCGCGCGACTGGCTCGTCGGATAAAGATAGACGTCGAGCACGCAGGCAGTGCCGGTGAACTGCAGCTTGCGCGCGTCGCCTTCCCACACATTCAGTCGCGGCGTGCCGAATTGGCGTACGATCTGGCTCTCGTTCGCACCGATCACCCCTTGAAGACCGGCGATGGATTGAAACGTCGGGTCGCGCGGTGCGGCGCGAATTGGTGCTCTAACCGGCTGCCCCGTGACTTTGCCCGGGCGCGGTGTTGAGGTGGTCCCGCCGCTGGAGGCACAAGCGGCGAGGAAAGGCACAAGCAGAGCCGCCGTGAGCAGCGCGCGCATGGCCGATGGGGTCGGCGATGGTAGAGTGTACAGCATGGTTACGTTCCGCATTGCGCCCGCGCTATGGACTGTCAACGCTGCCCACGGTTGCCCCGGGCTGACCCGCAGGCTACTCGCGGCATGAAGCCGGTTTGCGGCAAAAAGGAACCTCTGCGCACATGAATGAAGCCGCCCGTTACGATGTCATCGCGATCGGCAACGCCATCGTCGACGTGCTCGCCCACAGCCGGGACGAGGTGATCGACGAACTCGGCCTTACGCGCGGGGGCATGACCCTTGTCGATACCGCAAGGGCCGAAGAGCTTTACGCACACATGGGCCCGACCGCGCAAGTCTCGGGTGGCTCGGCCGCGAACACGCTTGCGGGCCTGGCTTCTCTTGGCGCGCGCTGCGCCTTCATCGGTCAGGTCGCGGATGATCAACTCGGCGAAGTTTTCGCCCATGACATTCGTGCTGCCGGCATCGATTTCACCACCCCTGCGCGCGCAGGCGATCCGCCGACGGCCCGCTGCATGATTTTCGTGACGCCTGATGCGCAGCGCACGATGAACACGTTCCTGGGGGCCTCGCAGTTTCTGCCCGCCGAAGTGCTGGATCTGGATGCCATCGCCGATTCCGCCGTGCTTTACCTCGAAGGCTACCTCTGGGACCCCGAGGAGCCGCGCGCGGCCATGCGCAAGGCGATCGACACGGCGCGCAATGCGGGCCGCAAAGTCGCTTTCACGCTCTCCGACGCCTTCGTGATCGATCGTCATGGTGACGACTTCCGCGCGCTGATCGCGCAAGGCCAGATCGACATACTCTTCGCCAATGCCGTGGAACTGGCGGCGCTGACCGGCATCGACGACTTTGACGAGGCTCTCGCCTCGCTTTCGTCCAAAGTGCCTGTCGTGGTTGCCACCCGCGGAGAGGACGGCGCGGTAGCGACCGCCGGCGGCGAGCGGGCGCAAGTGCCGGCAGAGCCCGTTGCGCGCGTGGTGGACACGACTGGTGCGGGCGACTTGTTCGCGGCGGGTTTCCTCTTCGGTCACGTACGTGGGCGGCCACTCGATGAGTGCCTGCGGTTGGGTGCACTGTGTGCCAGCGAGGTGATCTCGCACTTCGGAGCGCGGCCGGAAGTCGATCTTGCCAGGCTGGCCGCCGAGCGGGTGGGCTGATGGGAGGGCGCCGGGAAGGGAGCGAAGCGTGACCGCACCGGCGCTGATCGACTTCGAAGCGAGCTGCCTACCCGATTACGGGCAATCCTACCCGATCGAGGTGGCGCTGGCGCGAGTCGATGGTTCGAGCCGGACGTGGCTCATTCGCCCTGCCGATGCCTGGCGTTTCTGGGACTGGTCTCCTGAAGCCGAGGCGCTGCACGGCATCAGCCGGGATCTCCTAGCTGACGAAGGCCTGCCGCCGGCACAAGTTGTCGCGGAGATGCGGGATTTCGCGGGTGAGTGCCACGTCTATGCGGACGCTGACCTCGATGCCTACTGGCTGGAGGTGCTGGCTCACGCCGCTGGAACCAAGCCGCCCTTTTCGGTTCTCTACCTCGGCGAGTACCTGCTGGAGCGGGGCTATACTCGCGAGCAGGTGGTCAGCGCGCTCGATGCGGCACGAGAGCGGCTACCCGTGGAGCATGTGGCTCGCGATGATGCCAGCCGCCTGGCGCTGGCCGTAAAGCTGCTGATGGACGGCGAGACGGCGGCTTAGATTCCGCTCTGAAACCCACCCAGGCACTGCGCACGTGCTGCATCGCGCTCCAAAGCAAAACGGTTGCCGATCGGCGCAGGAAGAACGCAGCCTCTTTCGGGCTCCACCGGGAACTCTCGTGCGCAGCTCTTGCGTGAGCGGAACCAGTCGTCAGCACAATCCTCGAAGGCGGCTCGCTGGCGCACGTGCTGCGTGCGACATCCCGAGGTCCAGCGAGCCTGATAAGCAGTGTCTGCAGCGGCGAGGCAAGTCTCGTAATGCTGCCGTGCGGCTTCTCGCCGCTTGGTCTCGGCAGCGCGGGCCCGTTCGAAAGCCGCTCTGCGGTCGGACGCGGCTGCCTCTTGCTGCTGCCCAGCATCCAGCGTTTGGTGGATCGACTCTGCCGGCAGAAAGATGCCGTAGTAATACCCGACCCCTGCACCCGCGAGCAGCGCGCCGGCAGCGAGGCTGAGCTTCAGCATGGTATCGACGTTCAGAGCCATGTCGAACGCTCAGCCCCCTTCACGCGCCACTTCGCGCCAGCCGATGTCGCGGCGGCAGAAGCCGGTCGGGAAGCTGATGCGGTCCACGGCGGCATAAGCCCGCTCCTGCGCTTCGCGAACCGTGGCGCCTGACCCTGTGACGTTCAGGACGCGGCCTCCCGAAGCCCTCAGCACGCCATCGGGCCCTAGCGCCGTTCCGGCATGGAAGACCTTGGCGCCGTCCGTTTCTGCGGATGGTATGCCATCGATGCGGCCACCCTTCTCGGGCGTATCGGGATAGCCGTTCGCCGCCATGACGACCGTGAGCGCCGTCGCATCGGAAAAGCGGGGCGGCTGCACCGAGCCGAGGCGGTTTTGTGCACAAGCGAGGAGCAGTTCGACGAGATCGCTGCCCAACCGCATCATCAGCACCTGGCATTCCGGATCGCCGAAGCGGCAGTTGTACTCGATCAGCTTGGGACCGCTGCGAGTCAGCATCAGGCCGGCGTAGAGCACACCTGAATAGGGGCAACCCTCGTCGGTCATGGCTTTGACAGTGGGTGCGATGATTCGCGTCATCGCTTCGCCCTCCAGTTCGGGCGTGAGCACCGGGGCGGGGCTGTAGGCGCCCATGCCGCCCGTGTTGGGACCGGTATCGCCTTCGCCCACGCGCTTGTGGTCTTGTGCAGAGCCGAACGGGACGATGGTGCTGCCGTCCGTAAGCGCAAAGAAGCTGGCTTCCTCACCCTCGAGAAATTCCTCGATCACGGCTTCGGCACCGGCTTGGCCGAAGCGGCCCGAGAAGATCTCGCGCACGGCCTCCTGTGCTTCGGCCATGGTCATCGCGACCGTGACGCCCTTGCCGGCGGCGAGGCCATCGGCCTTGATCACCACAGGAGCGCCGAAGCTGTCGAGGGCGCCAAGCCCTTCCGATTCGCACGTGACGCGCACGTAACGTGCTGTCGGAATGCCCGCACGTTCGCACAAATCCTTTGTAAAGCCCTTCGAGCCTTCAAGGCGGGCGGCGCCGCGGCTGGGGCCAAACACGGCTATGCCGGCGCCGCGCAGCGTGTCGGCGAGGCCATCGACCAGTGGCGCCTCCGGTCCGACGACGACGAGGCCGATGCTCTGCCCCTCGCAGAAGGCGATGACGGCGGCGTGATCTGCCGAATCAAGGGAGACGCACGTTGCGTGCTGGGCAACTCCCGGGTTGCCCGGCGCGGCATAAAGACGGGTGCAAAGCGGGGATTGCGTCAGCTTCCAGGCGAGCGCATGCTCGCGGCCTCCCGATCCCAGCAGAAGGATATTCATGGCGCTGCCTTTCGATGACGACGATTATTCGGATGAGCGGAAAGCGCCGCCCGTAGCGAAGGCCCCGCTCGTAGCCAAGGCCATGCCGGGCGACAACGCCGAGCCGCTGTCCGTTAGCGCGATTTCGGCATTGCTCAAGCGCACGGTGGAAGACCGCTTCGGTTTCGTGCGTGTGCGCGGAGAGCTTTCAGGCGTGAAACGGGCCGCATCGGGCCACCTTTACTGCTGCCTGAAGGACGACAAGGCGGTGATCGACGGCGTCATGTGGAAAGGCGGGGCGCAGCGGCTCGCTTTCCGACCCGAGGACGGGGTCGAGGTCGTCGCAACGGGAAAGCTGACAACGTATCCCGGGCGCTCGAAGTACCAGATCGTCATCGAGTCCATGGAGATCGCGGGCGAGGGGGCACTGCTCGCCCTGCTGGAGAAGCTGCGCGCCCGGCTGGCGGCGGAAGGTCTCTTCGCCAGTGAACGCAAGCGCGCTCTGCCGTTCCTGCCTGCCATGATCGGGGTGGTGACCTCGCCCACGGGCGCCGTCATCCGCGACATTCTCCACCGCCTGGCAGACCGGTTTCCCAGCCGCGTTCTGGTCTGGCCGGTGCTGGTGCAGGGAGAGGGCGCTGCGGCTCAAGTGGCGGCGGCGGTGCGAGGATTCTCGGCCATGCCGGAGAACGGACGGGTGCCGCGGCCCGACCTCGTCATTGTCGCCCGCGGAGGCGGCTCGATCGAGGATCTATGGGCCTTCAACGAGGAAGCGGTGGTGCGTGCAGTTGCCGAGTGCACGATCCCTGTCATCTCCGCCGTCGGCCATGAGACCGACACGACCTTGTGCGACTATGCCGCGGATCGGCGCGCACCAACGCCAACGGCTGCTGCCGAAATGGCGGTCCCGGTACACGCCGAGCTGGCTAACTCGCTGGCCGAGCTTTCCCTGAGGAAACGCCGCTGCGCCACGCGCCCGCTCACGCTCGGTCGCGAGCGGCTCGAGGCGAGAGCGCGCCACTTGCCTCGTCCCGAGGCGCTGCTCGCAGCCAAGGCGCAGAAACTGGACGAGGCGAGCGAATGCCTGCGCCGCGCTTTGCGTGAGCGGGCTATGGCTGCACGCGCAAGGCTGGAGGGGCGCGGCGCGCAGCTCTCCTTGCCGCTGCTGCGGCAACGGCTGGAGCGTGCGGACGAAAGGTTAGCGCGCGCGGGACTCACCCCGGCGTTGCTGCAGCGCAGGTTCGACGCCGCTTGCAAGCATTTCGCCCCGGTTGCGCGAGTGCTGCCCCAGCTCGATCCTGACAAGCCGCTGGCGCGCGGGTTTGCCCGCGTGACCGACCCCGAGGGGCGCACGTTGACCGACAAGGCACGAGCCGAGCGCGAAGCTTCGCTCGTCCTCAAGTTCCGCGACGGCGATCTGGCGGTCGTTCCCGGCTCGGCTCTGCGTCGGTCCTCGCGTTCAAAGGAACCGACCGCTCGGCAGGGTGATTTGTTTTGAAGTCAACGCTCTGCTAGATCGATGCCCATGCTGATGTCTTCTGCCGACCGCCCCGCCACCTTGCACTATGGCCCCAATGGCTTTCGCATGCTGAGCCCGGGCAACCACGTCCTGTGCGCCGTAACCGGCGAAAAGATTCCACTGGAAGCTCTGCGTTACTGGGATGTCGAGCGGCAGGAGCCTTACGCCAACCCTGAGGTTGCCACACGCCGCCTGCTCGGCGAGGCATGACGGGCGCGATGCGCCGCGCGCTTGCACCAGTCGCCGTGCTGGCGGTTCTCGCAAGCTGCACGGCAGTTCCATCGGCCGAGACTCCTCAGAAAACCGCTCAAAAAGCAATAGTGGCGGCACCTGCTGCGGTGTTGGCCCCTGCGCGCTCGCCTGAGCCTGTTCGTCCCGCGATATTCGCATTCGCAGGCGAACTGACGCAGGGCGGCTGGATCAAGGGTAGCGCGCCAGCAGGCACGCGCAGCCTGATGTTCAACGGTGAGCGGGTCGACTTTGCCGAAAACGGAGGCTTTTTCGTCGCTTTCGATCGCGACGCGAGTCCCACGGCCACGCTGACGGCGACCCTGGATTCCGGCGCTAAGGTAACGCACCCGCTGACCGTCGCGCCGCGTGCCTGGCGGATCGAGAACATCAATATCGCCCGCAGGCAATCGGGGGCAAGCGAAGCTTTCATGGCGCTGCGACGACCTGAACTCGCGCGCATCAACGGTGCGCGTGCGAAGGACACCGGCGCACAAGGCTGGCGGCAGGACTTCGTCTGGCCCGTGACAGGGCGGATCTCAGGCCGGTTCGGCTCGCAACGCGTCTACCGAGGTGAGCCTGGCTCCTACCATTCGGGCATCGACATCACCAGCGGCACCAGCGGCACGCCGTTCGTGGCGCCGGCGGATGGCGTCGTCATCCTGGCAGCAGAGAAGCCGTTTACGTTGGAGGGCAACCTCCTGATGCTTGACCATGGATTGGGCCTCAACAGCGCCTTCCTGCACTGTTCCGAGATTCTTGTGAGAGAGGGCGAGCATGTCCGGCAAGGGCAAGTCATTGGCCGGATCGGCAGCACCGGACGTGCCACGGGGCCGCACTTGCACTGGTCGATGAAATGGAATGACTCACGCCTCGATCCGATTCTCCTTACCGGCCCCATGCGCTAGGTGCGGTTGCGCCCGGCTCCACCTAAAACGAACTCGGCTCTGAAACGAGCACAGGCGGGGTTGCGCGGTCCGCCCACTCCCCTATCAAGCCGTGGTGCATCGCAGCATAGCTCTCCTGATCCTGATTGTCGGCGTGACCTTCAGCACTTGGCTGCGCTCGGAGCGGGTGACGCCGGCGCGCGACAAGACGCTGACCTTCGTGGCCGAGCCAAGACCCTCGGAGGCGATCCTGCAAGCGCACCTCGGTCCTTTCCGGCTCGAGAAAGCCTGGGAGATGAAGCTCGGATCGTGGAAGTTCGGTGGCTACTCCGCCCTCGTACCGCTGCCGGATGGGCGTATGCTGACCTTGTCGGACCTGGGGCGGTTTCTTGTCTTTGCGCCGCCGGGGGGACCCAAGGCAAAGCCGTGGATCGGCAACTTGCTGGACAATCCGAACCACAACAAGTCCGATGTTGATGTGGAATCCGCGACACGGGATCCGGCCACTGGTTCGATCTGGCTGGGCCTTGAGCTGCGCAACTCGATCATACGGCTGAACTCGAATTGGGTACAGACGGGGAGCGTTCGCCCCGAAATCATTCGGCACTGGGGCAAGAATTCAGGCCCAGAGGCAATGACCCGGCTGCAGGACGGACGCTTCGTGTTGCTGCAGGAGGCGCCGCTCGACTGGTGGCGTGGGCATCGTCACGATGCCGTGATCTTCGCAGGTGATCCGGTGGAAGCTCCTGACGCGGTGGAGAGGTTCGTCTTCGACGGCCCGTCGGGGTTCGACCCTGTGGACATGGTCCAGATACCTGACGGGCGTGTGCTGGTGCTTATGCGAGCGCTCGTGTGGCCTTTCCCTCAACGGTTTGCGGCCCGCATCGCTATCGCCGATCCGGAAGAGATTCGGGCCGGTGGGGTGTGGCACGCGAAGGAAGTCGCGCGAATCGCCTCCTCGCTGCCGGTCGACAACTTCGAAGGCATTGCTGTGACGCCGCGGGACGACGGCAAGCTGACCGTGTGGCTCATCTCCGACGATAACCAGGCAGCCCTACAGCGCACGCTCCTGTGGAAGCTCGTCGTCGATCCTGCTGATTTGCCGAGCGGGGGATGAACGCGAAAAGGCGCGCGGATCGCCCCGCACGCCTTGATGCTTCACCTATATCATCGTCCCGCCGAAGCAGGACGAAAGATAATCAGGCCGCCTGCTTCTTCCTCAGGTCGCGCTTAACCTTGAGAGCGCGCGTGCTGAGCTTCTCGTCAGAGGTCTTGAGCAGCCAGTTATCGAGACCGCCGTTGTGCTCCACCGACCGAAGGCCGTGCGTCGACACGCGGAACTTGAAGCTGCGCTCCAGCCCGTCGGAAAGCAGCGTCACGTTCTGCAGGTTGGGCAGGTAAACGCGCTTGGTCTTGTTGTTGGCGTGGCTGACGTTGTTGCCGGTAAGACGGCTCTTGCCGGTCAGTTCGCAGATGCGGGACATGGTCTCTCTCGCTCGAAAAATGTCTGTGCCGTTTAAACGGGAAGGCGCGCCCTTAGCGATTCACCAGGGGCAGGTCAAGTTGCACGGTGCCTTCAGGAGGTCTAGCGCGGGCTCATGACCCGTTGGCCGCTTCCCCCGCACATGGCGCGCGCGCTTCAAGAAGCGCGGCTAGCCGCCGCTGAGGGAGAAGTGCCGATCGGAGCGGTCATCGTCAAGGACGGGCAGACGATTGCCATTGGACGGAACGCCCCGCGCCAGATCCACGACCCCACAGCGCACGCCGAGATGGTTGCGATTCGCGCCGCGGCCAAGGCGCTGGGCAACGAGAGGCTGGAGGGTTGTGAGCTTTGGGTGACGCTGGAGCCTTGCGCCATGTGCGCGGGTGCGATCGTTCACGCGCGAATCGCGCGGCTTTACTATGGGGCATCCGATCCTAAGGGCGGCGCCGTGGAGCACGGTGCACGCGTTTTCGATCAACCGCAGTGTCTGCACCGCCCCGACGTCTATGCGGGCATTGGTGGGCCGGAAGCGGGCGAACTGTTGCGGGACTTCTTCCGCGAGAAGCGCTGAAGTGCGGGGCTAGAGTCCCCGCCAGATCTTCAGCGGAGCGGTGTTTGCCGGCCCGAACAGGTGCGGCCCGCAGCGAGCAGGCCGGAAACGCTTCGAATAGCAAAGTCGCACTTCGCGCAGCCAGCCGTTGCCGCTGACCAGAAGCCCCACTTGCTCCGCCTTCCAGGAAGGATTCGCTGCGACGAATGCTTGGCGCAAGTCACCGGCAGTGAGGTCGTCGCGTCGTGAGAGCATATCGGCATCGGGCCACCGGATGGAATTCCACAGGATCGCGCTCACCTTAAAGTACTGTGCCGGGGTCTTGGCCATACAACTGCCGTGCTTGGCCCACTCGTGCACCAGGAGCTGCGCGGACGGTGTCATGCACAAGTTGCGGCGTAGAAGCTCGGGCGAGGGTAACGGCAGCGTTGCGCACCACTGCGGGTAAAGACCGCGAGCCGCTTCGGGCCAGAGTCCATGGAGAATGAAGCCAAAGCGACCCTGGCGCCCTGAGCATTGCATCGAGGCCGGATCGCCGCGCGTCTTGCAGTGGTCGGGCGACCAGCTCGCGGCGAGTGTGTACCCGCCGATAGCGGTTCTTCTAGCCGGACCGTCAGGCTTGACCGGTTTGATCGGCTCCAGTGCGCGAGGCGGAACGCACTGATAAGACTGCGCGAGAGCAGGCACGGCAAAAAGGGCGAGTGCCAGAACCAGGGTCGAGAGCCGCTTCGGCATTGTGGTGGTCACAGTGGCGTGAAGTCCAGCCCGATATCGGCCGCAGGCGCGCTCTGTGTCAGGCGTCCCACCGAAACGTAGGTGACACCCGTCGCGGCGATGGCGGCAATCGTGCCGAGGTTCACGCCGCCTGATGCTTCGCTGGGAACACGCCCGGCGATGAGCGAGACGGCCTCGCGCAGAACATCGGGGCTCATGTTATCGAGCAGCAGGTGGTCGGCTCCTGCGGCAAGAGCGGGCTCGATCTGGTCAAGGCTGTCGACTTCGCAAATGACCTGGGCGACACCGGCTGCCTTCGCGCGGGCCACGGCAGGACCCACTCCGCCTGCGACAAGGACGTGGTTGTCCTTGATCATCGCCGCGTCCCACAGACCCATGCGGTGGTTCTTTGCCCCGCCCATGCGTGTCGCGTACTTTTCGAGATGCCTGAGCCCGGGAATCGTCTTGCGTGTGTCGAGCAAGGTGGCGTTGCCCTTCATCTCATCCACATAGCTGCGCGTCATCGTCGCGATGCCCGAGAGGTGTTGAACTGTGTTGAGGGCCGAGCGCTCAGCCGTGAGCATGGCGCGCGCGTTGCCAGTGAGGTGCATGAGCTTGGTGCCTGGCTGCACTTGCGCGCCTTCTTCGACCAGGATCTCGATCGTTATCGCAGGATCGAGCGTGCGGAAGAACGCGGCGGCAATGGGCAGGCCCGCGACGGTGATCGCATCGCGCGAGTCCATCACGCCCGAGAACCGCGCCTCGGCGTCAATTACACTTTCGGATGTGACGTCGCGCCCGCCGCCGGGAAGGCCGACGCCGAGATCCTCATCCAGAGTGGCGGTGACGAATGCGTCGAGATCGAAGCCGGGCAGCGTGAACTGGGTCATGACCAGGTCTTTCGCGCGTCGCCCGGCGCTTGTCGAGAGGCTGCTGAAATGGGCCTTGAGCAGCTGCAGCGCCGGCCCGCCTCTGCAAGGAGGGGGCCGGCCATCGGGCTCAGTGCACGAAACGGGCGATTACATCGCGGTAGGAGCGGCTGACTTTCACTTGAGCACCCGAATCGAGCACCAGGAAGCATTCGCCATTGGTGTGCGGCTTGACCTGGCGGACCTGGTTCAGGTTGACGATGGTCGAGCGGTGCACGCGCTGGAACACGCGGGGGTCGAGCCGGCGCTCAAGGTCCTTCATCGTCTCGCGAAGGATCAGCGAATTGTCGGCGGTGCGGATACACATATAGTCGCCGGCCGCTTCGATATGCTCGATCGAATCGACGTCGATCCGGAAGATCTGGCCGCGATCCTTGATGTTGATGAGCTTCTCGTAGCGGTCGGAGTTGGGATCGGCATCCTCGGGGAGCTGATCCATCGCATCCGGTGCCACTTCGGCAAGCACGGTTTTAAGCTTTTCCGCCTCTTCGGCCGAACGCTTTTCGGTAAGGCGAGTCCGGACGCGCGCCAGCGTATCGGCCAGCTTGTCGTCCTCCACAGGCTTCATCAGGTAGTTGACCGCGTTAGCCTCGAAGGCACGTACGGCGTGTTCCTGATACGCAGTTACGAAGACGAACAGCGGGGGCTCGATCTCCATCACGCCCTTAACCACGGAAAAGCCGTCGAAGCCGGGCATCTGGATGTCTAGAAAGACGAGGTCGGGCTTTTCCGTCTTGATCTTGCGGATGGCTTCCCGGCCGTTGGAACACGTATCAATGATTTCGACGTCAGGGTATTTCTCCAGACGCAGCTGGAGGCCCTGAATGGCGAGCTTTTCGTCATCGACGAGTATGGTTCGGATGGTCATTCGGTGAAATCTCCGGCGCTGGAACGCGCAGTTCGCCCCTAGGTTTCAGACCTGATGCTTCAGGCCGGGAAGCGGGACATGCCCGGCCAGCGAGTGCATGGATGCAGTGTATCAGTGCGAGGGCGTCGCGGCCAGCAGTGCCGCATCGGCCTGCTCGGCGGACTCGCGACTCTCGAAGGGGATCTCGATGATGACTGCGAAGCCGCCTTCGGGCGGTTCGACGATGTCGAAACGGTGATCCTCCCCATAGGCCTGCCACAGCCGATCGCGGATATTGGACAGACCCACACCGGTAGAGACCGGCTCCCCTCCATCATATGTCATGCCAGACAGCCTGTTGTCCGTCGTGCTGGTTTGCAAGCCTGGTCCGGTGTCTGAGACGACGATGCGAAGCATCGGACCGATAAGCTGCGTCGAGATGGTGATCTCCGCTCCGGTTTCCTGCGGAGTCACGGCATACTTGATGGCGTTTTCCACGAGCGGCTGGAGCAGTAGGGAGGGAAGCATGCCTTGCTCGGTTTCCGGGGCGATATCGAACCGGGTGCGCAGCCGCTCTTCAAAGCGCATCAACTCGATATCGAGATAGAGCTTGAGCGTCTCCACCTCGAGCGCGACGGTCACTCGGGCGGAAGGCTTGTTGACCAGCGTGTAACGCAGGAAGGAGGAAAGCCGACTGAGCATCGCGTTGGCCGGTTCGGTCTGCTTCAGCAGTACGAGGGTGGAGATCGAGTTCAGCGTGTTGAACAGGAAGTGCGGGTTAAGCTGATAGCGAAGCATCGCGAGCTGCGCCTGCGTCGCCTGGTTCTCCAGGCGGATGAGCTGATCGTTCTGCTCCTCAACCTGCAGGTAGAAGTTGATGGCGTAGTATAATGCCGACCACGCGCCGAGCAGGGTCGCGTCGTAATAGAAGTAGCCGATGAACAGCTGCGCGAAACTGGCGTTGCTCTCGGCCCGATAGAGCCAGATCACCCAGGCATCGACGAACGCGTAAAGCCCCACCCCGAACGGCAAGGTCAGAACGGTCACACCCCAGGTAACGAACGGTCTGCGCCCGATAAGCTGGCGGAATATGACTGCTAAAAGCAGCGAGATCGAGAAGCCGGTGGCTGTGCCGATCAGCACGATCACCAGGAAGTTCAGCGGCTGGTCGTTGGCAATGGCCGACATCGCGCGCAGCAACATCGCGCCGGCCCAGCCCGCCAGCTGAAGCCGCCAGAACGCCTGGTTCTTGTTGGCGAAAAACGGGATCGGCTTGATCGGCAGGACGCGCATCATGGACGTTCCTAGCCTAAAAGCCGGGGAACGGGAATCCTTGCCGATCTCTTACCTTTTTCCGCGATCAACTCGCCCGCGCAGCGTTGACGGCTTCGGCGAGCCGATCGACGCCCACCGCGCCGGAGATCAGCTCATCCCCGGCCACCCAGCTCGGGGTTCCGCCGATGCCGAGCGTTTGAGCCAGGCCCAGGTTGCGCTCCAGCTCGGCGGCAACGGGTGCACTGGCCGCGACTTTGCGGGCACGCTCCAGATCGAGGCCCGCGCGGCGCGCCGCGGCCTCGATGGATGCTGCGTCGAGCTGGCCGGCTGCGAACATGGCCTTGTGAAATGCTGCGTACTTGCCCTGCTCGGCGGCGGCGAGCGCCATCTTGGCGGCCTCAGCGCTGTGCGGGCTGATGATCGGCAGCTCTCGCACGACGACTTTCAGATCGGGATTCTCTCGGGTGAGTTTGGCTACGTCCTCCACCGAATGTCGACAGTAACCACAGGCAAAATCGGTGAATTCCACCAAGGTGACGGAGCCGCTGGGGTTGCCGAGCACCGCGCCGGGGAAGGGCTGCTCCACACTCTCGCGCACTTGGGCAAGTTGGTTGCGGCCCTGATTGCGCTGAAGGTTCTCCATCGCCTCCGGCAGGATCTCCGGATGCTCAAGGATATAGGCGCGCACGATCTCTTCGACCGCGGCGCGGTCCCGGGGGGCGCCGAGTTGCCGGTTGGCGAACCAGCCCAGGGCCGCCGCGACTGCCATCAACAGGATCACGAGTGCGATCCGTGCCGCCCCGCTTGTGGATTTAGCTTCGCCTGACGTCATATTCGCTGGGCGCCTATCTGCGTTTGCGTTCGCGTTCAATCTCGGCCCGAGCCTGGAACTCGATGTCCTGGGCGCGCAGCCAGTCGGGAGTGCCTGCGGGAAGCCCCGCTTGCGCTGTCTGGGCGCTAATCAGAGCCTCTTTCATGCGGCCGCTCAGCACTTGCTGCTCGGCGCTGGCAAGCCGCGCACGGGCCATGTCGCCATTGGCGGCGTAAATAACGCCGAGCTGATACCAGGCGAAGGGGTTCTCCCTGTCGCGCGCTACCGCCGCGCGAAGCACTTGCTGGGCTTCGGCGTAGTTCTTGCGATCCTCTGTTGCGATCAGAGCGTGACCGAACAGCGTTGCGATCAGCGGCTGATGGCTGGTGAGCTCGGTAGCCCGGCGCAGCGATTCGAGCGCTTCGGCGGCCCTGCCGGATTCGAGCAGGATCTGTCCCTTGAGTTCTAGGAAATACGGGTCGTTGGGTGCAGTCTGCAACAATGCGTCGACTTCGGCACGCGCGCGATCGAGCTGTGAGTCCTTGTGGTACGCGTAAGCGCGTGCGTAGTGCGCGTTCACGGAGTTGTCGGTGAGCGGATAGACGCGCAAGGTATCCCGCGGCTCGGCGAGGAAGCCGAACAGCTTGGCTTTCACCCGGCTGAAGCGTTCCTCGATCCCGGGATCGCTGGGTTTGTCCCAAGCTGGATCGGCCTCATAAGTGTCCCGCAGCGTGGTGATACGGTCTGCGGTGAGCGGGTGCGAGCTGAAAAAGCCGTCGCCCTCCTTGGGGCGATAACCGTGGCGGAACTCCAGGTTCTGCAGCTTCTTGAAGAACTCGATGGAGCCACGCCCGGTGATTCCGGCTTTCGACAAGTACTGCGCGCCAGCGGCATCCGCGCTCGCTTCCTGAGAGCGGTTGTAGGCGAGGTACTTGCCCATAGCCGCTTGCTGGCCTGCCATGAGCACGCCCATCGCCGCTTCTCCGCCACCGGCGGCGGCTGCCGCAGCGCCCAACAGGAGCGATAGCAGGCTGATGTTGGTCGCCGACTTGCCGCCCATGTTCAGCACGGCATGCCCACCGACGACGTGGCCGAGTTCGTGCGCGATCACGCCTTGCACTTCATTGGCGGTGCTGGCTTCGTTGATCAGGCCGGAGTTGACGTAGACCGCTTGCCCTCCCGCCACGAAGGCGTTGACGCTGGGATCGTTGATGAGAACCACATCGACGTTCTTGCGATCGAGTCCGGAAGCTGCGACCAACGGCCGCGACATGTCGCGAAACAGCGCTTCGGTCTCTGCATCGCGCAGGATCGATTGCGCTGTTGCCGGCACAGAGGTGAGGAGCGCCAGCAAAGCGAGCAGGAAGGCACATGACCGGCGGGAACGCATCCCTGCCGCCTTAGCGCGTGAGCGGGTTAACCGGCGCTGAAGGGCGCATTTTTCCACTCGCGTGTCATGCCTGCCGCGGATGGCGGCGTCGACCGTTAATCTGACGCTTCCGGTGCAGAACAACGGTCAGAGCAGATGTCGTGCGGCGCGCTCTAGCAAGCGAGGGTCGTCGGCGACCTCGCCCAACAGCACGACACCGCCTTCGGGGAGTCGACGGGCGACCAGAAGGGCGAATTCGTTCCCCTCGGCCGCTATGGCGCCCATAGGCTGCGAATCGAGAGTGCGAAGACGTTCGGCCAGCTTTCCGCCGGCCGACTCGCGGGCAGGGCGAGCGGTCTCGGCCCGCCGCAAGCGGCGCTCTTCGGCGACGATCGCCTTTAGGCCGCCGGGCGCGTTCGCAAGGTGCGTGGCGAGAGAGCCCATACCCAAGCCGAGACGTTGAGCATGGCCGAGAGCCGCAGCGAATTCAGCAAGCCGCGTCTTGTCGTAGTCAGCACCGAATACCAGCTTTACCAGCGGCGTCAGCGGAGCCCGGGTCTGCATCGTCAGCCCCGCGTCTTCCACGAGTTCGCGCAGTTCATCCGGGTCGTCGCCCGCAGCCAGCACAAAATCGTAAGCGCGCCCGATCGCCGCGTAAAGCGCGTGGCGCGAGCGGTCCTCGCACCCTGCCGCATTCAGAGCGAGTTCGCGGGCAGAGGCGAGCCAATCAGCCAACGCCATGTCAGCTTCGTCCATCGCGCCATCCGGCAGATCGATATCGGCCGCGATGTCCTGATAAGACGCGCTGGTGAGGCCGAAGTCCGGCACGGGCAAAGTCGTAAGCCGGCTTACTGCTGCCCAGGGTTCGATTTCGGCGGGACCGTCGGCCCAGTCGGTCAAGGGCGCACGGGCATGGCGCAAGGGGCTGAGCGGCTCGATAGCCTGCTCCATCTGCAACTGCAGTTCGCCCGCGACCTGCGCGTCCGCCAGTTCCTTCCAGTTGATCACGCCAAAGATGTGATCGATCGTTTCGTCATCGCTGGAGAAGGGCAGCAGGATACCGCGATAGGCGATCGTGGCTCCGCGCCAGTTGACGAATTCCGCCTCGAAACCGATCGGGGCCTGATTTGCCAGGATCTGCATGTAGTGATCAGTGATGCGCGACAGCAGCGAGCGTCCGGGGACGTCGCTGAGCTTGCGCATCACACGGGAGGTGCCGCATTCTTCGGCAAGCGCGCTGCCGATGTAACCGATGGCGGGGTCTTCAATTCCGCTGCTGAAATCGAGCAGCACGCCGTAGGGGGCGAAATCCGGCAAGTTCTCAGGCTCTAGGCCGAGGAGGGAGGGGAACTGCCTTTCCCCCAGGCGGCTGGCCCAGAAGTTGTAAGCGCGCACTTGCATACGCCGCTCGTCCTGGCCGATCGGGGTTGGCGGCAGTTCGCGTCCGGTCTCGTCGTCGGCCGAGGGACCTTCGCCCGAACGGTGGTCGCCGGTATCCCGAAAATCAGCGCGCAGAATATCCATCGCGGTTTGCCCTAACCCCCTTGGGAGACCGGGTTCTGGCGCAACGTGGTAAATAACTGGTGAAGTCGCGTGCGCTTGGGGTGCTTGGGCCGGATCAGTCCTGGATGATGCCTTCGCCGGGCTTGGGCAATGGCGCGACGATTCGCAGGAGCAGGAAAGACACGATCAGGAAAATCGAGCCGGCATGCAGTGCGAAAGGCAGATCGCGCCAATCGGCTACCGCTCCCCAGGTCCATGATCCCAGCGCCATTCCGCCGAAGGTCACGGCCTGGTAGATCGAGAGGCAACGACCCAGGATCGCATCGGGCGATCGCAACTGCACGGCAGTGTTGATGCTGGTGAGGATCATCACCCAGGCCATCCCCCCGATGAAAGCGGCCGGCAGCGCGAACCAGACCACGCGCACCTCTGCCAGGAGCGAGAGCACGAACACGAACATCAGAGATCCCAGAGCCAGGATTCCTTCCAATTGCAGCTTGCGGCGAATCGGGCCGACGAACGGCGCTACGAGAATCGAGCCGACGCCGAACAGTCCCAGCATCAACCCGAACTGGAACTCGTTGCCTCCAAGTTGGTCGCTCACGATCGTGGGTAGAAGCGCCTGATAAGCGGCCAGACTGAATCCCAGCGAGAGCCCGCGTAAGAGAATGCGGCGCAGCGGCGAGGAGCCCGCGCAGTAGCGGAGGCCGACACCAACGGCGGGCAGGATCGCCCGTCGCTCGATAGCGCGCGGCTCGGGCTTCCACCAGAGCAGCACACCGATCAGACCGATATAGCTGACGGCGTTTATCAGGAAGGCGAACGAGACGCCCCACATCGAGATGAGGAGACCACCCACCGCCGGGCCTATGCTGCGCGCGATGTTGAACGAGATGGAGTTGAGCGCGATCGCTTGCGGCAGTTGCCGCTGATCGACTTGCTGGCGCACCGAGGCTTGCCAGGCTGGCGAATTAAGGGCCGTGCCGATCCCGACAGTGAGGGTGAACGAGAGCAGCAGGATCGGATTGATGAGCCCCGCATACGTCATCGCCGCCAGTGCGCTGGAGACCACGAGCATCCCGACTTGTGCTGCCAGCATGACGCGGCGACGGTCGAAGTTGTCGGCGATCGCACCCGCGAACACGCCGAACAGCATGATCGGCACCGTGGCCGAGGACTGCACGAGGCCGACGAGCTGGTGCGACGTGGTCAGCTCCGTCATCATCCAGGCAGCCGCGATCGACTGGATGGTGGCGCCGATGTTCGAGAACAGATTGGCGATCCAGATCGCGCGGAATACCGGATAGCGAAAGGGCGAGAAGGTACCGGTGTCTGTCGCCGGGTGCCCGCTGGGGTCGAGCACCTCGCTTGTCAGGGAGGGTTCCGCATCTGCCACGCGACCGGAGTAAGCAGAGCAGCGCCGGCTCGCAAGCTTAGAACATATACCGCATTTTTATCGAGAGATGCTCATCCGCCGCGCCAACGGGAAAGGAGGCGCTCGAGAAGCGCGGCGGCCCCATCACGGCGGGCGCGTCTTGCGAGAACCCGAAGCCTTCGCGCGGGATCATCAGGTGTTTGTCGAGCTTGCCGTTGCCGTTCTCGTCGTGGATCAGGGCGACCGCATAACGCCCTTCCCGAACCGAGCCGAAGCGCAGCGGGCTCGTCGTGGCGGGGACGGTCAGGCGCCGCGCGTCCGGATCATTGTCGCAGCCGGGGAAGGCCTCGGGACGGGCGGTCAGGCAAGCGAGGATCTGCCCTCGGGTGGAGCGCAGGCCGGTCACCGATGCGACCACATCCGTGCTTGGAAGCGCTGCGCCGGAGATCGCCGGCAGCACCGCGAGGAGCGTCAGGGCGCCGAGAGACCGCGGTCGGTTTTGCACAAATGATCCCAGAAACGGAAATAGAGGCCGTAATTGCATCGATAGAACTCGTGATGGCGCTGGTGATGGCTGGCGGTTATCAGATGATGTCCCAACCGCGAGTGAACGAGCCAACGCGGAAACATCTCCCATCCCATGTGGTTCGTGATCCCCATCACCGTCATCGTCAGCAGAACCAGTCCGAGCACGGCTACGTGGATGGGCACGAAAAAGACAAGGGCGGGTATCACGACGGCGCCGGTCAGCGCCTCGATGGGGTGGAAGCTCATCGCCGCCCAGGCTGTTGGAGGCTTGCTGGCGTGGTGCACCGCATGGGCAAGCTCGAATATCCGGCGGCGATGCATCCAGCGATGAGTCCAGTAAAACCAGGTGTCGTGCAGGAAGAGGTAGACGAGGTACGAAGCGGGGAGCCACCACAAGGGATAGGCCCCCGCCGTGGTGTAGACCTGCGTCCAACCCCGCGCCTGCCATCCCCAGGCGACCACTCCCGCCGGGATGCCGTAGATCGCCGCTGACAGCAGCGACCAGCGCACCTCGCGACCGATCTGTGGGCGCAGTTCGCGATAGAGCCCCGGCCGCACGCGTCCGGTAAGCCAGGCGAAAAACCCGCTGGTCACGAGGTACCGCACGCCCACAATTGCCGTCATCGCGGCAGCAGAAAGCAGTGCGGGCGCGAGGTTGTCCGGCATGGGCAGCCTTATGCGCTTCGCCGGTGCCGGCAGCTAGTGCCCATCGTGCTTCGTCGCAGACCGCTCACGCCAACGCGATGTCAGGCGCGTCTTCCTGCTTCATGCCGACGACGTGGTACCCGGCATCGACGTGGTGCGTTTCACCCGTGACGCCCGAGGAGAGATCGGAAAGCAAGTAGAGCCCGCTGCCACCCACGTCCTCGATCGTCACGTTGCGACGCAGCGGTGCGTTCAGCTCATTCCACTTGAGGATATAGCGGAAGTCGCCGATGCCGCTGGCGGCCAGTGTCTTGATCGGCCCTGCCGAGATCGCGTTCACGCGAATATTGCGCGGTCCCAGATCATTGGCGAGGTACTTCACCGAGGTCTCCAGCGCCGCCTTGGCCACGCCCATGACGTTGTAGTGCGGAACTACCTTCTCGGCCCCGTAGTACGTCAGCGTCAGGATCGAGCCACCGTCGTTCATCATCGCCGCTGCGCGCTTGGTCACCGCGACCAGGCTGTAGGCCGAGATGTTCATGGTCATCAGGAAGTTGTCGAGGCTGGTGTCCATGTATTTGCCGCGCAGCTCCGTCTTGTCCGAAAAGCCGATGGCGTGGACGATGAAGTCGATGGTGTCCCAGCGCGCCTTCAGGGTGTCGAACGCAGTGTCCAGGGCGTCCATGTTGGACACATCGCACTCGATCAGGAAGTCGCTGCCCAAACTCTCCGCAAGCGGGCGCACGCGCTTCGCCAGCGCCTCGCCCTGGTAGGAGAACGCCAGCTCGGCGCCGTGTTCGGCCAGTTTCTTCGCAATCCCCCAGGCCAACGACTTGTCGTTCGCCAGCCCCATGATGAGGCCGCGTTTGCCCTGCATTAGACCCGTCATCCGCATTTCTTTCCGTTATTCGCCGGTAGCGTTATTCTTCACCTGTCCGCCGGATCGGTTCAGTGCCCGCTCTTCCGGCGATTCCGTCAGCGCCGCATTCAGTTCGGCGCCCACCACCATCCCTAGTCCGACAAGCCAGAAAAAGAAAAGTGCGATCATCACCCCGGCAAGGCTGCCATAGGTAAGATCGTAGCGGAAAAACGTGCGGAGCATGCGCGGAAGCGCGATAGCAACGACCACCCACCACGTTGTTACCAGCAGTGCGCCGGGCCAGCGTGGATAGATCGGCTTCTGATAGGCGGCAGGGGTAAGCGTGTAGAACAGCACGTAAATCGAGCCATAAAGCGTCAGTGCGGTGACCGCATGGGATAGCAGCAGCGCGGCGCGCGGTGCATCGATCAGCGGGAACAGAGCAAAGAGCACTTGCTGAATCGAGGCGATCAGGACCTGGCCGGAAAGGGATAGCAGCAAGGTTAACACCGCGAGCACGATCATGCCGCTCGACGCGAGCCGATATCGCCAGAAGGCATGCGTCGGCTGTGCGCCATACGCGCGTTGGAGAATGTCGCGGATGGTCTCGATCAGGCTGGCGGCCGACCACAGTCCGAACAGTCCGCCCACCCACAGCAACCATCCCTGCCGCGCTTCCACGGCCGCATGCGCCACGGGACCGAGCACCTCGGAGACTCGTGGTGGCAGCGCGGTGAGCAGGTTGTCGATCGAGCTGTCGAGCCGTTCCTGCTCCCCAATGACGGAGAAGACCGCAGCGACGACGATGAAGAAGGGGAACAGCGCCAGCATGGTCATGTAGGCCAGATTGCCTGCATGAATGAAGCCGTCCTGCCAGGCGCCGGTGATGACCCGTTTGGTCACGTTGAAGAAGCGAGAGCCCGGTCCGGTTTTCTCGCGGATATGGGCCTGAAGGCCGGAAACGCGGCGTACCGCATCCACACGCCGGGCCTCTGGTGTGAGGTTTGACGGCGCTTGGGGATCAGCCACCGGCCGCTTCCGTCAGCCAGACGCGATCCACGCGCGGCCCTGAAGGCGCAGTAGCCTTCAAGCTGCGCTCGTTCGCTATCATCTGTGCCGCCTTCTCGGCAGCCGCCCTCCCCACCCTTCGGAGGAGGGCACGATCACGCGCCCAGACGGGCACGCACGTCGCGCGCGTCGCGCCAGCCCTCCAGGCGTGTCGCGAGGTCGGCGTCGTTTTCGGGCAGGACGATTTCCAGAGTGATGAGCTGGTCCCCGCGGCTTCCATCCTTGCGCGTGAATCCCTTGCCCTTGAGGCGCAGGACCTTGCCGGAGCTGCTGCCCGGCGGCACCGAAAGCATCACCGCACCGGTGGCAGTGGGAGCGCGCACCTTCGCGCCATTGACTGCTTCGTCCAGCGTGATCGGGAGATCGAGGCGTACATCGTCACCGTCGCGCTTGAAGCAAGGATGCGGCTGGACATGGATGGTCACGATCGCGTCCCCGGCGCCACCCGGCCCCGGCTCTCCCTTGCCGGAAAGCCGCATCTGCGTGCCGTCTTCAAGGCCAGGAGGCAGCTTGAGGTCGATGGTCTTGCCATCGCCCAGGGTTATGCGCTGCGGGCTGAGAGTGGCCGCATCGGGCAGCGACACCGCCAGCCGATACGAGACATTCGCACCGCGCGGCGCAGCCCGCCGCTGGCGCCCGCCGCCGAACGGATCGCCGCCACGGCCTGCGCCAGGCCCACCCCTGCTGCCGAAGATGTCTCCGAACAAGTCGCCAAGGTCGACGCCCTCGCTGGAGAAGCCTTCGAACCCACCTTGACCGCCGCCGCCGCCGAAGCCGCGCTGCCCGCCGAAGCCGCCGCCATACCCGCTCATTGTCGGGTTGCCGTCTCCGTCGATCTCGCCGCGGTCGAAGCGGGCCCGCTTGTCCTTATCGGATAGCAGGTCATAAGCGCCGGTCACGACGCTGAAACGCTCCGCCGCTTTCGGGTTGTCCTTGTTGGCGTCGGGATGAAGTTCCTTCGCGAGCTTGCGATAGGCGGATTTGATCTCCTTCTCGCTTGCACTGCGCGGAACGCCGAGAGTGGAATAAGGGTCTGCTGCCATATCGGCGACATAGCTAGGGTGGCGCGAGCCGTCCGACAAGCGTGGCGTTCACGTGCACTTTCCTACATGCAGTCGTATCGGTACCGTCGTGCGGGTGAACGGTCGGGCTTCTCTTGCAAAGCTGCCCGGCTCGATTGCCGCGACGGCATGAGATCCCGGCGCCTTTTCGCTGTCTGGACACCGGCAACTGCGGCAACCCGGCAAGCCATAAGAGGACTTTTATGAACACGGAGATTTCCGACGACATCATCCCCGAGGGCGATCCCTTCGGCTTGTTCGAGCAGTGGTACGCCGAGGCGCGTGAGTTCGAACTCAATGATTCGAACGCCATGGCGCTTGCCACCGCCACGTCGGACGGGCTGCCCTCGGTACGGATGGTGCTGCTCAAGGATCACGGACCGGATGGCTTCGTATTCTACACCAATGCGCGCAGTCGCAAGGGTGGCGAGTTGCTGGCCAATCCTCATGCGGCGCTGCTGTTTCATTGGAAAAGCCTGCGCCGCCAGATTCGCATCGAAGGCTCCGTCAGCGAAGTCGATGCCGCGACGGCCGACGCCTACTTCCATTCCCGCGCCCGTGATTCGCAGTTCGGTGCAGTAGCCTCGGACCAGTCCGCGGCAATGGACACGCGTGAGACATTCGTCGCGCGCTTCGAGGCAGCCCGTGAGCGCTTCGGCGATGGCGAGATCGAACGGCCCGCGCACTGGACAGGTTTTCGCCTGACGCCCCGCGCTATCGAATTCTGGATGGACCGTCAGCACCGCCTGCACGAACGCCGACGCTTCGAACGCGGGCCGGACGGCACGTGGTCAAGCACGCTTCTATACCCCTGAGCCAGGGCAGGTCGGCAGATTTCCTGCTCACGCCGGTGCATGCGCAGTAGGGTTGCAAGGGGATGCGAATCCCCATGGATCACTTCAGGAGGCGAAGCTGCTAACAGTCCATCATCTGGGCGTTTCCCAGTCCGAACGTATCGTCTGGCTCTGCGAAGAGTTGGAGCTCGAATACGGGCTCAAGCGTTACGACCGACGCGCCGACAACCGTCTGGCGCCCGACGCGTACAAGGCGCTGCACCCCATGGGGATTGCACCCGTCATCACTGACGGGGATGTCGTGCTCGGCGAAAGTGCCGCCATCTGCGAATACATCAATGTGCGCTATGGCGATGGGCGGCTCGCGCCTGCTCCGGATGAACCGGGCTTTGCGGATCACCTGTTCTGGTTTCACTGGTCCAACGCGACGTTCATGACCACCAAGATGATGGCGCTGGCGCTGGGTTTTGTCGGCCGGAACCCCTCCGACGTGCCGTTCGTGCAGGAGCGCGTTCAGCGTAGCCGCGAATTGATCGAAGCCCGCTTGGGCGATCATCCCTATTTTGGCGGGCAGTCTCTCACTCTTGCCGACATCATGATGGTCTACTCGCTGACGACGACGCGAGCGTTCAGCAAAGAACCGCTCGCGGGAATGCCGAACACCCACGCTTACCTGAAGCGGATCGGCGAGCGCGAAGCTTACCGGCGCGCGATGGCCAAAGCGGAACCTGGCATGACGCCCATGCTCGATTGAGGTTGAGCGCGGCTATCCCGCGCTTACCTGTCCAGCAATCAAGGGGGTGGGCGATCCCACCCCCGTGTATCTCACAGTCCGTCGAGGCCCTTGCTGACGAGGACATTCACCGTGACGCGACGGTTCTGTGCCTTGCCTTCGGCCGTATCGTTGCTTGCAGCAGGGTCGGCTTCGGCCATCCCGGTGGGCGTGAGCATGCGGTAAGGCTTCCAGCGACAGGCCTGCTGAAGATAGTTCACGACGCGTCCTGCGCGCTTCTCGCTGAGCTCCTGGTTGAACTCCTCGCTTCCGGTGGAATCGGTATAACCGACGACAAGAAGCAGGGCGTTGTCCATCGCCTCGGCTGCGGTTGCGGCGGCGCAAAGCTCCGCCTTTGCCTGCTCGGACAGAACGGCCTTGCCAGTATCGAAGTTCACGTCCGTCGTGCTTTTGATGTTGTACTGGTCGATGTCCGCCATGCGTCCGCGCAGCGCTTCGGTGGCAGCAGTCTGCTCGGCAAAGCGCTGGTCAGTGCCGTTGTGGATCATCGTAGCGGTCTTGAGATCCTTGTTCTTCAGGTCAATGTCGCTGGCGATCAGTTCGCCGCCCGCCTGCAAGGTCTTCACCTCAACCGGCAGGCCGTTCAGCAGCGATGTGGCAGCCAGCGTATCGCGATTCAGGCCCAGGAACCCTCCGCTCGCCTTGATCCGGGTGGCATCGTTGATGGTGATCACGGTCTTTGTACCGTCGGCCGTCGTGACTTGCATTCTGTCACCACTCCGCGCGGAGATGATGCCTTCGATCTCGGGTCCTTTCGTGGTGGCAACGGGCGGTGATGTGTCGGTCACCGATCCTGTAACACCAGTTTCCATCGGGTCTGGCTGCTGTGCAGCCAAGCTGCCGGAGGCCGACCCCGCCAGCATGGCAAGCATCAGGAGAACTCTCGGGCTTTTGGAAATGACACTCATTGCGCTACTCCTTCGAACTCGACAGGTCGGGGCATTTGGTCACGGCTTCTTGTCCAGCGGTTGCCCACTGCTCGCGTGCCCAGCTATCAGGACCCCTCCCAGCCAGTTTAATTGAGATGTGCGGCATGTAGCTGCACCTGAACATTTGGGACTGCTGGCGTGTTCAGGATGACATTGCGGGCACATGAACATGCAGCGCGGCTGTTCAACTTGTGCCGGTAATCGGAGCGCCCCGTGCGGTAAACGGATGTTCATCAACGGGATGCTGTGCAGCACCCCGTGTGGTCAGCGGCCTATCGGTTGCTTTGCTTCGGCGGAAGAAATTAGCGACCTTGAGCTGCGTTTACTCCTGTTGAAGGCGATACGCGTTTTGCCCAGTCCTTGTTGATGGCCAGGGTAGCCAAGGTGCAGATCACGCCGGAGAGCAGGTACAGGCCGACGGACCACAGCCCAAGCCGGCTGGCAAGCAACAAGGCCACCAGCGGCGCAAAGCCGGCGCCGATGAACCAGGCCGAGTTGGCGACGATCGCCGCGCCAGTATAGCGGTTCATGGGCGAGAAGTTGTTGTTCACCACGCCTGAGGACTGCCCGAAGGCGAGACCGAGCAGCACAAATCCGCCGATCATGTACATGGCCTCACCGAACGGGCCGGCGTCGAGGAGTTGGGGAGCAAAGCCGCTGTAAGCCCCGATCAGCGCCGCCGACACGCCCAGAACGGCACGGCGTCCCACGCGGTCAGCAACGAAGCCGGATGCGAGCAGGGCCATGATGAAGACTACGGCGCCGGCAGCTTCGAGCACGAGGAAGTAGACCGGATCGCCTTCGGTATAGAGCCCTACCCAGGACAGCGGGAACACGGTGACGAGGTGGAACAGTGCGAAGCTGGCAAGCGGCGCGAACGCACCCAGCACGATCGTGCGCCATTCGCTCACGAGGGTGCGGAACGGCGGGGAGGGCTGCAGTTCCCGGCTTTCGAACAACCGCTCGAACTCGGGCGTCGCCACCAGACGGAGCCGTGCGAACAGGGCGACGACGTTGATCGCGAGCGCCACGAAGAAAGGATAACGCCAGCCCCAGCTGAGGAAATCGTCGCTGTTGAGCAGTCCCAGGAAGTAGGCAAACAGACCGCTGGCCAGCAGCAAGCCGAGCGGGGCGCCGAGCTGCGGGATCATCACGTACCATCCCCGGCGATCCTCCGGCGCGTTCAACGATAGCAACGAAGGCAACCCGTCCCATGCTCCGCCCAGCGCGATGCCCTGGCAAAGCCGGAAGAAGCCGAGAATCCACGCACTGGCCATGCCCACCTGAGCGTACCCCGGCAGCAGCGCGATCGCCATGGTCGATCCGCCGAGCAGGAACATGGCTATGGTCAGCTTGACGCCGCGGCCATGCCGCTGGTCAATGGCCATGAAAAGAAGAGTGCCGATTGGGCGGCCCACGAAGGCGACCGAGAACAGCGCGAAGGAGTAAAGCGTACCGGTCAGCGCGTCGACGTAAGGGAAGACCAAGGCCGGAAATACCAGCACCGACGCGATGGCATAGACGAAAAAGTCGAAGAACTCGCCCATACGGCCGATGATCACGCCGATCGCGATATCTCCTGGCGCGATGCTGCCGTGGCGTGCGTTTACCAACCGGGCATCGCGTTCAAGAGGCGTCGAGCTCGACGCGGTAGCAGGGGCAGTCATGCGCAATACTCTCTAGCAACGCGGGTTACACAACGTCCCAAGCACGTGCGAGCACGAAGGACAGCTGCTCCTTTAACCGCAACTGCTGCTGCTTCGGGATTGGACAAAATGTCCAATGTCGAAGAACGTCGGTGCTCGCCTATGAGCGCCGCCATGGTGCAGCAATCCTTCTCCTCGGTCCGCCGCCTGCGAACGTTGGCGACGCTTCCTCTGCTTGGTCTCCTTGCCGCCTGTAATCAGGCGGTGCTGGACCCCGCTGGCGACGTCGCGCGTCAACAGCGCGATATCATCTACATCTCGACCGGCCTGATGCTCGTGATCATCGTGCCGGTGATGATCCTGATCGTGGTGTTCGCCTGGCGGTACCGAAAGGGGAAGGGCGGCACGTACGATCCTGAGTTTGACCACTCGACAACGCTGGAGCTGGTGATCTGGTCGGCGCCGCTGCTGATCATCATCATGCTGGGAGCACTGACATGGTCGAGCACGCACTTGCTCGATCCGTTCCGTCCACTGGACCGGGTCGGGGTGGGGCAGGAGGCTACCGCTCCTGCTGAGGCGCCTCTGCGGGTGCAGGTCGTGGCGCTCGACTGGAAATGGCTGTTCATCTATCCGGAACAGGGCATCGCCACGGTCAACGAGCTGGTGCTGCCGGTCAACCGCGAGGTTCGGTTTGACATCACGTCCAGCAACATGATGAACACCTTTTATGCACCCACGATGGCGGGCATGATCTATGCCATGCCCGGAATGCAGAGCACTCTGCACGCCGTGCTCGATCGTCCGGTGGTGTCCGAAGGTTTCTCCGCCAATTACAGCGGCGCTGGTTTTAGCGACATGCGGTTCCGCCTGCATGGCGTCGCGGATGCCCGATTCCAGCAATGGGTGCGCCAGGTCAAACAGAGCGGACGGGTGCTCGATACTTCCTCGTACCAGCGCCTCGCCCAGCCGAGCGAACGCGTCCCCGCGATGCACTTTGCCGGTGTGAACGGCGATCTGTTCCAGCGCGTGGTCGAGCGGTGCGTCGAGCCCGGCAAGCCTTGCATGAGCGAACTGATGCGTCACGGCCAGAGTGGTGGTCACACGATGACGCCGCGCGGCGAGACGCTGCCTCAGAGCGATGATCGAGAGGGCCACCTGATCGATCCGTCGCGCAAGACCGGCGCGCGTCCGGTGCCTGGAACGACAGTTTCGCAGCCCGGGGTCATTTCGCCGGAGGCGGAGCACGACAGAGACCTCGGCGATACGCCTGAAGCCGGCTCGCGCGCGCCCGCCAAGCCCAAAATCTAGCCCACTCGGAGCAGATGAACGTGTTCGATCAGTCCCTTGCCGCAACGATCTTCGGCCGCTTGAGTTGGGAATCCTTCCCGCTCCACGAGCCGATCATTCTAGGCACTTTCATCGTCGTGGTCCTGCTGGGCGCCGCTATCGTGGCCGCCGTCTTCAAGTTCGGATTATGGGGCTGGCTGTGGCGTGAGTGGTTCACGAGTGTCGATCACAAGAAGATCGGCATCATGTACATAATTCTAGGCATCATCATGCTGTTGCGCGGTTTTGCCGACGCTTTGATGATGCGTGCTCAGCAGGCCATCGCTTTTGCTGGCAATGACGGCTTCCTGCCGGCTCACCACTACGATCAGGTCTTCAGCGCCCATGGCACGATCATGATCTTCTTCGTGGCGATCCCCCTGGTGGTCGGCCTCATCAACTACGTCATGCCGCTGCAGATCGGCGCGCGTGACGTGGCCTTCCCGTTCCTTAACAACTTCAGCTTCTGGATGACCGTGGCCGGCGCGGTACTGGTGATGATCTCGCTGTTCGTGGGTGAGTTCTCGACCGGCGGCTGGCTCAATTATGTGCCGGTCACCAACTTGGAAAACAGCCCCGGAACCGGGCCTGACTATTATCTTTGGGCCCTCCAGATAGCCGGCGTTGGCACCACGCTTTCCGCCATCAACATGGTTGTCACCATCATCAAGATGCGTGCCCCCGGCATGACGATGATGAAAATGCCGGTGTTCTGCTGGACGGCGCTGTGCAGCAACGTTCTGGCCATCGCGATCTTCCCGGTACTCACGGGCGCTTTCGCACTGTTGATGATGGATCGTTACGTGGGGACCAACTTCTTCACCAACGACCTCGGCGGCAACCCGATGCTGTACTGGAACCTGGTATGGATCTGGGGCCACCCAGAGGTGTACGTTCTGGTCCTCCCAGCCTTCGGCATCTATTCCGAGATCACCTCCACCTTCAGCGGCAAGCGGCTCTTCGGCTACACGTCGATGGTCTATGCCACCGTCGTTATCACGATCCTGAGCTATCTGGTCTGGCTGCACCACTTCTTCACGATGGGTTCGGGTGCGAGCGTCAACAGCTTCTTCGGCATCGCGACGATGGTGATCTCTATCCCGACCGGGGCGAAGATCTTCAACTGGCTGTTCACGATGTACCGGGGTTCGATTCGCTTCGACTTGCCGATGATGTGGGTGGTCGCGTTCATGCTCACGTTCGTGGTCGGCGGCATGACGGGTGTTCTGCTGGCCGTTCCTCCCGCCGACTTCGTGCTCCACAACTCACTGTTTCTTGTCGCTCACTTCCATAACGTGATCATTGGCGGCGTGGTGTTCGGCCTCTTCGCAGGCATCATCTACTGGTTCCCCAAAGCGTTCGGTTTCCACCTCGATCCTTGGTGGGGTAAGGTGGGCTTCTGGGGCTGGGTGATCGGCTACTGGGTCGCGTGGACGCCGATCTACGTCGTCGGCCTGATGGGCACGACCCGGCGTGTGCGTCACTTCGATGATCCGTCTATGCAGATCTGGTTTGTGCTTGCCGGCATCGGCGCGCTGATCATCCTGGTGGGTATCCTCGGGTTCGTGATGAGCATCGTGATGGGCTACGTGAAGCGCGACCAGCTTCGCGACACCACTGGCGATCCCTGGGACGGGCGTACGCTGGAATGGGCCACTTCTTCGCCGCCGCCCGCGTACAACTTCGCGTTCACTCCGGTCGTGCACGATCTGGACGCCTGGTACGACATGAAGAGCCGCGGGCATCGCCGTCCGGAAGGTGGCTACCTGCCGATCCATATGCCCCGGAACACAGGCGCGGGCCTGATCCTTTCGGCGCTGGCCACGGTGCTGGGTTTCGCGATGGTATGGTACATGTGGTGGCTGGCAGTACTCAGCTTCCTTGGGCTGGTGGTCGTCACCATCGCGCATACCTTCAACTACAACCGCGACTACTACATCGACGCGGCGGACGTGGAGCGCGAGGAACGCAGCCATGACGCTGCGTTGGCGGCGGGAGCCTGAGCGATGACGACGATGGCACAAGACAACAGCCCCGTGGACCCCTCGACCTTCTACGTGGTCGAGCAGGACGATCATGGCCACGGCAGTCCGACGCTGCTGGGCTTCTGGATCTACCTGATGAGCGACGCGCTCATCTTCGCGGCCCTGTTCGCAACCTTTGGCGTGCTGAGCAGCAGCTACGCCGGAGGCCCGGCGCCTCACGAGATTTTCAACCTGCGATTGGTCGCGCTCAACACCGCCATTCTGCTTTTCTCCTCAATCACCTATGGCTTCGCCATGTTGGCGATGGAGCGGGGGGGGCTGCGCGCAGTGCAAGGGTGGCTGCTGGTCACCGGCCTGCTCGGCCTGAGTTTCGTCGGAGTCGAACTGTACGAGTTCGCTGAACTGATCGCCGAAGGCGCAACCCCCCAGCGCAGCGGCTTCCTTTCCGCATTCTTCACGCTGGTCGGGACCCACGGTCTCCATGTCACCGTCGGCATCATCTGGATTGGCGTGATGCTGGTTCAGCTCAATCAGCGTGGTCTGCACCTTGAGAACAAGCGCCGCCTTCAGTGCCTGAGCATGTTCTGGCACTTCCTGGATGTGATCTGGATCGGCGTCTTCTCCTTCGTTTATCTGCTTGGAATGGTGCGATGAGTTCGACTTCTACCGCTTCCCACGGCGCCAATCTCGATGGCGAATTGCACGCGCACGGTGATACGCATGGGCACGGCTCCATGCGCAGCTACCTGATCGGTTTTGCGCTGTCGGCTGTATTGACGGCCATCCCGTTCTGGCTCGTCATGAGCGATGTGCTGGGCAATTCGACCTGGACATCGGCCGCCGTGATCGCGTTCGCGGTGGCACAGGTCGTGGTTCACACCATCTGCTTCCTGCACGTGAACACCCAGGCGGAAGGCGGGTGGACGCTGGTGGCTTTCGTGTTCACCGCCGTGATCCTGCTGATCATCATCGCGGGTTCGCTGTGGATCATGTATCACCTCAACACGAACATGATGCCGGGCATGATGACGGGACAAGCGGCGACGATGCCGTGATCCCGGGGGGAGGCAAGCGCGCCTTCCTCCTGGGCTTATGCCTGCTTGCCAGCGTTCTGTTTTCAGGACTGGGCGTATGGCAGCTGGAACGGCGGGCCTGGAAGCTCGATCTGATCGAGCGGGTAGAGGCCCGCATCCATGCACCGCCGGTAGCGCCGCCCGAACCCGGAACATGGGCGTCCCTGAGCCCGGCGGATGTAGAATATCGCTGGGTGCGCGTAACCGGCACTCTGCTTCATGACCGCGCGACTTTGGTCGATGCCCTGACCGAGCTTGGCCCAGGCGCATGGCTGGTCACGCCGCTGCGCACCGCGCAAGGCATCGTCCTGATCAACCGCGGGTTCGTACCTCATGACTGGAAGGCGCAGTCCAACTCGGCCGCCGGGCAAGAGGCGGCTGAGGTAACGATCACCGGGCTCCTCCGCCTGTCGGAGCCGGATGGCCGAATCCTGCGGCCGAACCGGCCGGCGGAAGAGCGCTGGTTCTCTCGCGACGTTCCGGCGATCGCGCGAGCCCGAGGTCTGACCAACGTCGCGCCGTTCTTCGTCGATGCGGAGGCGACCGGCAGCGCAATGGGCTATCCGCGCGGCGGGCTAACCGTGGTTCAGTTCCGCAATACCCACCTGATCTATGCCCTGACCTGGTTCGGTCTCGCCGCTCTTTCGATCACAGGACTGGTCTTGCTCCTGCTTCCGGCGCAAAAGCGTCGGTGATGGACGCACCACTCCTTGCGCTTACCCGAAGGCCCTTCAGCAGGTTCCCCGACGTATCGGCCAGGCAAGCTTCAATCGAGAACATGCGACAGCTCATCCAGCTGCGCTGGCTCGCTGTGATTGGCCAATTGATCGCGATCCTGGCGGTGCACTTCCTGCTCAGGGTGGAACTACCGCTGGCCCCGATGATCGCGATCGTGGGGCTGCTGGCCTTCGCGAACTTCCTGTTCAGGCTGCGGGTTCGGCGGTCCTGGATCGTGTCGGGCGAGCTTGTGTTGGCGCTGCTCCTCGACATGGCGGCTCTGACTGCTCAGCTCTACCTGAGCGGCGGCGCCACCAATCCGTTCATTTCTCTCTATCTGGTGCAGGTCGTACTCGGGGCCATCCTGTTGCAGGCACCGCTCGCCTGGCTGCTGGTGGCGTCATCATGCGTGTGCACGGCTTTCCTGAGCATTCATTACCGTCCCCTCGTTTTTCCGGCTGAGTTCTCGGACGATGCGACCGTTTTGCTGATGAGCGGATCTTGGATCAGCTTCGTCATGGTTGCCGTGCTCCTGGTCCTGTTCAGCACCCGTATCACCCGCAATCTGCGCGCGCGCGATGCGTACGCCGCAGAACTTGGACAGCGGGCTGTAGAGGAAGACGGCATCGTTCGCATGGGCCTGTTCGCCAGCGGCGCAGCGCATGAACTGGGCACGCCGCTCTCGACGCTGGCAGTGCTGATCGCGGATTGGCAGCGTCATCCCGTGATCCTGGGCGACAAGCAATTTGCCGAGGAGCTGGAGGAGGCCCAGGCCGAACTTGGCCGGTGCAAGCAGATCGTCTCCAACATCCTGCACTCGGCTGGCCGTTCACGCGGGGAGGCGATGGGCTCGGCGTCGGCAGAAGCCTTGCTGGAGAGCATCGCGGCTGAGTGGCGGATTGTGCATCCCAGCGTACCGCTCAAGCACAGCTTCGATTGGACCGGCACGCCGGCCGTAGCCGCCGAGCCAGCACTGCGCCAGGCAATCTGGAGTTTGCTGGACAATGCCGCGGAAGCGTCACCTGCCGGAGTGCTCCTCCTTGGGGAGGTGATCGACGACGAATTCCTTATGGTGACCATCGCGGATCGTGGCATCGGCTTTTCGCCGCAGCAGCTTGAGCGCATCGGCGCGCTGAATCAGACGACCAAGAATGCCGGGCACGGCGTCGGTCTTTTTCTTGCAGGAACCGTTGCGCGTCGGCTGGGTGGAAAGCTTGAGGCTTCGAACCGGCTGGGCGGTGGTGCCGAGGTGCGGCTGACACTTCCCATCGTCAACTCGCCAGCTTCGGAGGAGAGGTGAATGCAGGTCGAGGACCGACGCCTCGTCATCGTCGAGGATGATGCCACGTTTGCCCGCACGCTGGCGCGATCGTTCGAGCGTCGGGGCTATCAGGTGCATGTGGTTGGCACGCCGGAACAGCTCTATGAGCTGCTGAAGACGGAGCGCCCCAATCGAGCCGTGGTGGACCTGAAGCTTGGCGTCACGTCCGGCCTGGTGTGCGTCCAGGCGCTGCATGAAATGGATCCCGGCATGCGGATCGTCGTCCTCACCGGTTATGCCAGCATCGCGACGGCGGTAGAGGCGATCAAGCTGGGGGCCTCTCACTATCTGCCCAAGCCGTCTAACACGGACGACATCGAGGCGGCCTTTGCCAAGGCCAATGGCAATGTCGAAGCGCCAATCACCGCGCAGCCGACCTCACTCAAAACTCTTGAGTGGGAACGGATCAATGAGGCGCTGGCGGACACCGGCTTCAACATCTCCGAAACCGCCCGACGCTTGGGAATGCACAGGCGGACGCTTGCGCGTAAACTGGAGAAGCGGCAACTGCGCTGAATCGCTCTCGCCGCAGCACTGGGTCCAACAGCGCCATGGAATTCCCGGCCGGCACGGATGGGGAATGCTCACAGGTTAAGCGAACTTGCGCGCGATCAAAGCGCGCGCGCTCGAAGCAGAGCAAGGCCGTCCTCGACGCTGCAACAATCCTGGCCCGCGCCGTGCGGGCACTGCGGCGACGGATGAGGGACTATGCGAAACGTTCTGTACCTGACCGCGGCGCTCGCCGCGGCGGCAGCCACCCCGGCCTTTGCGACGAATGCCGATGGCCGACTGCAGGTGAAAGTGCTCGCCACTGGCGTGCTGCCCGATGGCAAGATCGACGACTTGAAGAAAAACCTGGTCGGCATCCCGGCCGGCAGCCAGACCAAGGCCAACGACAATGTCGTGCCCACTCTTGCCATCGAGTATTATGCAACGCCCGCCGTCTCCGTGGAGACGATCTGTTGCTTCACGCAGCACCACGTCAACGGGGCGGGGCCGCTTGCCGGAACGGACATTGTAGACCATGTCTTGATCCTGCCGGCCACTCTCACGCTCAAGTACCACGTCAACCTTGGGCCGGTGCGGCCATATGTGGGCGTCGGCCCGAGCCTGTTCATCATCTTTGACGAGAAGCCCGGTGCCACCGCTCGCGCGCTCGGGGCGACGCGGGTGAAGATGAGCAACGAGTTGGGTCTCGCACTGCAGGCCGGCGCCGACGTGCCGGTGAGTGATAAGGGCATTGGTGTCACGTTTGATGCCAAGAAGTACTTCATGAACACGACCGCACATTTCTACACAGCGTCGGGCGTGGAGGCACTCGAAACCAAGCACTCGCTCGATCCCTGGGTCGTGAGCGGCGGCGCCTACTTCCGCTTCTGATCCGCCTTTTGGGCAAGCAAAAGGCCGGCGGTGATCCCGCCGGCCTTTTTCGCTGCTCCACCTTCGTGAACTGCCGCGCCGGGCGATCCGGCGCGACAGTGCGGCATGCCGCTCAGGCGGCTTCGACCTCCTTGGCGCGCTTCTCTGCGTGCGCCTTGAACATCTGCATGACGTCGCCCGAGGTGACGGGCCGCGTCTCCGTCGTTGGGGCCGAACCGCCGGAGGACTTGGGGCTAGTGTCGACGTTCCTTGCAGCGGCGCGTGCGTGACAGGCGCCGACTGTCATATCCTCGCGCCGATTGTACTTGAACAGCGCGTCGTGGCGCAGCCAGCGGATAGCGTTGAGGTGAGTGATCTTGTTGATCTGGGCGTCGGTGAGTCCCTGCACTTGCTGCCACAGCAGCTCGGCCGCGTCGGGCCAGAGCGCGTCGGAATGCGGGTAGTCGACTTCGTAAGTGACGTTGTCCTCTCCCACTTCGGACAAGTTCTTCAGGCCGTACGGGTCCCACAAGAAGCAGTGTGCGAAGTGGCGCTTCATCAGCTCGCTCGGCTTGATGTCCTGGAACCTGGAGCGGGTCCAGGCCTTGTGCCGCCAGTTCGAGAAATCTGCCCGCTCCATGAGGTAGGGCACCCAACCGATCGAACCCTCAGCGACGATGATGCGCATGTCTGGATATTGATGCAGCTCTTCCAGTTGCAGCCAGTCGGCGACGCCCTGCGCGACCGACAGCGGCATGGTCGAGATCCAGGCCTCGATCGGCGTTTCCATGGAGGCATGAGGCGCCGGATTGCCGCTGCCGATGTGCAGCGCGATGGTCATGTCGTTGTCCATCAGCGCCTTGAACACCGGATTCCAATAGTCGTTGTGGATGCTTGGAAGGGACTGCGCGGTCGGGTTCTCGTTCATGGAGACCACGCGGAACCCCTTGCGGGCGCAGCGGTGTATCTCCTGCACGGTCGCGTCGACATCCCACGTCGGCAAGATTGCAAGCGGTATGAAGCGGCCGGGATAAGCCATGCACCACTCGTCATAGTGCCAGTCGTTGTAGGCTTGCATGTGGCGAAGAGAGAGCGACTTGTCTGGCGCCTTATGGAAAGTCTGCCCGTCGAAGCCGATCGAGTTGCCAAAGCACATCGAGGCGGCGATCCCGTTCACGTCCATGTCCTCGATGCGCTTGTGGACGTCCCAGCAGCCGTCCCGCAGCTGGTCCAGCGAGGTGGGTTCCATGCCGTACTCCTCGAAGGGACGGCCGACGACGGCGTTGAGGCCGACAGAAGGGCGAATATAGCCCTGGTACTCCCAGAAGTTTTTGCCTTGCTTGTCGGTCTTCAGCTTGGGGGCAGTGGCCAGCAGGTCGCCCGACAGTTGATTGTCGAACAAGGTAGGCGGCTCGCAGATGTGATCGTCGGTGCTTATGACCACCATGTCGTTCATGTGCATGCGCAACTCTCCGTGTATTATCGATACCGCACGGTGTCTCTGTTGTCGGTGGCGCGACATTGATCGAGATCAATTGGTGCTTGGCCGTTGAACAAAAAGGAGGCGGCCACCTTGCGAGTGGCCGCCTATGTTAGTCGGGAAGAGCGGTTGCGGGCGGCGCTGGAAGTCGTGTCCAGACGCGGGTGCAACCGAGGTCTTCATTCGGCGATACGCGTTCGGCACACATTGATCTCGATCAAAGCAGCGCTCGGCAGGAGTGATAGAGCCTAATCAACAACTCTGTTGATTAGGAGAGGCCTTGTGATCTGCCAGCCGACCGACTGCCCGCCCGCAAGCGAGATCGATTTCGAGGCGGTACGCGCACGCTATCGCGCCGAGCGGGACCGCCGCATCCGCAAAGAGGCCAACGAGCAGTACATCGAGACGAGCGGCGAGTGGGCGGACCTTTACGAGCGTGACCCGTACATGCCGGTCGCCCCGCGCGAGCCGATCGCCGGTGAGACTGACGTGGTGGTGCTCGGCGGCGGTTTCTGCGGGATGATGGTGGCGCATGGCCTCAAGCAGGCTGGCATCGACGACTTCTTCATTGTTGACCATGCCGGCGATTTCGGCGGCACCTGGTACTGGAACCGCTATCCCGGCATCCAGTGCGATAACGATGCGTACTGCTACATGCCGCTGCTCGAAGAGACGGGCACGATGCCTTCCAAGAAGTTCACCGACGGCTTCGAGATCCAGCAACACTGCCGCACAATCGCCGAGACCTTCGGGCTATACGAAAATGCCTTGTTCCACACTCTCGTGCGTGGGCTGAGCTGGGATGAGACGCTCAATCGCTGGCACGTCACCACCAATCGAGGCGACGACATCAAGGCGCGCTTCGTCGTGATCGCCAACGGTCCGCTCAACAAGCCCAAGCTGCCCGGCATTCCCGGCATCAAGGATTTCAAGGGCAAGCTCTTCCATACTGCCCGTTGGGACTACGAATACACTGGCGGCGAATGGAAAGCTCCTGTGCTGGACAAGCTCGCCGACAAGAAGGTCGCTGTCATCGGCACTGGTGCCACCGCCATCCAGGTGGTGCCGCACGTGGGGCGCCACGCCGGCCAACTCTACGTCATCCAGCGTACGCCTTCGAGCGTCGACTTGCGCGCCAACAAGCCCACGGACGTGGAATGGTTCAAGTCGCTCAAGCCGGGCTGGCAGCAGGACCGCATCCGCAACTTCCACCACGCCGCGATGGAGCGGCTTGCCCCCGGCGAGCCGGACCTGATCCAGGACATCTGGACCGAGATCAGCCGCAACCTCTCTGCCGAACTCGAGGCTGAAGGGTGGCCTGACGTCTCGTTGGAGGAGTACATGCGTCGCCGCGAAGTCATGGACTACCGCGTGATGGAGCGCCTGCGCCGACGCTGCGAGGAGATCGTGGAGGATCCGGCGACGGCTGAGGCGCTCAAGCCCTGGTATCGCTTCCTGTGCAAGCGGCCGTGCTCCAACGACGATTATTATGCGACCTTCAACCGCCCTAATGTCGAACTGGTGGACGTCGCCGCAACACAAGGCGTCGAGCGCATGACCGAGAAGGGCTTTGTCGCCAACGGTCGTGAGTACGAGATCGACTGCATGATCTTCGCCAGCGGCTACGAGGTGACCAATGAGCTGCACCGGCGCTGGGCCATCGATCCGGTCACCGGCCGCAATGGCCTGTCGATCTACGACTACTGGGCAGATGGCTTCAAGACGTTCCAGGGCATGATGGCGAACGGCTTCCCCAACCTGTTCTTCACGGGCTTTACACAAGCCGGAGTCAACGCGACCAACAGTGCCACCTTCATCGCGCAAGGGCGCCACATCGGGTATATCGCGAGCGAGGCGCTGAAGCGCGGGGCGGTCACGGTGGAGCCCACGAAGGAGGCACAGGACGCCTACCTCGCCAAGTTGCGGTCGGTGGCGGTCGACAACTCCGACTTCGTCAACGAATGCACGCCCAGCTACTTCAACAATGAGGGCGATCAGGCTCACAAGCGCCACATCTTTGGCGAACCCTGGGGGCCGGGCTTCTACGACTTCGAAGCCATGCTGGAGCGCTGGCGCGATGCCGGCACGCTGGATGGGCTGGAACTCACCCGCGAGCCGGTCGAGGCCTGAGGAGGCGCACCATGAACAAGCCAGAAAAGATCGTCTCCGCCGACTTGTCCGAACCGCTGACCTTCCCGGCCGAAGCTTACATCAGCCGCGACTATGCCGAGGCTGAGGCCGATCGTTTGTGGTCCAAGGTATGGCAGCACGCCGGACGGGTGGAGGAGCTTGCCGAAGTGGGCAGCTACATCACCTACAACATCGCGCACGACTCCATACTCATCGTGCGGACTGGGCCGGACACGATCAAGGCCTACCACAACGTCTGCCCGCATCGCGCGCGGCGCCTTGTCGGCAACAACGCGGGCGGCGGGCAGGGCGTGCTGCCGCAGAGCAAGGGGGAGCACAGCGCCTGCGGACGCCAGGGTGCCTTCACTTGCGCCTATCATGCCTGGACCTTTGATCTGGACGGCAAGGCGACCCACATCCTCGACAAGGATGACTGGCAGGGTGCGCTCAACGAGGAGAGGACCAGCCTCACGCCCGTGCAGGTGGATACCTGGGGCGGATGGATCTGGATCAACATGGACCCCGGTGCCCGGCCCCTGCGGGACTACCTCGAGCCTGTCGCCTCCCTGCTCGACCCGTTCGAGTTCGAAAAGATGCGCTACCGCTTTCGTCAGTGGGGGGTGTTCGACTGCAACTGGAAGGTCGCCCTCGAAGCCTTCCTGGAGCCTTACCACGTTGCCGGCACGCATCCGCAGCTGACCAAGTACGGCGATTTTTACGCCTGGTCGCGCACGCTCGGTCTCCACGGCCACGATGGATACGATACCAAGGATCACACTGCCGAGGGTTCGGCGGACAGGACCACGGTGCACCGCGCGCCGAAGGGCAAGGACGCCCGCGTCAACATCGCGCGCATGCAACAGGAGTTCTGGGACACGATCGGAGCCAGTACGACCGAGACGCTGGTCCAGGCCGCCCAGCGCCTGGTGGACGAATTACCCGAGGGTACACCGCCCCAACAGGTGCATCATCACTGGATCATGGCAGCAAAGGCCGACGATGCGGCGCGCGGTGTGATCTGGCCCGAGATCAGCGACGAGCAGATGAGCCAAGCGGGTCTCGCACTGTCGGTGTTCCCGAATATGAACATCCTGCCCGGTCCGACTTTCGCGCTCTATTATCGTGTTCGGCCCTATGGCTCTGACCCGGACAAGTGCATCTACGAGGCGATCGCCCTTGATCGCTTCCCGCCCGGGGAAGAACCCAAGACCGAGTGGGTCTTCGCCGACCAGGATCTCACCGCCTGGCCTCATGTGATCGCACAGGACATCTCGAACATGATTGAGGTGCAGCGAGGGCTGAAGTCACGCGGCTTTCGGGGCAACCTGCCTAACCCTTGGCAGGAGCGCAAGGTCACCAACCTGCACCGCGGCCTCGCCAAGTACATGGGTATTGGCGCCCCGCGACCGCTGGACTGATTGCTCCTTAGTCTTTGCGCCGGATCAAAGCGGCGCGTGCGCCACGCAGTCACACTCGCATCAATCGACAGGAGAGAGCCAGATGGCAACGACGACCCTCAGCCGCCTCAAGGCAGAACAGATCAAGCCAATGATCGGCAGCTGTATTCTCAACACCAAGGAAGAACTGCTCAGCGGCGAACTGACCGGCGCGATCAACGAGCTGCTGGAGCAGCGCGGGGTGCTGGTCTTCAAGCAGCTGCACTTTACCGACGATGAGCAAATCGCCTTCACGAATGCGCTGGGCGGCAATGCCACCGAGATTGGCTATCAGAACAAGGCGGTGTTCCCCATTTCACTTGATCGCCGCATCAACCAGGAGGCGGTCGAGTACCTGAAGGGCTCCCTGTTCTGGCACATCGACGGCACCATGAACGACGTGCCGGTTCGGGGCTCGATCCTCACGAGCAAGGTTCTCCCGACCTGGGGCGGCAACACCGAGTTTGCCAACTGCTACGCTGCCTACGACGACCTGCCGGAGGAGACGAAGGCGCGCATCGAGGGGCTGCGGGTGGTGCATACGATGTGGGCCTCGCAGCTTTACCACACGCCCGAGCCGACGCTGAAGCAACTCAGCGACTGGCAGACACGCGGGCAGGGCAAGCGTGAGCTGCCACTGGTGTGGAAGCACAAGTCAGGCCGCAAGTCGCTCGTGCTCGGCAACACCGCGCAATATGTCATCGGTCTGGAGCCAGAGGAAAGTGCATGCATCCTCCATGGTCTGCGCGAGGTCGCCACCAGCGAGCCGTACCACTACTCGCACGAGTGGGAGGTCGGAGACTCCGTGATGTGGGACAACACCGGCACGCTCCACCGCGCGATGCCCTACGATCCCGACTGCGGACGCCTGCTCCATCGCACGATCCTGCAGGGTGACGAACCTTTCGCCTGAAGACTCCCATACGCAGAGAGGACCGGCTCATGGCCGAAATGGACCCGATCGAGCTGCACGCGCACAACCCGCTGCGGATCGAGAACCCCGCGCTGATCCCCGCCGGGCGCTACTACGACGAGGACTTCTATCGCCTGGAGGGCGAGCGGATGTGGCCGCACGTGTGGCAAATGGCTTGCCGGCTCGAGCAGATTCCGGAGGTGGGCGACTGGATCGAGTACTCGAACCTGGGCAAATCAGTCATCGTCGTGCGCACTCGCGACGAGGTGAAGGCTTACCAGAACCACTGTCGGCATCGCGGCGTGCCGATTGCGGGCGGGGAGGGCAACGCTGAAGGCAAGAGCGCGCACGGCAACTGCGCCAAGAGCGGGTTCATCTGCCCGTTCCACGGCTGGCGCTGGAACATGGATGGCGACTGCACCTTCGTTTACGGTCGCCACTTGTTCGACGAAGAGCTGTTGAACAAGGACGACCTCGCGCTCCGCTCGGTCCGGGTCGAGACTTGGGGCGGGTGCGCCTTCATCAACCACGATCCAGATGCGCCCTCACTGCGCGATAGCCTGGGACCGGTGCTCGACCGCTTGGAAGCGCGCGGCATGAGCAAGATGCGCGCGCAGTGGTGGTTCGCGACAGTGCTGCCCGCCAACTGGAAGGTGGCGATGGAGGCCTTCATGGAAGGCTACCACGTGATGAAGACGCACCCGCAACTCCAGCACGCGCAGCCCAGCCTCTATAACGGCCGCTATGGTAATGAGACCGGCGGGCTGGGGCCGACGATCAATCCCAATCTCAGTGTGAGCGAGAACATCGCAGAAGCGCTGCAGACCATGGAATTGCTCAGCGACGGCATGGCCGGACTGGTGCAGCGCAAGGAAATCGAAATCGCGCGCGCCGTTCCCACCCATGACCTGCCCGAGGATCCGCAAGTTGCGATAATGGCTTGGTACGGCCGCGTCTGTCAGGCCATCACAGACACTCTGCGCGCGCGGGGCGAGGATGTGCCGGACCTTGCCAAAGTGATGGTGGAGCAGCCGGTGGAAGCGGTTGAATTCTTGTTTCCCAATACCTTCCTGCTCACCTACTTTACGAGCATGTCGGCATACCGCATCCGTCCGCTTGGCCCGGAGTCCTGCCTTTTCGAACTGTGGTCGCTGACGCACTACCCGGAGGGCGAGGAGCCGGAACTGCAGCGCGAACCCACCGTCCTGCCATTCGACAGCCAGGATTTCCCGATGATCCCGCGGCAGGACTATTCCAATATACCTATCCAGCAGAAAGGCCTGCACTCTGAAGGCTTGGAAAACTTGCGGCTGTGCAAGGAGCGCGAAGGGCTGATCAGCAACTACCAGCGCCTGATCGATGGCTACATCGCCGGTGCGCCGGCAGCGCTCCTTTCAAACGCCAACCAGAAGCTTGGCGGAAACTTTGATGGGGCGATCCTTGACCTGGAACTGGAGAAGAAACACGGGCTGTAAGAAGCGCGAACGTTGAATCTCGGAAAAGCGAAGCTGAGGCCGCGCATGACCGGTTCGGGGTGAGCTGATCGCCTAGGCACTCCGCCTTCGTGGTCTTGGCGCCAATGCTCCGTGTCGGCAGCGGAATTTATGGCGCAAGGAAAATGGATTCGCTATCCATACCGGGCGCGGGCGGGGGAGCAGATGGGCCAGCTTCAAGACGAGGTTCTGAGTTGGGTCATGTCCCGGAGGGTCATGCCCGGTCGCGAACTCGCGGTGCTGCGGGCTGCCGGGATCATCCCTAAGCCCGCACAGTGGCGGAAGTTTCTCGAGCAGATCGCCTTGTGGCTGGGCACGCTCGCCCTGGCCGCGGCGGTGATCTTCTTCTTCGCGTTCAACTGGGACGATCTTGGCCGCCTCGTCAAGATTGGCCTGGCCGAAGCGGCGATCCTGGTCGCTCTGCTCGCCTGCTGGCAGCTTGATCTGGACGGGGGTGCGGGCAAGGCTGCGCTCACCTTGGGGAGCTTGCTGGTAGGCGCGCTCCTGGCTTTGACCGGACAGATCTATCAGACCGGCGCCGACACGTTCGAACTGTTCGCCTATTGGGCCGCGCTCATCCTCCCGTGGGTGCTCATCGGGCGGTTCGCAGCTCTGTGGCTGGTCTGGCTCGGTCTGATCAACACTGCGGTGTTTCTGTACTTCGTGCTCGGTCGCGACGAGGAGCCGCTGTTGTGGGCCTTGTTCGTGCTGAATGGTCTGGCGCTGGTCGGTTGGGAGATCGCCCATCGCGCCGGGCTCGCCTGGCTGCGCGAACGCTGGCCTGCGCGGCTGATCGCAATGGCGAGCGCTGGCTCCGCAACGGTGCTGATCTTGTGGGCGATTGTGGAGAGAAGCGGCGGCAGTGCCGTTCTCACGACGTTCGCGTACCTGGGCTGGCTGACGGCGATCTACGCTTGGTATCGCGGCGTCCGAGCGGACTTATTCATGCTGGCCATTGGCGTGCTGAGCCTGATCGTCGCGGTCGCCGCCTTCCTGTTGCTTCACCTGCCAAATTCTGGCGGCGTCGCCTTTCTGTTCATCGGCCTGATAGTGATCGGCCTTTCGGCTGCCGGCGCGCTCTGGCTTAAATCCGTGGCGCGGGAGTAGGCAGCATGAACGCCGCGGAGCTCTGGACCGAGCTGAGCGACGCCGGCCTGGTCAAGGGCGCTCAGCCCGAGCCTGAGGCGGGCGTTTCGCCTTGGTACGTCCGCCTGATGCTCGGCATCGCCGGCTGGATCGGCGCGCTGTTTCTGCTCGGCTTCGTCGCGAACGCGTTGACCGCTATCGTGGATGATGCCGCCTCCGCGCTAGTCGCCGGCGTCCTGTGTTGCGCGGCGGCCTTCGCGCTGTTTCGCACCTTCGCCGGACAGGACTTCGCCGAACAGTTCGCGCTTGCGCTCAGCCTGGCCGGGCAGGGGCTTCTAGCGGTCGCGCTGGCAAAGGTTTTCAGGCCGCAGGATCCGGCGTTCTATTTCGCGTTCGCTTTGGTCGAGGCTGCGCTGGTGCTCATTGTGCCGGCATTCCTCCATCGCCTGCTGGCCGCTTGCGGTGCCGCTATCGCGCTGGCGCTCGCGATCAATGAGTTGGAACTGCCCGGCCTCACCACTCCGCTGTTCTGCGCGGCGCTGGTGCTGGTCTGGCTCGATCCGGTGAGGTGGGCGAGGGGCGGTCGACTCTGGCGACCGGTCGGCTATGGGCTGGTGCTTGCGCTGATGCTGGTGGAGACATTCCGCCTGTTCGGCTGGGACGCCTTGTTCGGCCGGGCCGCAGCCTCAGGCTGGATAGCGCAGCATGGCCCGTTGCTCGGTCGAGGACTAACGAGTGCGGTGCTGGTCTGGGTGACTGTCCTTCTGGTAACCCGCGAAGGCTTCCGCTTCACCAGCCGGGGATTCCTGCTGACAGCAGGGGCTGCGGTGCTGGTCGGCTGCCTGTGCCTCATAGCGCCGGGCCTGGGTGCGGCGCTGCTGATCCTCCTGCTCGGCTTCGCGGCGGGCAATCGGTTGTTGATGGCTATCGGCATCCTCGGCCTGCTCGGCTTCGCCGCCCATTTCTACTACAGCTTGCACGCAACGCTGCTCCTCAAGTCCGGCATCCTCGCAGTCACGGGCCTCAGCCTTCTCGCCGCGTTCCTGTTCCTGCGCCGGACGGCGGGCGAACTGGACGAGGTGCACCATGCGTAAACAGATTGCGCTCGCCGTCGGACTGCTGATCCTGCTTTTCGTCAACTACGGCATCTACGAGCGCGAGCGGCTTCTGAGGCATGGTCGGGTCGTGCTACTGGAGCTCAGCCCGGTGGATCCGCGCTCGCTGATGCAGGGCGACTATATGCGGCTGCGGTTCGCTGCCGCTAATCAGGCGTCTCGCGCCGCGGGATCGCAGGTCGCCGGCGGGCGCCTTGTTGTCGCACTTGACGAGCGCGGCGTCGGCCAGTTTCGCCGCTTCGCCGATACTCGGCCGCTGGGTGCGGGCGAAGTGGCGCTTCGGTATCGCGTCCGGCACGGGGAGGTAATATTCGCCACCAATGCCTTCTTCTTTGAGGAAGGGCAGGCGAAGGCGCTCGACGAGGCGTGCTTTGGCGAGTTTCGCGTCGATGCAGATGGCGAAATGATCCTGACCGGTCTGCGCGGCCCGCATCTCGAATTGTTGAAGCCCGCCAGCTAGGGCGGCCGCAATCGCGCTTTCTCGGCTCAGCGAGCGGTGTAAAGGGCTGCCAATCATGTGATTGGGAAGGAAGAAGCATGTCCGATGACGACTATGTCTATGACGAGGACAGCGGTGAGTGGGTGCCGGCAGCCGAGTTGGCCGCCAAGCGTCAGCTCGACGGGCAGGTAGAGGTGCGCGATGCCGTCGGCAATCTGCTGGCTGACGGCGACCAGGTGACGCTCATCAAAGATCTCGAGGTTAAGGGCGCCGGGCAGACGCTGAAACGCGGTACGCTCATCAAATCCATCCGGCTGACAGGCGATCCGCAGGAGATCGACTGCCGCTACGAGGGCATAAAAGGCTTGGTGCTGCGAGCCGAGTTCGTCCGCAAACGGTAGTGGTACGCCCCAGGCGGAAGGTGCCGACCGCCGAGGCGATTCTCGAACTGACCGACGCCGAAGGTCCCCACATGGAGGAGCCTTTCGCTGGCGCGAGTGTGCGCAAAACAACTTCCTGAAAGAAGCCGTGCAAGCTTTGCAGCAATCTTGGCGCTGATGTGTTCCTGAATTTCCATGGCGAGATTGTGCCTGCTGCTGCAACAGGTGCATCATGGCAGCAGGATGCTGGCAGGTAGTGCGGCGATGCCGCTAAGGGGGCGTGTTCGTGAGCGAACTTCCGATTGAGACAGCCTGTTTAGCGAGAAGAGAGGCGCATTCTTCCGTGGTGACCGCCAGCACGCTCAGGTGCCGTCGAGTATCCCGCACAATGGCAACGCGGTTGCAGTCGCATGGCAAGCGATCTCGACCAACCAGGAGCCCACCAGCAACTTCTCCAGTGCAATGGCGGCGCAGCATTCAATCATGATGACGACGACGGCAGCACGCCTATGGGTTCCTTACTGCGGCGCAGGTCCGACGCCTGACGAACTCCTCGCCCGCTGGAACTTCGACCCCCTCCTCCTTATCGGAATGGCTGGCATTTTCGCGGTGATATGGCGGCTGTCGGTCGACTCGCGAGGGCGCCAGTTCCTCTGCGGTTCAGCCGCGCTGGCGGTGATCCTCTTTGTATCCCCGTTCTGCGCGCTGACTTCCGCCCTGTTCTCTGCGCGGGTGACGCATCACGTCCTGCTTACGGCAGTGATCGCGCCTGCGCTCGTTGCCGCGCTGCCAGCCTGGCGAACGCGCTGGCCGGGCTCTCTCGCCGTTTGGACAGGCATTCAGACGCTGACGTTCTGGTTGTGGCATGCACCGGGTTTCTACGCAGCAGCTCTCTCCAGCGATCTTGTCTACTGGAGCATGCAAATCACTCTTTTGGGAACAGCGGCCGGGTTCTGGGCGGCGGTGCGCCGTGCCAGCAGTCCGGCTGCCATTGCGGCGCTGCTGGGCGCGACCGTGCTGATGGGCCTGCTGGGCGCGCTGATCACCTTCGCAGGGGTCCCGCTTTACGAGCCGCACTACTTTACGACCGCCGCCTGGAACATGAGCCCGCTGGAGGATCAGCAACTCGCCGGACTCATCATGTGGGCTCCTTCCGCAGCGCTATATCTGGGAGCCGCGCTGTTCGTGATGAGCCGCTTCCTGAAACATGAGGAAGGCCGGATCGCAGCATGATTGCGCGGCTGCAGGCTTGGGGCAGAAGTTATACCAACCGAGGGCGCTACACGCCGGTGGGCATTGTCTTCCACTGGGTCATGGCGGGCTTGATCCTATTCCAGATCGGGTGGGGGTTCTGGACCGACTGGATGATGCCGGGCGGCGAGAAGGTGCATGCCTATCAGATCCACAGCGCCGCGGGGCTCCCCATCCTGCTGCTGGCGATGGGGCGGATCGTGTGGCGGATGCTGATTGATGATCCCTACAACGATGCCGATACGCAGGGCCTTCAGACGAAGATCGCTCACGGAACCGCTTTCCTGTTCTACGTGACCTTCTTCACTCTCCCGCTGTCCGGTTGGGCCATGTGGTCCGCCATAGCGGCACCTGGTCCACTTTATCTGGGCGGCATCGTTCCCTGGCCGCAGATGCCGCTCGACGAACTGTCGTTGGAACTGCAGTTCATCATCCTCGATCTCGCCGAGGATGTGCACATCGGCTCTATCGTTTTGCTGCTCTTGCTGATTCCGGCACATGCAGGGGCGGCCCTGAAGCACCACTTCTGGGACCGCCACGATGTCCTTCGCGGGATGCTGCCGGAGATTCCGGATTGGGAGGACGACCGGGCAACGCAGAGGCATAAGCGCCAAGCGCCCGACTTTCCGAAGGAGTCAGAAGCTGGCTGACTCTCAACATCACGTCGCCAGAATCGTTCCTCCGACGCCCCGCTCGCCAGAGCTCGAGCTGCTCGGTGAGGTACCCGCCGGGCTGCCCGGCGAGTGGCGGGTTGGCCGGACCGATGCCCTGTCCTTCATCGCCATGGCAGGTGGAACAGGCCGGAAGGCCGCGCGAGGCGTCGCCTTCATGGTAAAGCGCGAGCCGGGCCACTGGCGCCCTGCCGTTGCCTGGGAATGGAAGTTGAGCGTAGTACTGCGAGACGGCCTGCCGCTCAGTCGGCGTCAGCCGCTTGGCAATCCATCCCATCTGCGCGTGGTCGCGCCTGCCGTCGGAATAGGCCTCAAGCTGACGAACCAGATAGCCAGCGTCAAGAGCAGCCAGTCGTGGCGCACCGGCGCCATTGCCCAGACCATCCATGCCGTGACAGGTGAAACAGGCGTTGGCCGCTCCCGCCTTGGCACCGCTCAGAGCGATCAGGTGCCCGTCCTGCGCCAGGCGATCCGTAGATTTGCTCTCTACAGCTGTGCAACCGGAGGTCAGCGCACCCAAGAGGGTCGCGGCGGCAAGGAGGGGGCTACGCATCAACACATGCGCGCAATTGCCAGAAGGAGCTGCTGGTTCCCATCTGTCGGGTTGCTCCCGCTGATGCTTGGCGTTGTCGCCTGCAAGGCGCCGCCCGATCAGCGCCAGTTCCTGCCGCAAGCGAACGCGGCTCAAGGCAAGATTGCGATCGAGAGCGCCGGATGCGGCGCATGCCACACCATGCCGGGCATACGCTGGCCCAAAGGCAAGGTCGGGCCCAATCTGGAAGGCCTTGCGGATCGGGCGCTGATCGCAGGCGTGCTGCCGAATAGGCCGGATGTCCTCGCGGCCTACATCCGAAATGCGCCAAGCCTCGTGCCAGGGTCAGGCATGCCGGCAATGCCGATCACACAGAACGAGGCGCGCGATATCGCCGCCTACTTGTACGAACAGGGCGGAGAATAAGATGTTCAATGGTTGGCCGCCGCCTGTGCTGGATCCGGCAGGTCCTTACGCTGGATCGATCAGCCTGCTCAGCTGGATACTTTTTGCCATGGCCGCAGTGGTGCTGCTGGTGGTGCTTGTGGCGCTTTACCTCGCCCTCTTCGGACGACGAGAGCTGCAACGCAAGGTGGGCGGGAAGACAGCGATCTGGGCCGGGGGCGTGGCCTTCCCGCTCGTCGTCCTCACCGCTCTGCTGGTCTACGGCCTGTCGCTCACCAACCATCTGTCGGACCCCATCAGGGGTGACGAGATGCGGGTCCGCATTACCGGCGAAATGTGGTGGTGGCGGGTCGCATACTTGGACGCGCAGGGGCAGGAGATCATTCTGGACGCGAACGAGCTGCACATTCCCGCCGGCCAGCCGGTGGTCCTTGAGCTCGAATCCGCAGACGTGATCCATAGCTTCTGGGTGCCCCGCCTTTCGGGCAAGCTCGACATGATACCGGGCCGCCGCAACCTGATGCGTATCCAGGCGAATACACCGGGCACATTCGGCGGCCAGTGTGCGGAATACTGTGGCGGACCACATGCGCTGATGGGCTTCACGGTGATCGCACATGATCCAGTGCAGTTCACGCGGCTGATGGAGGCGCGGCTTGCCAGAGCCGCAATCGCCGTCGACGCGACCTCCGCAGGCGCGCGGCTGTTCGACACGGCGGGTTGCTCGGCGTGCCATCGCATCGCCGGCACCGATGCGAACGGCGTCGCCGGGCCAGACCTGACTCACGTGGGCAGCCGTCGCACGCTGGGCGCCGGTATTCTACCTAACAACCGGGGGACGCTGATGGGCTGGATCGGTAACAGCCAAGCGATCAAGCCGAACAATCGGATGCCGCCTTACACACTTCTCTCGAGCGAGCAGCTCATGGCGCTCGCCAGCTATCTTGAGGCGCAACGGTGACGTCGGAAACGGGGTTCGACCCGCAACTTTTCGATCGCTTCCCCACCGCGGAGGCACGGCCGCAAAGCGAAGTCGACGAACTTGAGCGGATCTGGGCCGCACCCAAGGGATGGGCGCGGCTCACCGTCGTCAACAACAACTATATTGGCTTGTGGTACGTCGCGACTGCGTTCCTGTTCTTCCTGCTGGCTGGTTTGCTGGCGCTGGCGGTGCGCACCCAGTTGTCGTTGCCGCTGCTGGGAGTGCTGCCGCAGGAAACCTACAATCAGTTCTTCACCATGCACGGCACGGTGATGATGTTCTTGTTCGCGGTGCCCGTGATGGAGGCGCTCGGCGTCATGCTGCTGCCCCAGATGCTGGCAGCCCGCGATTTACCGTTTCCTCGGCTGTCGGCCTATGCCTTCTGGGCTTACTTCGTTGGCGGCCTGAGCTTTTTCTGCTCTCTCTTCGTGGGGCTGGCACCAGACGGGGGCTGGTTCATGTACCCCCCGCTGACGAGCACCACCTACTCGCCGGGGATCAACGCCGACTTCTGGCTGCTCGGCATCGGTTTCATCGAGATCTCCGCGATTGCGGGCGCCATCGAGATCCTCGTGGGCATTCTCAAGACCCGCGCGCCGGGCATGACGCTGGCCCGTATGCCCCTGTTCGCCTGGGCCATGCTGGTGTTCGCGGCGATGATCCTGATCGCCTTTCCCGCGGTTATCCTGGCAACGCTGCTGCTGGAGATCGAGCGCGCGCTGAACTGGCCGTTCTTCGATGCCACGCGCGGTGGCGACCCGATGCTGTGGCAGCACATGTTCTGGTTCTTCGGCCACCCCGAGGTCTACATCATCTTCCTTCCCGCAGCCGGGCTGGTTTCGATGATGGTCGCCAGTCTCTCGAAGACGGAACTGGTCGGGTATCAGCTGATCGTGTTGGCCTTGCTGGGCACCGGGTTCATCAGCTTCGGCGTCTGGGCGCACCACATGTTCGCGACAGGTATGCCGACGCTGTCGGTCGGGTTCTTCTCGGCAGCGAGCATGGCGGTGAGCATCCCCGCCGGCATCCAGGTGTTCAGCTGGATCGCCACGCTGGCAACGGGCAAGCCGACGTTCAACACGCCCACGCTGTTCGTGATCGGCGGCCTCGTCACGTTCGTCATGGGCGGGCTGACCGGCGTGATGGTCGCTATGGTCCCGTTCGACTGGCAAGTTCACGATACTCATTTCATTGTCGCTCACCTGCACTACGTGCTGATCGGCGGTGCGGTTTTCCCGGTATTCGCCGCGTTCTACTATTGGGTGGGAATGACGAGCAGCCGTCCGCTTTCGGAGCGGCTGGGCAAGTGGGCATTCTGGTTGATGTTCGCTGGCATGCACATCACCTTCCTTCCCATGCACCTGACAGGCCTGATGGGGATGCCCCGCCGCGTCTATACCTACCTGCCGGGAATGCAGTGGGAGTGGACCAATTTGCTCTCCACTGTCGGCGCGTTTGTCCTTGCCGCAGGTGTGGCGGTGTTCCTCCTCGATCTTGCGCGCAACTTCCGCTTCACGGCCGAGGACGACGCAGGAAACACCTACGGTGGCGGGACGCTCGAATGGTTGCCTACCGGGCTCTATTCCACCCGCAGCATTCCCGTGGTGCGAAGCCGGCAGCCTCTGTGGGACGATCCGAACATCTGCAAGGACGTGGAAGAAGGCCGCTACATGCTGCCTTTTTCGGCGACGGGCCTGCGCGAGACGCTGATCACAAGCCCCATCCGCGCCGAACCGCAATATCTCACGATCATGATGGGCCCGTCGGTCTGGCCCTTGCTCGCGGCGGTGTTCACGGCCGGTTTCTTTCTGCTCATGACGGTGCAGGCCTACATCCCCGCGGTGATCTGCCTGCCGCTGGCCACGATATCCATCCTGCGTTGGCTATGGGATACGGACCGTCCTGCGAAGCAGGCCGAAGTCGATGTCGGAGCAGGCGTCATCCTGCCCACGTATGTCACTGGGCCAAGCTCGCACGGCTGGTGGGCGATCATCTGCGTCCTTGTCGTCTGCTTCATGATCTTCGTGATGGCAGTGTTCGGCTATCTCTTCGTCTACGGCATCCATCCGGAGTACTGGACCGCCCCGACCGGACAATGGTGGGCGGTGCCGATCGTCGCGGGGTACGGTGCCGCAGCGCTGCTGGTCCTATACGGCTGGCGATTGCTCACACGGGAGAAATCCACGCTATGGAGCCCAACGGCTGCCGTGTTGTTCGCGAGCGGGTTCATTCTCGCAGCGCTGGTGCTCGACTGGTTCAGTTGGCGCGCGCAAGGGATCGATCCGGAGCTGACATCCCAAGGGGCACTCTCGCATGCGATGCTGGCGCTTGAGGCGCAGCTCGTTGCGATCGTACTTCTGATGGCCGGCTACCTGGCCGCTCGAACCAGCCGGGGCTTGGTCACTCGCCCCAGGAACACCACGTTCGACGTGACGTGTCTGTTCCTCCTTTACACCGCAGCCCAAGGCGCCGCGACCACGCTGCTCCTGCGCTTCTTCCCGGGCGGAGTGTGATGGGCACGTGGAAACTCCTCCTCGGTGGCTTTCTGGCTTGGACCGCGCACTTCTTCGGGGTCTACGCGGCCGCGAGCCTCTTTCCCGGATCTGCCGTCGCGCGCTGGTTGGTCCTGGCGATCACCGTCGCCGCGCTCGCGGCTGTGGGTTGGCTTTTCTGGCATGCACTGGGAATTGTGAGAGCAGCCGGTACGGATGATCTCAACCGATGGCTGGCGTGGATCGCAGTTGCCGGCGCGACGATGGCAGGAATTTCAATTCTGTACCAAAGCTCCCCGGCATTCCTGATCTAGTCACGGACGCCAATGTTGACGTCCGGCCCTTGGTGCCGCTGTTTCTGAACCCGTCTTAATTCGCCTTTCCAGCGATGGTTTTGAGCGGTTCGATCCACTTCCCATTGTCTTCAGAGGACAAAGTGGCATTGATCCTCTCTGCGGCTGCGGCGTTGATATCGCTGACCTGAGGGACTTCGATATCGAACCCGGGAACCTCCCTTTCGGACAGAATTGCTGCGCCGCTTTTCTTGTCGGCGGCGGTCTGCGCAGTTTCCGGGGCTGGAGCTTCGCTGTCGTTCGCAGGCGCTCGGCAGGCAGCTAGGGCCACGAGAGCAGCAAGCGACGTGAAGCAGTAGAGAGAACGCATGACGATAAGTCTCCAGAAGGACCAGTCGTACGCCGCGCTCCCCTGCGGGACGGCATTCAAATCAAACCACAGCATAGCGAGGCCAGAGCCGAGTGCCGGGACCGCCACCCGATGGCGGCGGTCCCGAACGGCTCAGCGAATCTTGCCGCTCAACGAGACGCCGATGATGCGCGGCTCATTGTAGACGGCGGCCATGTAGTTCTCGATCACGCCCTTGAGGTTCTTCTCGTTCGTGATGTTGCGTGCGAATGCAGCAATCTCGAAATTGCCGGTGTCGTACCCGATCTTCAGGCCACCCTCGAAGTTGTTCTTCGCGTACAACTCGTCCGTCTTGTAAAGAACGAAGTTCGTGTAGCCTTGCACGTTCCAGTCCGTGGCGATGAAGAACCTTGAGGCATCGCCGACCGGGATGTCGTAACGTGCTGTCGCGTTGAGCGTGTACTTGGGCGCATTCGGCAGCGGATTACCGTCGATCTGCGCGAAGTAGGCCGGGGCGCCGAACACCGTACGGGTGATGATCGGATCGTTGACGGTGCAGACTAGCACGCCGTTGAGCGCACAAGCCTGGGCATAGACCCGGTCGTCCTTGATCTCGGTGTGCAGCAGGCTACCACCGAGAGAGAGCGAGAGGTTGCGCAACGGACGATATTCCAACTCGGCCTCAAGACCGTAGGCTTCGGCCTTGTCGGCGTTGAACAGCACACCGTTGCCGTTCGAGTCATTGCCGTTGAGCTGAATGTCCTTCAGGTTCCAATAGAATGCGCTGGCATTGAAGCGCAGCGTGTTATCCAGAAGCTGGCTCTTGAAGCCTAGCTCATACGACGTGATCGTTTCGGAGTCAGCGGTGGTGAAGTCCGAGTTAAATACCGCCGAGCGGCCCTGGATGGTCGGCCCTCGGAAGCCACGGGCGATGCGCGCGTAGATGCTTACATCGGGGCTTGCCTGATAGAGCGCGCTGATGTCCCAGCTAGGCTTCTCGGCTTCAAGCTCGACGTCGGTACGGCCGCGGTAAGTCACCACGCCAGCAGCAGTGTCGGCCGTCTTGAGCAGGCGCGTGCGTTTGTCGTCGTTGGTGTAGCGCGCACCGGCGGTTACGGTGAGTGCCTCGGTCAGCTTGTAGCTTGCCTGGCCGAACACGGCCCACGAAGTGTTCACGTTGCGAAGGCGAACCCAGTTATTTGGATTGCGCGCTGGAGCATTAAGGAAGAACGCCCGCTGGTAGAAGTCAGTCGTGTCGCGGCTATCGAAGTAAAAACCGCCGAACTGCCATTTGAAGGCGTCATCTCCAGTGCTGGCGAGGCGGAGCTCCTGAGTCCACTGGTCAAGATCGCGAATGTTGCCCTGCGACTGGCCATAACCGTTCGGGACGCCTCTGACGGGGAAATCAGCTGCCGCGCCGCCATCGGTATCGCCGCGGCTGAAGCCCTCTGTGGTCTCATAGGCGGTGATAGAAGTCAGAGCCGCCGGTCCGAAATCCCAGGTGAAGTGAGCCGATGCACCCTTGCTGTTGTAAGCCTGACGGTTGTTCTGTGCCTCGTCGTAAGCGACCGACTTGCGAGGTGCGATTGGATCGTTCGAGCCCTTCTCCAGAGCTCCACGACGGAACAAGGTAGAAGTGCCGTCGTAGTCGCGAATATGGCCAGACAGCAGCAGCGACACATCCTCTGTCGGCGTGAACAGGATCTGGAGGCGAGCATTGCGATCGTCGAAGCCACCCATCACGTCCTTCATCGGAGAGACGGTGCCATCCGCGCTGGGGCCGCGATAGATGTTGTCCACGTAGTCGTCACGATGCTGCACCAAGGCCGAAAGGCGCACGGCGATCCTGTCGGCCACGATCGGGCCACCAATGCCGGCATCTAGCGCGACAGAATTGTAGCTTCCCACGCTAAGGGATGCCTGACCGTCAAGCTGCTGGGTGGGGCGGTTGGTGTCGAACTTGACTATGCCTGCCGTCGTGTTCCGGCCGAACAGCGATCCTTGCGGCCCACGCAGCACCTCGACCTGGGCAACGTCGAACACCGGGTTGGACTTGAGCACCACATGCTCGAGCACCACGTCGTCCTGGATGATCGAGACGGGCTGCGATGCGCCGAGGTAGAAGTCATTGTTGCCGAGGCCGCGAATGTAGAAGCGCGGGAAGATGCGGCCCGTGGTCGTCTCGGCATAAAGTCCGGGAACTCGGCCGGAGAGCGCCAGCAGGGTGTCATCGCCGCCAGCGGTAAAGGTGCGGAAGTCATCGCCACGCACGACACCCACGGAGACCGGCACGTTCATCAGCCGCTCCTCACGGCGCTCGGCCGTGACCACGATGTCTTCAAGCCCGCCGGACTGTTCAGCGCTGGCGGTCGTTCCACCATATGCCGCAGCATCCTGTGCCAAAGCCATGCCGGGCAGCGCGCTCGCGCCCAGGCTCAACAAAGCAAAAACCACAGCCCTGCGCTGCTTGTACGAGATCATTCGAATGTCTTCCTTTTGCAACCGGTGCGCCGCCGTGCCCTCCGCGTGATTTTTGCGGATCATCAGCCTCGCGAGCGCCCGCCGGCGCCCCTATTCTGGTTCCATGTGACATTCGTGACAAATTTCCGCTGGCTCGCGAAATTGCTACGCACTGTTGCTGATTGGCCGCGTAAGCTGGGGTGCCGCTACGGCGGCGGTCACTGACGTACTGCCCCGAGATGTGACCACTCAGGCGTCATAGCTTTTCTGACAAGACGTCCTGTAATGTTCCTGACCTTCAGTAGCGAATGGCTCGATCAAAGCCGTCCCCTACTCAGAACCCGTACTTGGCGGCGAATTCGATACGATCGAGCCGTCCCTCTGCCCCGCTCAGCACTGAACGATAGCCGCGACGGTACTCGATACCCAAGTCGAACTTGTCGATCGGGGTCCAGAACAGGTTACCCGCCAGGCTTTCAGCACGCATATTGGCGGTTTCCGGTGCAAAATCCGGGTACTCAGCTTCCTGCAGGCTGTAAGTGACCGTCGATCGCAGCTTATCGGTCCACCCCAGCTTGACGGCGACGAAGCCGGCAAGATTGTCGATTGGCGCCAGCCTGTCGGCCGTCCGAAATGCGTCCGGAGCGAAGCCAAGTCCCAGATAGCGTCCGATACCCTGACCATAAGTCGCCATGAACCGGATGTCGTGGCGCTTCTTGGGGCCGAAAGGAACGCGGCCCGCCAAGCTCGCGCCCCATGCAAATGTGCTGATCGCCAGCCCCTCGTCCTGGACGCGAAGTTCGCGTGCAAGCCCGGCGAGCGAGAATTCACCGAACGCCGTGCGTGCGTTCAGTCGCGCTACCAAATCGGGAAGCCGGTCGTCGTCATTGTCGCCCATGATCGGCGCAGCGGCACTGATCGTCTCGGTCTCGGGATTCTCCACCGCCATCAGCAGGTCTAGCGATGAACTGAGCGGCAGCCTGTACTGTATCAGGGCCTGGCGAGCGAACACCGTGCCCTCTATCGGTCCAACGAAGTCGGTCGTTTCGGGCAGCACTGAGACATTCTGGAAAGTCGTCCACTCCTGCCCGATCAGCAGGCCGCCGTATTGCACGAAGCCTCGCCGGAAGGTCGGGGTATAAGGATTAGTGGCGCGCTGGGCGCCGACGGGCGCAGCGGCAAGCGCGAAGTCGAACTCAACGTGCGCCTTGATCTCGCCCGCCGGAAGCGCCTTGGCGACGTCGACCGCAAGTCGCGTCTGCCGGGCGCTTAGCAGCAGGCTGTTGCTGGCAAAGTCGCGGCCGACCGGTATCTGCTGCGGAAGGTAAAATTCCCGGCCCAAGGCACCCACAGGCATCTCTCCCGCATCGCTGCGTGAGCCGATCATATTGACTCGAACAAAGCCGCTGAGTTTGATCTGCGTCTCGTCGCCCTGAGTGCCGCTCGCGCGCTCGATCGGCGGTGCGGGTTTGGCTGGTGCGAATTTGACCGGCGCGGGCGGGGCGATTTCAGACCGGGGGCTTGCGCCAGCATCTGCAACAACCGGATCGGAGGTTGATGGTTGCATTTGCAGGCGAAGCGCAAGCAAGGCCTCCTCCAGCTGCTGCACCCGAGTTTCAAGATCGCGTTCGCGCGCTGTCTGCGCGGCAAGGGTGGTGGGCGTCAGAAGCGCCGTCAAAACACCCAAGGTGCCAAAAGTTGTCGAACGTCGCATTTCTGATTGAAAATCCCGCAGGCTGAGCATCAATCATAGACGGTGCAGTGGCGATCGGGACCGAGGCGGGAGATTTCACTTTTTTTCCGAGCAGGTCTCTGCGGGACCGCCGGCGTGCTCGATCCGTCTAAAATGCGAGGGAACCGAGCGGAATGTAGTCCATGAAGAAGTTGCGTATCAGACATCGTCTTTTTGTTATCACCGTGGCCATTGCCTTAGGCATGATCCTGGTGACTGGCCTGTCGCTGACGCGACTGGACAGCGCGATGCGCAACGGTGTGGCCGACCGGACGAAGAAGATCGTCGAGACCGGCCACAGCATCGTTGCATACTATGAAGCGGAAGAGCGTGCCGGACGGATGAGCAAGGAGCAGGCGCAGGCCGCTGCGCTGTCCGCGCTCAAGGTGATGCGCTACGGCGACAATGATTATCTGTTCGTCACTGATCACCAGCCGCGGATGCTCATGCACCCCATGAAGCCTGAGATGGACGGAACGGACGTAGGCGGTCAAGTCGACATCGATGGCGTTTACCCGTTCCGCGCGATGAGCTCCACCGTGAAAGCCAGTGGCGAGGGCGTTGTTGGTTATCGTTGGCCAAAGCCCGGCGCCGACGAGCCGCAGCCCAAGCTCTCGTTCGTCAAAGGCTTTACTCCCTGGGGCTGGATCGTGGGCTCGGGCGTCTATGTCGACGATCTCCGGGATGCGATATGGCGCGAGACGATAACGATGGTGGGCATCGTTCTGGCGATGCTAATCGGCGTTTGTGCGCTGACAATCCTGCTAGGGCGCTCGATATCCAGACCAATCGTTGAGCTCACCCACCGCATGCGTTCTCTGGCCGAGGGTGACACAAAGTCCGGCATCCCGGGCGGCGATCGGGCGGACGAGGTCGGCGAGATGGCGCAGGCGCTTGAAGTGTTCCGGGCGACCGCAATTAAGAAGGCGGAGGCTGATGCGGCCCGCGCGGCTGCGGAACGAGAACAGCGGCAAGTGGTTCACGCGGTCTCCCTGCATCTGTCGGACCTTTCCAATGGCGACCTGACCACCTCTATCACCGAGGAGTTTCCTGCCGCTTATGCGACGCTGAAAGCCAACTTCAACGAAGCATTGGCCAAGCTCCGGGCTCTGATCGGATCGGTTGCGGAAAGCGCAGCGACAATTCAGGTTGGCTCAGGCGAGATCGCGCAAGCATCCGAGGATTTGGCGCGCCGCACCGAGAGCAATGCGGCGGGCCTGGAGGAAACGTCTGCCGCGGTGGCGCAGATGGACGAACGCCTCAGGGCGACCGCCCAAGCGGCGAACAGCACGCTTGAGCGGGCGACTGGCACGGTTAAAAGCGTGTTGGAGGGACGCGAAGTTGCAGACAAGGCAGTCCACGCGATGACGCGTGTTGCCGACGGCGCAAAAGGCATCGACAGCGTGATTGAAGGCCTCGACAAGATCGCCTTCCAGACGCGCGTGCTGGCGATGAACGCCGCCGTCGAAGCCGGACGCGCGGGCGAAGCCGGCCGCGGGTTCGCTGTGGTCGCCGATCTCGTCTCGGCGCTTGCGATGCGCTCGGAAGAGGAGGCTGCGCGGGCGCGGGAGGAGCTCACCGCTACGCAGGCGGACATCATTGGCGCGGTGGAGATGGTGGAGAAAGTCGATGGTGCGCTCGGTTGCATCTCGACCGATGTCGATGAGATGCACCAGCTCCTGGGCCGCATCGCGTCGGATAACCAGACACAGTCAGCCGCGATTGCGGAGGTTTCGATCGCGATCCGTACGATGGACCAGTCGACACAGCAGAACGCCGCCATGGTGGAGCAAACCTCCGCCGCCGCGCGCAACCTTGCCTTCGAAGTCGCCTCGCTCAGCGACGAGGCCGCCCAGTTCAATGCAGGACAGGTGCGACGGACCACTCCGACACCGGCGACCCGGTCGGTCGGGGCGCGCCACGTCCCCGCAGCCCCGGTGCTCACGGCGAGACATTCCACCGCGATGGCAGGAGCAGATAGCGACTGGCAAGCCTTTTAGGCCCCGTTGACCCAGTCTTTCAGCCAGGGGTGGAAGCGAAGCAGCGGCGAAGCGGTTTCCTCGTCGCGTACCTCTGCGGCGGGATCGTTTCGACAGGATCAGGAAGAGGCTGTGTGAAAACGCTTTGGATCTGTGCAACCCGCATCTCCATCTCTCACATCAAGTCACCCATCGCAGGCGTCGATGCCAGAGCCGCAGTCACGTCCAGTCTATCGATCAGCCCTCCAGTGGCGACGAAGATGCGCCCTTTGCGCAGCCCATCCAAAATGTCGTCACCATTCGGCGAAGCGTAGGCCCAGGTCTTGGAATACTCACCAGGCCAGAAATCGGCTCCGCCCGCGCTATGGTGACCGTGCGAGTCCGAGTTCGCCGTGATGCTCCAGCGCAAGCCTTGACCCAGCAGCGCATCTCAAGCTCCCCCTAGTTGGGCCACCATCTGGTCGAGCCCGCCCAGCGTTGGATAACCGCCATAGAGCCCGCGAGAGCCGTGGGCCGCGTCCAGCCCGTGCTTTGGCATGGCTGCCTGGTGACCGGGAGCGCCCTCCATGCCGATGACCACGCCGGGCGCGGCAGCCTGCCAGACCGCGAGTTCGGCGGGCGTGTGCGCCCCCCATGCGCCCTTTCCCGTCGCGGTGCGGGAAGGATGGTTGCCGACGAGGACCGGCGGCTGCGGCAGCGCGGCCATGTAGCGCAGCGCCTCGATCATCCGGGGCTTAGTGTTACGCGACGGGTCCGGCGGAAACGCTTCGCGCTTGCCAAAACGAGACTCGATCGCCCGCAACGCCGAGCGCTCCTCCGGGTTCGTCGGCAGTATCAGGCTGGCATGCTCGCCGCCTGGAACGTCGAACTCCATGCCGTACAACACGGTCATACCTGGCACCGCCTTCCGCGCGCGGCGACAACATCGGGCCAGGCCTTGTCATGGTTCAGCGCGGAGTGGTGCGGACCGCTGTGATCGGTAGCGACCATCCAGTCCAAGCCAAAGCGCTGTGCCATTTGCACGTTCTGAAGGACCGTATGAGACGGATCCTCGCCGATGATCGGCGCAGGTGCCCGCTCGGGATGCGCAGAATCGGGCTTGTAGCGCGCGCTGTAGATGCTGTGCACGTGGTGATCGCCGGCCAGCCAGCGACGCTGCCCATCTTCGGCCAAGGCGGAAGCGGACATTGCCAAGGCGGCGCTCGCAACGAGAGGGATCAGGCGCGTGAGCATGGAGTGGTTTCACCTTGTGCCGCAAGCCAGACATCGTCCCAAAGCGCGAGCGTCGGGACGGTGTCGGCAGGTCGGATCAGAACTTGGCGCGTACGCCGAAATTTACCGTGCGTCCGAAAGTGTGGATTTCGCTGACTTCGCTTTCGGTGCCCGCAAAGGAGACTTGCCGCTCGTCCAGCACGTTCACCGCCTGCATGAATAGTTCGACGTTGGCCGTACCTGGTAGCTGGCGCCGATGTCGACGATGCCGAAGCCCTTCTGATAGAATGCGACGACATCCTGAGGGCTGGGCAGCGAGGTCACGTTCGCGCCCGCGTCCGTCATGCAGTTGCTACGGTAGGTGTAGCTGACGTTGATCTCCAACGGTCCACGCTCAAAGAACGGCGTGATCGAGTAGCTGACACCGGACACGCCCTGGATGCCGGCGGTTTGCACGCCCACGTTCGAGAGGTCGAGCTCCAGCTTGGAGGTCGCGAAGGTCGCCGTGGCGGTGACGCCCAGACCGAAGGGTAGCTTGTTGGTATAGCCGAATTCGATGCCCGTGATCGTCGCATCGCCCACGTTGGTCGGCGTGGCGACCAGGACGTCGACGGGCAGCGTGCTGCCATCGGCAACCGCGAAGGCCAGCGTGCGCGTCTCGAAGTCGGATGCGATGTAGTTGCTGATGTCCTTGTGGAACGCGGCCACGGTGAAGGCGCCGAACGTGTCGAAGTACCATTCGAACGATGTGTTGAAGTTCCACGAGGTATAGGGTCGCAGGTTGGGATTGCCGCCAGACGCGGTCAGGTTGATCGTGGGATCCGCCAACGCCGCCCCGCCTTCGTTGAAGATGCTGGTGACGGTGAAAAGCACACTTTCCCTCCCTGCGGCCGTGCGGCTCAAGACTCAGTTTGCCTGTAAGGTGCTGAAAATCAGTCCTCAGCGCTAAGTTGGCGCATAGCTCGGGCAGTTACTTGCGGGTTACAGGCGAAGCCGAGGTGCGTGCACCGCAAAGCGACGGCGCGGTCGCGCTCGCCAACCACCCATACGCCGAGCGGGGTTGAACGACGCCATCACGTAATGTCTCGACGAACGCATTGTCCGTCGGCTTGCCTGGTCGGCTGAAGTCCAGCGTTACGACATTCTTGTAGGCCCACCGGTCCATCGCCTTCGAGACAAACTTGCGGCCCATTGTCGACCCGAATGGTCTTTGGAGCGTGGGCCGGTAAGGTCCGCGTCATCGCGGCAACGACCTGCTCACTTTTGATGCTCGGATCGACGTCGATCGCCACCGCCTCTCGAGTGGAAGCATCGACTATCGCGAGCGCGTTGCGCTCCACGCCATGGCCGCCGTACATCTTCTTCCACGGGTGAAATGTCTGCTTGGAGATTCCCATGCGGCGGATCACCTCGGCGGCCGGTCTACCTGTCACCGCCTGCTTCAACGCGAAGGCTATCTGCTCCTCGGTGTACCTCTACTTCTTCATCTCCAGCTCCTTGCCTGATGGCTCGCTGAAGCCGAGGAATTGACGCGTCTCGCGCTGGTCGTTTACCGTTGACTATCACCCTCCAGCGATATTTTTTATGGTCGCAGGCGCGGATCGACGGGCCTACTTCAGAGAGCCCCAACGAAGTCCTTCGCTAGTCAGTCAGGCACGCCCTCTCTCCTCAGATCGGAACTTCAATGGAGTATTTGCAGTGAGGTTATTTCAGGCGGTGGTCTGGTGACTGATGCGTTCATTGCGGTTGACTGGGGCACGACCAATCGCCGCGTCTCTCGTATCGAGCAGGGCTCAGCGGTCGCGACCCAGCGGGACGGCATGGGCATCCTGTCGGTCCCGCCAGGTGGCTTCCCTGCCGCGGTTGCTGCGTTGCGGGCCAAACTCGGTGCGCTCCCGGTGATCATGGCGGGGATGGTCGGATCGAACCGAGGCTGGCACGACGCCGGTTACGTTGCATGCCCTGCCACCCTCGAAACGATCGCGTCTGCTGTGGTGCAGCCCGACGAGGGCGTGTTGATCATCCCCGGGGTCTACGTTGATACGCCAGAACGAGCGGATGTCATGCGGGGCGAGGAAGTGCAGTTGCTTGGCGCGGTGGCCGCGGGGCTTGCGCCGGGCGATGCACTGTTGTGTCAGCCGGGAACGCACAACAAGTGGGCCACTTTGCGCCAGGGAGCAATCGTCGACTTCACCACTGCCATGACCGGCGAGTTGTTTGCGCTGCTCAAGAGCCATGCGCTGATCGGCAGCGAGATGGCCGGCGAGGTCAACGCTGACGCTTCGTTCCGCGCGGGTGTCGTCGCTAGCGCGGACGCAGACCTTCTCGCTGCGCTGTTCGGCATTCGTGCCGCCTCGGTGCTTGGAAAGCGCGCGCCGGGCGAGGCAGCGGCCTATGTCAGCGGATTGCTGATCGGCAACGACTGCCGCGCACGCCTTCGCCAGCCTGAGCAGACCGTCTACCTACTTGCGGACGGGTTGCTCGCGCGGCTCTACACGGCCGCGATCACCATCGCCGGCGGAAAGGTCGTCGCGATCGATAGCCATGCCTCGTTCATCGCCGGCATCACTCAAATCAGGAACTTTATGTCATGACCGCCTTTGCCTCCGCCTTTGCCGCGATGCCGCTGGTCGCAATCTTGCGGGGCATCCGGCCCGACGAAGTCGAGGCGGCGGGCGCCGCTTTGGTCGAGGCGGGCTTCACCATGATCGAAGTTCCATTCAATTCGCCCGAACCGCTGGTCAGCATTGAGCGCTTGGCGCGCCGCCTCGGCGACGACGTCATCGTGGGCGCCGGCACCGTGCTTAGCGTCGCGCAAGTCGCGCAGGTGCAGAACGCGGGCGGGGGCCTGATCGTCTCCCCTAACACCGACGTGGCGGTCATCACCGAGAGCGTCACACGCGGCCTCATTTCCCTGCCTGGCTACTTCACGCCAAGCGAAGCCTTTGCCGCGCTGTCCGCAGGCGCGAGCGGCCTCAAGCTGTTCCCGGCCGAGGCTGCGTCACCCGCGGTGGTTAAGGCTCAGCGCGCGGTGCTTCCCAAAGAAGTGCCGCTGCTCGTCGTCGGTGGCATCACGCCCGAGACCATGCGGCCCTGGCATGCGGCGGGGGCCAACGGATATGGCCTCGGGTCGGCACTCTACAGGACCGGAGCCACGGCACAGGAGATCTTTACCAGGGCGAGTGCCTTTACGGCAGCGTTCGCGGTGTTGGCGCAAGATATGTGATCCGGATCGCGACACATGTGCGCTGCTCATCGAACCACCGCCTGCCCAGCCCGAGGCGCGATCTGATTTAGTCTCCGAAAGGACCATCGGGGGGCTACGATCCCCGCCTCGCGCAGCTTGCCGATGATCTCCTCTGGCTTGTGCTTCCGCGCCATTCCGCTCCTCCTTCGTGGTCCAGACTATGACAGTCGATGGGCCACCCAGAAGGGGGCAGATCAGCAGGCCGACATATGGTTGGGTTAGATTGCCCGCTGTCCATTTTACACGGTCGAATGACGGGAAGCTCGATATGCGCTTTGCTGTTATGCACGACCGGTCGCTACCGTATATCTGTGTCCCCAAAATGCACTGCTGCCCTCTGGGCCGCTAATCTCGCTCGGCGCCCATCGAATACGACAATCGCTGCAACCGCATGATCCCACGTTCGGCCGCCCAAGGATTGGTGCCGCGCCTCAACCTGTCAGAATCGGTGCTCTTCCTTGGCTCGCGCTCTCCGCCGCCACCGTGCTCTTCAGGCTCGAATGAGTTAACCGTGACCTTGGGACGTCAGCACCCGTTATTAGCGCGCAAGCCACCCGCCGTCCACCGCCAGCACATGTCCCGTCACATAGTCGGCCGCGGAGGACGCCAGGAACACGGCGGCGCCAGCAATGTCTTCTGGCTTCCCCCAACGACCTGTAGGAATGCGCTCAAGGATCTGGCGATTGCGGATATCGTCGCTCTGGAGTGCTGCGGTATTGTTGGTGGTGATATAGCCGGGCGCGATCGCGTTCACTTGCACGCCGCTTGGTGCGAGTTCGTTCGCCATCGCCTTGGTTACGCCGCTGACCCCTGACTTGGCCGCTGCATAGCTGGGCACACGAATGCCGCCTTGGAAGGTGAGGAGCGAGGCAATGTTGACGATCTTGCCACTACCACGCTCCACCATGCCCTTGGCTGTTGCCTGGCTTAGGAAAAACAAGGTTTTTAGGTTGGTGTCCAGCACGGCATCCCAGTCTTCTTCCGAGAACTCCAGAATGTCGCTGCGCCGGATGATCCCGGCGTTGTTGACTAAGATGTCCACCTGCCCGAGTCGGCTGACCGCTTCTTCTATGATGTGGTCGATTGGTTCCACCGAGGAGAGGTCTGCCTTGATGCTCACGGCTCGGCGGCCGGTTTCGCTTATCTGATCGAGCGTCTCGGTAGGGTCTGAGCGCCCCGCTACGGCAACGTCCGCGCCCGCTTGTGCGAGAGCCAAGGCAATCGCCTGGCCGATCCCGGTGTTGGCGCCAGTAACGAGGGCGTTCTTCCCCGTCAGGTCGAAGGAAATGGCCATGGATCGTCTTTCATGAATGTTCGCGCTCGGAACGCGGGACCTTATCGGGCGCGCTTTGCAAGTTCGTAATGGGAGCCCTGCTTACTGGAGCTGGCAGATGTCGCACACGTCCATGTCGGTGTAGTCCTGATTTTCGCCCGCCATCGCCCAGATGAACACGTAATTCGATGTGCCTGCGCCCATGTGGATCGACCACGGCGGGGATATGACGACGTCCTCGTTCTTCATGACAATGTGTCGCAGCGCGTCGGGTTGCCCCATGTAGTGAAACACCCGGTCGTCGTCATCGAGATCGATATAGAGGTAGATCTCGCTGCGCCGTTCGTGAACATGCGGCGGCATCGTGTTCCAGACAGAGCCGGGCTTCAATTGAGTAAGGCCCAGGCATAGTGAAGCGCTGGCGCACAGATGGGGCAGGATCAGCTGATAGATCGTACGATCGTTGGAACTCTCAAGACTGCCGCGGTGCATCGGATTGGCATCGGCCAAGGTGACCTTGCGGAGCGGGAAGGCGGCATGGGCGGGTACGCTGAGAAGGTAATACCGCGCTCCGTTACCGGCGAAGGTTACGTCATTTGATCCCATCGGAACGTAAAGCGTTTCGAACCTTGCCAGTTCGAATGCCTGACCATCTACTGTTACCGTTCCGGTTTCCTGGCCGATGTTCACCACGCTAAGTTCCCGCCGCTCGAGGAGAGAATGCCCAGCGGCACTTTCCGGTTCGGTTTGCACTGGTAGGGAAAGTGGTGCGTCCAAAGGCACGGCACCACCGATGATAAAACGCTCGCCGTGAGAGTAGGTGAACACGATTTCGCCTGCCTCGAACAATCCTGAAACGAGATAACGATCTCGCAGGTCTTCGTTGGAAGCGCCGTCCATCATGTCGGGGTGCGTGGCGTAGTAGGTCTTCTTGAACACGGTATGTAATCCTTTTCAGCGCGAGGCACGATTGAGTGCGGCTATTTCGGTGGCGGCTAGGAGGAAGGCGCCAACGCCGTAATATTGCGTGTCCATTGCCTCGACCTTTTCTGGCCGGTCGCTGACCTGTTGAACGTATCCGAGCCGACCATCTGGCTGGATAGCGCGGTTCAGCGCATCCCAACCACGCCGGGCGACCGGTTCGTACTCGGCGCGCGGCAGAAGACCGTTACGAACGCCCCATGCCATTCCATAGGTGAAGAAGCCGGTGCCACTGGTCTCCGGCGGGGAGTTTTCGGGTGCGAGCAGGGAAGGGGCCCAATAGCCGTCCGGTTTTTGTATGTTCTTGAGCTTGCCTGCCATTTCGCGGAACAAGTTTTCCATGCGCTGGCGATCGGGGCTGCCTTGTGGAAGGCGAGGGATGATGCGGGCCATACCTGCAAACACCCATCCGTTGCCGCGCGACCAGAACATCTTCCGCTGCTTGTCGTCGCGTCGTTCGAAGAACCGGCTGTCGCGGTAGTACAGATGCTCAACCGGATCGTATAGGAAGTCCGTTGTCGCCCAGAACTCCTTCAGGGCGAATTCGCGGTAGCGCGGGTCGCCAGTCTGAAGCGATAGCTCGGCCAGCGCCGGCGGTGCCATGAACAGGGCATCGCACCAGCACCAGCGCGTCAGGCACTCGATTTCGCCCTGACCGCGCGGCGGCGCGTAGAACGCCAGCGACGTTATGGCAGGCTTATCGATGATCCGGTCAAAAGCGGCCTTAGTGGGCGCAAGAGCGCCTTTCGGTGCGCCGTTCTTAGCGGCCCAAAGGTAGCTTTGAGTGATGGTATGGTCATCCGCGTGGTAGGGACGCTCCCCCGGCTGCCAGTTGTTGGCTGCGCCCATCTGAAGAATGGCGTTGCGAATGCTGGCCGGCGCGCCGGCATCGGCAAGCTCGGTCATGCCAACCCAGAACACTGCCTGCTCCCAAGCCCGCGGATTGTTCGTCTCGAACGTCCAGCGGCTGACCAGCTGGGGGTCCTTCATCCGTTCAAGTTGCCAGTTGGCAAGCTTGACTGCCGTCTTGATCGGGCTCTCAGCGGGCTTGATCGCAGCGGCGAGCGGAGCTGCCATGGCGAAGACGACGAGCAGCGGGGCCATGAGGGCGCGGAATATCATGATTGTGTCTCCGGAGAGGTAAAACGAGCAGGCGTCAGCCTGGGACTGATGATGTGCAGAGAAAACAGCGCCAGCAGATAGGCGCCTGATGCCACCGCGAATATCGCCGAATAGCTGTCCGAAACTTCGAGCACGTAGCCCACGAACTTGGCGATCAGCATGCCGCCGATCGCGCCAGCCGTGCCGCCGATCCCCACGACGGAAGCAACCGCCTTGTGTGGGAACAGGTCCGAGGGCAGTGTGAGCAAGTTCGCGGAAAAGGCTTGGTGGCCTGCCGTTGCAAGGCCGATCAATAGCACAGCGATCCAGAGTTGATCCACGTGCTGCACCGTCATGATTGGGAGCACGGCAATGGCGCACGCCAGCATCGTGAGCTTTCGAGCGGCATTGGGCGACCAACCGAGAGCAATCAGGCGTGAGGAGGCCCAGCCCCCGGCTATGCTGCCGCCATCCGACAAGAGATAGATGATGACCAGAGGGATGCCAAAGGTCTTGAGGTCAAGGCCGTAACGCTTGGCCAGGAAATCGGGCAGCCAGAACAGGAACATCCACCAGATCGGGTCGGTCAGGAACTTGGGCACGGCATAGGCCCAGGTTTCACGGACCGCGAAGAGGCGCAGCCAAGGCACCCGGGCGCTGGGCTGGACAGGATCGCTGCGAATGAACGCCAGCTCTGCTGCGCCGACCTTTGAATGCTCTTCCGGCCGGCGATACAAGGTCAGCCAGGCAACAAGCCAGATTACGCTGAAAGCACCGGTGGCAATAAACGCCATGCGCCAGCCATAGGCGAGCGTTATGACGGGAATGAGCAGCGGCGTAGCAATCGCGCCAACATTGGCGCCGGCGTTAAACAGACCGACGGCGAAGCTCCGTTCCCTCTGGGGAAACCATTCCGTCACTGCTTTCAGACCAGACGGAAAGTTTCCAGCCTCGCCCAGTCCCAATGCGAAGCGTACGGCCGCGAACTGAGCGACCGAACTTACCAAGCCGTGCGCTACGTGCGCCAATGTCCAGAAGGTGAAGGCGATAGCGTAGCCGAACCTGGCACCGGCAAAGTCGATGAAGCGGCCCATCGCCAGGAACCCGACCGCATAGGCAGCCTGAAACCAGAAAACGATGTCGGCATATTGCCCTTCGGTCCATCCGAGGTCTTCCTGAAGCACAGGCTTCAGCACCCCGATCATCTGACGGTCGATATAGTTTATGGCCGTCGCCGCAAAAAGCAGGGCGCAGATCGTCCAGCGATAGCGCCCAACACGTTCCATGCTGCGGTGAGGGGCGGAGCCTTTAGCGACCATAGCGTCCTCTTCAGTTACAAGAAAAAGAGGCGTCCGGACGAACCGGACGCCTTACAGGGAGGACCTGCTTAAAACTTGCCGCGAACACCGAAGGAGACCGTCGTGCCATTGTAGAACGAGCTGTCGCGGCGGCTCTGCCCGTTGCCTTTGGATTGTTCGGGGTTTTCGAAGTAGAGGTACGTGTTCTCGTTCAAGATGTTGAGCGCATCGATCCTAATTTCTATCAAATCGTTCAGCTGATAGCTGATCGTTCCATCAAGGTAGCCTTGCGGTGCGACATACGTGATGAGATCGTTGCCGAGGTTTTCAAACGAAGTGCCGGTCTTGCCGCGATAGTTGTACGAGGCGCGCAGGGTAAACGGGCCTTTTTCGTAGAAGCCGGTAAGGCTGTAGGACTTCTTCGGCACGAACGAGATTGGAACGATCGTGCCGGCTGTAGTTACGAAATCCCCGCCATCCTGATCGATCAATGTCAGGCTTGCCGTCACGCCTAAACCGTCGAAAGGTTCTGGTAAGAACGTGAAGTTCTGCTGATACGCCGCTTCCAGTCCCTTAAGATTAAGTTCGCCTTGGTTGATCGTAATTGTCCGGCGGATTTGGAAATCCGGCGGAATCACGCCGTCGGGAAAGCCCAGCGATAGCGCATTGAATGCGTTTTGCGGCAGACCAAGCGAGCTAAACGGCACGTATTCCTGTGATGCAAAGGGCCGGTTCTTGATGTTCTTCTGAAAGACGCCGACGCTGATCAGCGCGCCAGGTGCGAAGTACCATTCTGCTGCTGCATCGTACTGATCTGCAATCTGAGGCAGCAGATCGGGGTTGCCGACCGTTACCTGTCCTGAGAACACGTTGGGCACCACGGTACTTCCTGCGATAGTGGAAAGCGCGTTGCGGGTAATCGTGCGCCCAGCGGACGTCCTGAGCGTGATGGAACGGGTCAGGTCGAAGGCAAGGCTCGCAGCTGGCAGCCAGTTGTCGTACCCGCCCTTTCGCTCTGCCGGTACAAACTGACCGGCGCCAGCGCTGACGTAGTTATTGATCGTCGTGCGGGTGTCGGAATAGCGCATTCCTACGTTACCGCGAAGCTCACCGCCAAATAGCGGAGTCTTGAAGCTGGCTTCGAAGAAGCCGGTCGAAACCGCCTCGGCCGCCTTGAATGACCCGTTCAGCAAAGGCGGGGCGGCGGCATTCGCACCGTTTGCATCGAGTGTATTCATAACGAAATCGCGTGAGAAGGTAGCGAATTGGGACGGAAAGCCGGGGTTTCCGCCATCTTGCAAGGCGCCGGATTGAACGAAGGGGTCCATATAGCCGAAGACGTCCATGGTCCTGAACGTGCCGCCACCCGGCAGTGTTCGCGTAGCTCCGATCGAGCTGCCATCCCGGCGAGAGATTTGCTTGGTCGAAGAAACGTAGCTGCCGCCCAGCTTTATCTCGAACAGCCGGTCACCATCATCGAGCAGGGTCCAATCCAAAACTGCACGCGCCGTGTGCTGCTTGTCAGTCTCCACCGCCGAACCGAAGGCTATGGTCGGGTCTGCGAAGTTAAGCGGGTCCGTGAACGAAACCGGTGAGCTTATGGTCGGGTAAGACACGTTTTCGGTGGGATCAAACGTCGTTTCTATACCATACAGGGCAGAGAGTACGCGATTACCCGAGCTGCGCCCGCGACTTTCGCTCAAGCTTCCTTGAGCGGAAAACTTAAGATTGTCGGAGATATCGTAAGCGCCACGCGCGATCCCGTATTTGAACGTTGTCTTGAAATCGCGGAAGAAGCTTTCCGTTAGAATGGTCGTGTTGCCAAACGTGCCGTAAAGATTGTTGAACTCGTCAATCTTGACGTTCAGCGGGATTATGCCGGAGTTGGTCCCTCTGCCGGGCAGGTTGGTGGTGCCTGGCACCGTACGGGAGTTGCGTACGGCGACACCGAAGGTGAATTCGTCAGTCTGGTCCGTCAGACGCGAGTAGATGCCGTCAACGCTGAGATCGAGGCGATCGGTTTTGTACTGCAGCGAACCTACCATACCGAGCCGCTCGCGTTCATTATTGGAGGCGAAGGCACGGTACAGGCGGGGCAGGTAGGCGTTCTCCACTTGAGACCGCGTCAGATCTCCGAAATTGGCTCTTGGATTGTCCAGATCGAGCTCGAACTCATAGGCGCCTACGAGGGGGCGGGGTTGGCCAGCAGGCGTTCGATAGCCGCGCGAGCCAATAGCGGATGTATTAAAGCCGCCAGGCGCCTGGAAGCCTGACCGCTCGTTCACGGTGCGGGAATAGGCCACGCCGAACAAGGCGCCGAAATTGCCGAAGGTATCGCTCAGCAGCAGCGAGCCGCGCGGTCCCCATTCTTTAGACTGGGTGTTGTAATTGGCTTGCGCCGTATAGCGGATAACGCGCCCATTGCTGTCGAATGGGCGCGGGGTCTGCAGATCGATGTTACCACCGATGCCGCCCTCCTCCAGGTGGGCAAGAGGGGTTTTATACACGTCCACCCGGCCAAAGAGCTCGGACGGAAACACATCGTAGTTGAAGCTCCGCGACGAGCCGCCGATGTCGAACGATGAAGTCGTGCGGACGGGCGCCATGTTGATGGTGGTGACCGTGAATTCCGGCCCAAGCCCGCGAATACTAATACGCTGGCCTTCGTTCGAAGCGCCGTCGCGTGTCAGAATAATGCCAGGGATACGCTGCAGTGAGTCTGCCACGTTCGCTTCGGGGAACTTGCCGATGTCCTCGGCGACGATCGAGTCGCGGAGGCCGATCGCTTCCTTCTTAAGCGCCAGACCTTGCGCGAGGCTTTCGCGAAAACCGGTGACGACAATGTCGCCTCCCTGATTGTCTGAGTTTTCCGTATCCGCAACTTGGTCGTTCGCGGATGCCGCAGGCGCCGGACCCGGCTCGGAACTGCCTACCGCTGCTGTTTGTGCCGCCGCGGGGGCGAACCCTGTGACAGCTGACAACGCGATGACCGACGCGCCACAAAGTGAATTGAATTTGCCCACCTGTACCCCTCCACACATCGTCGTTCATCGCGACATTGAGAGGAGTTGTCATATAACTATTTGTCGGAGTCAATAATGAGTTTCTTTAGGCTGAGGGCCTTGGGGCCAGACCTGTCGGGTTCAACTCCGCGTGACGGCACAGGCTTTCCTGCATGTGGTGGCGTGCGGCCTCTCGTGCGCCGTCCGAATTCATCCGTACGATCGCGTCGACTATAGCCTCATGTTCCTTGAAGACTTTTTCGGAATAGGCTTGCTGCGCTTCCACAGGTTGGTCGCGCAGATAAAGGCTGCGAGGGGGCACAAGGCGCACGCCAAGAAAGTCGACCAATTTGACAAAATTCTCATTCTTCGTTGCGCGCGCGATCGCCATATGAAGCCGCGTGTCAGCGGCAGCTGAATCGATGGGATCGTCGGCCAAGGTCATGTCGTTGAGGGCCTGACGCATATCACGAATATCGGCCATTGTCCGTCGAGCAGCCGCTAAAGCCGCCATCTCTGTCTCGATTGCCAGGCGCACTTCAAGGAGGCGAACAACGTCGGCAAGTTCCTTCATGTCGTCACGCGAAACTTGAAACGCTTGATAACGCGCATCGTCGGATACGAAGACGCCGGACCCGCGCCGCGCAACAACGCTGCCCTTCGCTTCGAGCCTTGCCACGGCTTCGCGGACGACTGTCCGGCTTACGTTCTCTTGCTCGGCGATGTCCTTTTGCGAAGGTAGGCGCGAGCCCGGTGCCAATTGCGCGGAGCGGATCATCGCGTCCAACTTGAGGAAAAGAGCATCAGCCAAGGATGGTGGTTTCGTCATTGCGAAGCCTATACCACAGGTTGGGGTGCGCGCGATGATGTCCGACAAGCTTGCGAACTACCGCAATCATGCTGTAGATTTGTATGACAACATCGGGCGAGGGGAGAGCTATGGCGTGGAATGGTCATACAAGTTACGCGATTGTGTGCGCAGGCCTTATCGCTTGCGGCATGGGTTCTGGAATACTTAATGGCGCTGCGAATGCTCAGCCTTCGTCCGCGAAGGCGCAGACGCAAAGCTGGCTGCCCAACGTGATAGATGCTCTGCCACCGCCGATTTCACGGGAAGCGCAGGCGACGGTAACCCTTGCCCCATATCGGTTCGATGACCTGCTGTGGGAAAACGATCGAACCGCGCACCGCATATACGGTCATGCGCTCGAGGCTGTGGAGCCCCCCTCTGGTTCTGGCGTGGATTCATGGGGCAAGAATGTACGTTGGCCTTATGCAGATCGCCAACTGCGTGCGGGGGATCAGCACAATTACCACGGCGAAGGCCTGGATTTCTTCCATGTCGGCACCACGCGCGGGGCCGGGGGCCTAGGGATCTGGCATGACAACAAGCTTTGGACCTCCCGGAACTACGTGAGGCACCGCATATTTTCGAGCGGCGGAAAGGAGGCCGATTTTGCCGTCGACTATGCGCCATGGCCCGTCGACGTAGGTCGCAAGGTGTGGGAGACGCGCCGGTTCACGCTCCCATTGGGCACTCATTTCACGCGTATGGTTTCGACCATCTCGTCGGATAAGCCGGATGAACTGCTGGTGGGCGTCGGCATCGGCAAACGCACTACCGGGCCGGGCGCCGGGGAAATGACCGCAGATAGAGAAAAGGGCGTCTTCTCGTGGTGGGGACCTGAGGATGCCGACCACGGCCGGATGGCAGTGGCGATCCGGGTCGACCCCGCGATGATCGCGGACGTTCGACAGGACATAGACAACTATCTGGTGCTTCTGCGGGTCACGCCTGGAAAGCCGTTTGTCTACTATTCGGGTTCGGCGTGGAACCTTGGTCAAGGCGCATTCCATACCCGCGAGCAGTGGGATGACTACGTTGCCGGAGAGCGGCTGAACTTCACTGTGCCGGGAGACAACAATTGAACTATTCGCTTAATCGCCGCCATATCCTCGGCGGTCTGGCAAGCGCGGCAGGTCTGACGGCTTCCGGTGCGCAGCTAGCACTTGCACAAACCTCCAGCAGGCATCTTACCGCCCCAGGCCCAGAAGAGGCCTTGCCGAGCGGCCGCGCCGACCGGGTTTTTTCCGTCGACTTGGCACGTCGGATGGCCGAGCCGATCTTGGCAAAAATGTCACGCGGCCAACTGCGCCGCGACTGGAAGATAGAACTTAGTCCCACATGGGACGGCCGTGACCCCGGCGTTGGCTATCTGGAGGCATTCGGCCGCCTGATCGATGGTCTGGCGCCTTGGCTGGCTCTGCCCGATGATCAAACGGAAGAAAGCCGTTTGCGCGCACGGCTTAGGGAGCAGGCCCTGCAAAGCTTCGAGCACTCCGTCGATCCCAAAAGCCCCGATTACCTGACCTGGCGCGGCCATGGCCAAGCTCTGGTGGATTCTGCATTCTTCACCAGCGCGCTTCTGCGCGCGCCCGACGCCCTGTGGAAACCGCTGAGCACGGCAACCAAGCGCCGCATCGTCGAAGAGATCAAGAACCTTCGTCGTGTGGATCCACCTTATCAGAACTGGATCCTCTTTGCATCGATGAACGAGGCATTCCTCTTTTCCATCGGCGAGGAATGGGATCCAATGCGCGTAGATATGTCGATCCGCAAGTTTATCGAGTGGTATGTGGGCGACGGCTGGTACGGCGACGGCGCGACTTTCCACTTCGATTATTACAACAGCTACGTCATCCATCCGATGTTGGTGCAAATCCTAGAGGTCATGGCGGCAGGCAAACCGGCGTTCAGCGGCCTCAAGCCAGCCGAAGAACTTGCGCGTGCTCTCAAGCGAGAGCAACGCTATTGTGAGCATCTGGAGCGCCTGATCGGTCCGGACGGTGCCTATGCCGCGATTGGACGTTCGCTGACTTACCGCACAGCCGTGCACCAACCTTTGGGCCATTTGGCTTGGCGCGAGAAGTTGCCAGACAGCCTGCCGCTAGGGCAAGTACGCGCCGCGACCATGGCGGCGCAGCGCCGTATCTTCGCCGATCCCAGCAATTTCGATGAAGACGGCTTTTTGACGATTGGGTTCGCAAGGCACCAGCCTACGCTCGGCGACGTCTATTCCAATGCGGGCAGCATGTATATTGCGTCGGAGAGCCTGCTCGCTTTGGGGCTGCCGGCCGCGCACCGCTATTGGACTGACCCCGGTCTGCCGTGGACCATGCGGCTCGCTTATTCACGGCAGGATTTTCCCAAAGATTACCCGGTGGCATACTAAGCGGCGTGAACAAATTTGGGGTCAGTACATGCCGTAGCGACGTGGGCCATTCCAAGGAAACTATAGGCCAAGAGCTTCCGGCGGCAGTCGATTGATGAAGACGAGGGCCGAAACTTCGGAACTTGGGTGACTAATGACCCATACCGCAGCTAAATCACTAGTCGCTCCTCGTGGAGCTTGCTCTCACATCGGGAAGGGCCGGGAACGCTATTTAAGTTTCACCGGCACGCGTATATGGGGCTTATCGGTTCAGGGCGTTCGATGCGCCTCTACTTTCCCTGCAGGAAGCGACAATGCTGCGCGGCCTCTGACTTCGGACTCTTGCTGACGGCGGGGTGTGTAAGTGCATCTGCGCCGTCTCAGCGCTAGTGTGTGTTGGCGAAATTGGTCGCGTTCAGAGTAAGTTGAAGGATTGGGAGATGTGACGGTCACCCAGGGCGATCATGGTATAGACCGCCTCGCATTCAGGTATCGCTCAGCGCCGTTGGATCTCATGATCGCGGCATCTGTGGGGGGGCAATATGGTGCTCCGTGCTTCCATCGCTGCTGTCCGTCCTACTCACGGCAATTGATTGTTCAGCGGCAAGGCCTTCGGGATCGGCGAAATGCGATCTCGTCGTGCGCATGGGCGACCCGGTTGACATGACCATCAACAATCAACCTGTCCGATTTCGCCTCGCCCCAGAGGGAATCTCCGTGCCGGCCGTCAATTCGGACGTAGCCGAGCGGATCAAGTTGAGGTCGAGCATGATTGGCTATGTCTACGTCGTCGGACCGGAGAGAATTGCGTTTAGGACCGAGAAAGTTCGCTACGGCGAGGGCGAAGCGTTTTTCAACATCCGCACAGCATTCAGCGATCGGCAAGTTGTTGCGGGTGCCGACGGCGTTGCCGGTCCTGAAACCTTCCCGTCCGGGAGAACCATTTTCATCCTGCGCGATCCGCAGCCCAGTGACCGGGCCGTCACACTCCCTCTCGACAAGAAGATGGGTCGAAGCCAGACCAGTGTGCGGATCAATGTTGGCGCCCGCCCGATCTATGCCGCCTTCAGCATCGACCGGACGGAAAGCTTGGTGACCGCGACTGGCGGCCATTGGATCGCCGATGCAAATGGAGGGCGGCTCGAGGGCGCCCCACGGAGGCACCGATCCTTTACGACGTATCACGCCCGAGGCTGTGTAAAAACGCGCCGAGGCGGAGGTGTCGGATCTTAGTGCGGTGACAGGCTGTGCACGATTTTTGCTAAAGGCGCGGCTCGTG